>NZ_JARAML010000020.1:0-96635 GCF_028807375.1 Marinovum sp. PR37 | reverse complement strand
CCGCCGCCTGATCACACCGTCACCAACTTTCGGGCATAGCTCTCGCGCGGCCTTTGCCAAGGCCTTTGTCGCCGACAAGTTCGGCACCGCCAGCACCCATTGGGACAAGCTTCAGGACCGGGTGCGGCGCGGCGTGGGCAATCCCTGCCCGCTGATCCTGATCGGCATCGGGGTGGAGCGGGTGACCTTCGACGAACCGGCCCGCCAGATCGACCAGGGCTGGCTCTGGCCGGAGGATGAAGCGTAAAAGCCGGGGCTGTCCCGCCCCGGGCCTGACCCGGGGCCTCCACCACGGCCAAGAGGTCCCGGAGCACGTCCGGGACGGGGGTCACTCGGCAGCGACCGAGGAATTGTAGGAGTAAGTTTTCCAGTCGGGCTTGTAATCGTCGCTCGCCTGGTTGCCCCAGACCGTCCAGCCCTCGCGCACGCCACGACCGAACAGCTCGAGATACGGCCCCCAGCTGCATTCCTGGATCAGCGCGTATTGCTCATCGGGCTTGCGCGAATGCTCGCGTTTGCGGGTCTGGATCATGTTCACCTGGCGCCGGCCGGGCGGCAGGGTGCGGGCGTTCTTGCCGCGCACGCCAAACAGCACGATCTCGGTCACGTTGCGGAAATAGAAGCCCACGCCGCGGCCATCAGAGCCGCCGTCCTTGCGGATCTTGTGCCAGATCAGGTTCGACTTGTACTCGAACCCCCAGGCCTCGAGCACCCGGAGCCCGTCGGGCAGGAGCGCGTTCGGCACCCAGAGATAGCAATGTGCCGCATCCATCAGATGTTCGGCCACCGGCAAATCACAGATCGCGTCGAGATCCAGCGTCGGATACCGCGCGAGGCGCTTGTGCTCGGGCGCGACCTTGCCGGTGCGGTTGGTGAACCGCCAAGGCGGGTCGGCCAATACGGTGCCGAATTTCTGGCCGTCCAGAAATTTCTCCAGATCTTGAGCAGCTTCGTTTTGCATGGCGAACATGTTGCGTATCCTGCCCCCGTGAAGCAAGCGAACAATACGCAAACACGGTTTAAACATCAATGAAGGTTTCGCGGCGTGACATCGGCACCACGCCGCGTCCGGTCAATAGACGCCCAGCACCCGCAGTCCAAGCCCCACCGTCGACAGCGCCGCCAACGCAAAGGCCAGGGTGCGCAGCACCGGAATGCCGAGGCAGTAGATGATGTAATGCGCCACGATGCCGATGAAATAGGTCATTGCCAGCAGGCCGGGATAGCCGTCTTCGGACAGGCGGATCATCGCCAGCACGGCCAGCGGCGCAAAGGCCACGAAGCTTTCGACCGCCACGGTGTGGGCGCGCATTGCCCGCTGCGCCCAGTCCGATTGCGGCACCGCCTGCGGATCGTAATTGCCCATGGCCCCCATCAGGCCGCGCACGGCCATCCGGTCGAGGATATAGGGCACCCAGGCTATCGCGATCCAGAGCGCGCTGAGCGCGGTGTAGATTTCCAAGGTGGTCATCTGAATCTCCCTCTGTGTGAACCAGTCTCGGCGCAGCATATCACATCGCACATGAAATTCGCTGCCCGGTTGGTGGCAAAAGGCTGAATTCGCGCGATTTTCATGCTAGGCTGGACCGATGGATATCATCACGGTCTCATACTATGCCTTGGTCTGCGGCGCGCTCGGGCTTGCCGGGCCGCGACTGGGACGGCCGCTGATCCGGCTGGGCATTGGCGGGATCGTCGGCATCCTGGCCGCGACGCTTCTGCCAACGGTGCGGCTTGGCCTCGGCCTCTGAGCTCAGCGCCAGTCGACCTCGCCGAGAAAGATGTAGCCGGCGCCATAGATCGTCTTGATCAGCCGCGGGTTCTTGGGATCTTCGCCCAGCTTGGTGCGCAGCCGCGAGATCCGCACATCCATCGCCCGGTCGAAACTCTCGCCGGCGGCGCCGCCCAGCGTCTCCTGCATCTGCTGGCGGGTGATCAGCCGTCCGGGGCTTTCGAGGAACATCCGCAGCACCGCCCCCTCGGCATGGGAGAAACTCGCCACGTCGCCGGCCTCGTTGCGCAGGGTATAGGCGTCGAAATCCGCCTGCCAGCCGCTGAAGCTGGCGATCCGGCCGGCCTGCACCGCCGGCCGCGCAGCGCGCAGCCGGGCGCGGATGCGGGCCACCACCTCGGAGGGGTCGAAAGGTTTGATGATGTAATCGTCGGCCCCCAGCTCGAGCCCGATCACCCGGTCCTGAACCTCGGCCCGGCCGGAAATAATGATCACCGAAGCCCCCTGCTCCAGCGCCAGACGGTGCACCAGCGACAGGCCGTCGCGATCCGGCAGGCTGAGATCGACAAGGCAGACGTCGGGCGCCGTGCGGCGCAGCGCGGCCTCGAATTCGGTGGCGCGGCCAAAGCTCAGGGTACGAAAACCGGCCTCTTCCAGCGTCTCGGCCAGAAGCCGGCGGATCTCGGGCTCGTCATCAAGGATGGTGATCAGCGGCGCATCGGTCATGGGGCATCCTGGCTCTCGCCCAGCGCGGCGGCGAGCTGCGCGGCGCTGAAGGGTTTGCGCAGCACCGGACCAAGCGCCGCGGCGGCGACATAAAGCGCGTGATCGGCGGGCAACGAGGTCATCAGCGCCACCGGCACCGTGCAATCGGTGGCGAGGTCGAGACCGGTTTCGGCGCCTTCGAGCTGGATATCGGTCAGCACCGAGGTGATTTCCGGCAGCCCGTCGATCAGCGCCTGCGCCTCGGCGACCGAGGCCGCCTCGACCACGCGCCAGCCCAGCCCGGTCAACATGTCGCGGATCGCGCCGCGCAGATCGGCATTGTCCTCGACCAGCAGCACCATGCCGGGGTCGGCCTCTTCGACCTCGGGCGCCGGGCGCAGCGGCAGGCGCAGCAGCACCTGCGCGCCGGCCTCGGTGTTCCACAGCTTGAGATCGCCACCGGCCAGCTTGGTGGCGTCATAGACCATGGCAAGGCCAAGGCCCGAGCCTTCGCCGCCCTTGGTGGTAAAGAACGGTTCGGCCCCGTGGCGCAGCGCCGCTTCGGTGAAGCCGGGGCCGGTGTCGCGCACCTCGAAGCTGAGCCATGTGGCGGCATCGATCCGCGCGGCGACATGGATGGCACCGGCCTCGCCACAGGCATCGCGGGCATTGAGGATCAGGTTGAGCAGCGAATCCTGCAACATGCCGGGATCGAACAGGATGGCGCCCGGGACATCCGCCGACAGGTGCAGCGTGACCCCCGGCGGCAGGCTGGGACCGGCCAGCACCGCAAGCTCTTGCAGAAAGGGCTCGATCCGCGTCGCCACCGGCCGGTGACGGCGGCTGGCGGTCATGTCGGCGATCCGGCCAAGCAGCGTGCCGCCGCGCCGGGCGGCGCTCAGCGTGGCGCTGATCAGCGGGGCGGCGTCATCCGGCAGATCGGGCATCCGGCTCAGCTTGGACTGCATGCCGAGGATGATCGTCAGCAGGTTGGAAAAATCATGCGCCAGCCCGCTGGTGAGCTGCGCCGCGATCTCGCGGCGGCGGGTCTGTTGCAGGGCAACGCGGGTCTGGGTTTCCTCGGTAACATCCATCGACAGGATATAGACACCGTTCTCGTGCTGATCGGGGGTAAAGGAGGCGCGGATGCGGCGCAGGCTGGGGGCATCGGTAAACTCAAAGGTGGAGGGCTGGCCGGCCAGCGCGGCGGCGAGATGCGGCTGGACCTTGGCAAAGGCATCCGGGCCCAGCGCCTCGGCGATCGACATGCCGACGATGTCGGAGGGGCGGCCCGGGATGACCGAGGTCAGCCGCTGATTGGAATAGGTGTAGCGGCCGCTGGAATCCACATGCGCGATATGCGCCGGCATCATCTCGGTGGTCAGCCGGGTGCGGGCCTCGATGGCGCGCAGCTGGCGCTGGGTTTCCTCCAGCGCGCTGATCGTCGAGGCCAGTTGCCGGTTGGTCCTGGCCAGCTCTTCCGACCGCCGCAGCACCTCTTCCGACAAAAGCTCGGAGCGGGTGCGCAGCAGCTGCTCCTGCTCCTTGGTGCGGGTGATGTCGGTGTAGACGGTGACCCAGCCGCCCTGCGGCAGCGGCGCCCCCTCGACCGAGATCCAGCGGCCGTTGGAGCGGGGGCGCTCCATGTAATGCGGTTCGAAGGCGCGGGCCTGTTCGACCCGGACAGCGACAAAGGCCTCGGGGTCGCTAACCTCGCCGTATTCGCCGCGCGACACCAGATGGCGGATCGTGTCCTCGAAGCTGGCGCCGACGGTGACCAGCGCCTCGGGCAGATCGAACATCTCCTGAAAGCGGCGGTTGCACTGCACCAGCCGCAGATTGCGGCCGTAGATCGACAGCGCCTGCTGGATCAGGTTCAGCCCGGCTTGGGTCATGGCTGACAGATGTCTGTCGGAATGCGGCATGAAGGCGATGTCCCGGCGGCGCGCGTGGCTTTCGAGAGTTACTTGCTTCGCCGCGACCGATCAACCTTTGCCGGATCGGCCGTTGCGTCGCGCGGGCCGGGATCGTCCTTGCCGGCCGGCCGGGTCACCGACGGCCGGCGCCCCCCCGTTACAATTCGTAAGATTTCGGAAACGATAAGGAAAAAGTTGACCGTCAGCCTCGACGTTGACCAAATGGATAGCAGAATCGCACCAGCGGTCAGCCTCGAAAAACGAGGCAAAGGGAGGACATCGGTTGACTGACACGTCTCGGGGCGCAGAAGGACTGCGCTCTATTCCGGCGCTGTTGAAGCGCAATGCGACGCAGTTCGCAGGCAAGCCCGCCTATCGCGAGAAAGACCTCGGAATCTGGCAAAGCTGGACCTGGGCCGAAACCGCGCAGGAGATCGAGGCGCTGGCTCTGGGCCTACTCAATCTCGGCGTGAACGAGGGCGATTTCGTGGCCATCATCGGCCGCAACCGGCCGTATCTCTACTGGTCGATGGTCGCCGCGCAATCGGTCGGCGCGGTGCCGGTGCCGCTCTATCAGGACGCGGTCGCCGAAGAGATGGAATATGTGCTCGGCCATTGCGGCGCGCGTTTCGTCATCGCCGCCGATCAGGAACAGGTCGACAAGGTGATCGAGGTGCAGGACGGCCTGCACCAGTTCGAGCACATGCTCTATATCGATCCCCGCGGCCTGCGGAAATACGACCATTCCCAGCTGCACCGGTTTCGCCATGTGCAGGAGCAGGGCCGGGCCGCGCGCGAGGAATTCCTGCCCGAACTCGACCGCCGCCGCGGCGCGCTCGATTATGACGACACCTGCGTCATGCTGTATACCTCGGGCACCACCGGCAAGCCCAAGGGCGTGGTGCTCTCGAACCGCAATATCATCGAGACGGCCAAGAACTCTTCCGAATTCGACCACCTGCGCGAAGGCGACGAGGTGCTGGCCTATCTGCCGATGGCCTGGGTCGGCGATTTCATCTTTTCCATCGGTCAGGCCTATTGGACGGGCTTCTGCGTGAACTGCCCGGAAAGCGCCGACACGATGATGACCGACCTGCGCGAGATCGCGCCGTCGTATTACTTTGCGCCGCCGCGGGTCTTCGAGACCCAGCTGACCCAGATCATGATCCGCATGGAAGACGCCAGCAAACTCAAGCGGCAGATCTTTCACCACTTCATGGGCCATGCCCAGAAGGTCGGCCCGACGATCCTTGACGGCGGCAAGGTGGGGCTTGTCGACCGGTTGAAATACCGCTTGGGCGAAGCGCTGGTCTATGGGCCGCTGAAGGACACGCTGGGCTTTTCGCGGGTGCGCGTCGGCTATACGGCGGGTGAGGCGATCGGGCCCGAGATCTTCGATTTCTACCGTTCGCTGGGGATCAACCTCAAACAGCTATACGGCCAGACCGAGGCCAGCGTGTTCATCACCCAGCAGCCGGATGGCGAGGTGCGCTCGGATACCGTGGGCGTGCCCTCGCCCGGGGTCGAGATCAAGATCGCCGACAATGGCGAGGTCTTCTACCGCTCGCCCGGCACCTTTGTGGAATACTACAAGAACGCCGAAAGCACCGCCGACACCAAGGACCCGGAAGGCTGGGTCGCCACCGGCGATGCCGGGTTCTTCGAAGAGGGCACCGGCCATCTCAGGATCATCGACCGGGCCAAGGACGTGGGCCAGATGGCCGATGGCGGGCTGTTCGCGCCGAAATACGTCGAGAACAAGCTCAAGTTCTATCCCAACATCCTCGAGGCGGTGGTCTTTGGTGCCGGCCGCGACCGGTGCTGCGCCTTCATCAACATCGATCTGACGGCGGTGGGCAACTGGGCCGAGCGCAACAACATCGCCTATGCCTCCTATCAGGAGCTGGCCGGCCATCCGCGGGTGCTGGAGATGATCCAGAACCACGTGGAAGAGACCAATGAAAGCGTCGCGCAGGACGAGATGCTCTCGGGCTGTCAGGTGCACCGCTTCCTTGTGCTGCACAAGGAGCTCGATGCCGACGACGGCGAGCTGACCCGGACCCGCAAGGTGCGCCGCAAGATCATCGGCGAGAAGTTCGATGACCTGGTGACCGCGCTCTACGACGGGTCGGACAGCATCTATACCGAGACCGAGGTCACCTACGAGGATGGCCGCAAGGGCAAGATCAAGGCGACGCTGGAGATCCGCGACGCCAGAGTGGTGCCGGTGGCCCCGCGCGCGGTGGCGGCGGAATGAGACGCGGGCTTTTCCGGCCCGGGCGGGCCGTCAGCGCCCCGGGTGCCGAACGTCAGACGCGCGCGCAGGGGGCCGATGGCGGGTTGCGTATTTTGAAAGAGAAGAAGCAGGGGGTGGCGCGGTGAAGGATACCGATGGTTACATGACCGAAGACGGCCGCCAGATCGGCGGCGTGCTGATGGAGATGAAGAACATCACGCTGCGCTTCGGCGGCGTGGTGGCGATCCAGGACATTTCGTTCGACGTCCGCGAGGGCGAGATCCGGGCGATCATCGGGCCGAACGGGGCCGGCAAGTCGTCGATGTTGAACGTGATTTCCGGCTTCTACCACCCGCAGGAAGGCGAGGTCTGGTACAAGGGCGAACGCCGCCCGGCGATGAAACCCTATGAGGTGGCGCGCCTCGGCGTGGCACGGACGTTCCAGAACATCGCGCTCTTCGAGGGCATGTCGGTGCTCGACAACGTGATGACCGGGCGGCTGACGCATATGCACGCCGGGATCGGGGCGCAGGCCCTGTGGTGGGGCACGGCCCGCGACGAAGAGATCGCCAACCGGCGCAAGGTCGAGGAGGTGATCGATTTTCTCGAGATCCAGCACATTCGCAAGACGCCGGTGGGCACCCTGCCCTATGGGTTGAAGAAACGGGTCGAGCTGGCCCGCGCCCTGGCGGCGCAACCGTCGATCCTGCTGCTCGACGAGCCGATGGCCGGGATGAACGTCGAGGAAAAAGAGGACATGAGCCGCTTCATCCTCGACGTGAACGACGAGTTCGGCACCACCATCGCCCTGATCGAACACGACATGGGCGTGGTGATGGATATCTCCGACCGGGTGGTGGTGATGGATTACGGCAAGAAGATCGGGGACGGCACGCCGGAAGAGGTGCGCAGCAACCAGGACGTGATCGACGCTTATCTGGGGGTGGCACATTGAGACAAATTCCGACCCGTCCCGGGCCTGCCCCGGGACCTCATGACAGACGCCGAGAGGCCCCGGATCAGGTCCGGGGCGCGAGACACTTGCAGACCGGGACGCGCCCATGCTGACAGAAATTTTCATCACCCCCTTCGCCGACATGGTCGCGGCGCCCGACTTCCTGATGCAGGTGCTCTGGGAGGGGCTGGTTTCCGGCATCCTCTATGCGCTGATCGCGCTGGGGTTCGTGCTCATCTTCCGCTCGTCGCGCATTTTCAACTTTGCGCAGGGCATCATGGTGGTCTTCGCCGCGCTGACGCTGGTCGGGCTCTACGCCATGGGCGTGCCGGCCTGGATCGCGGTCGGGCTGACGCTGGTGGTGATGTTCATCCTGGCCGTCAGCATCGAGCGTATCGTGCTGCGGCCGCTGGTCGGCCAGCCCGACATCATCCTGTTCATGGCCACCATCGGCATCACGCTGTTCCTGATCGGACTGGGCGAGATCATCTTTGGCGGCGAGAACAAGGTGATGATCACCGAGGAACTCGGCATTCCCACCGGCGACACGGTGCTGGAGCCCTGGGACGGGCTGCTGATCCTGCAACACCTCGACATCACGGTGGTTGTCGTGGCGACCCTGCTGGTGGCGGCGCTGCTGGCCTTTCTCAACTACACCCAGATGGGCCGGGCGATCCGGGCCCTGGGCGACGATCACCAGGCGGCGCTGTCGGTCGGTATCTCGCTTCAGACGGTCTGGGTGCTGGTCTGGTTCATCGCCGGCATCATCGCGCTGGTGACCGGCATCGCCTGGGGCGCCCGCGCCGGGGTGAGCTTCGCGCTCGAGGTCATCGCCTACAAGGCGCTGCCCGTTCTTATGCTGGGCGGGCTGGAGAGCATCACCGGGGCGATCATCGGCGGGCTGATGATCGGCATCCTGGAGAAACTGTTCGAGATCTACTGGGGCCAGCCGCTGCTCGGCGGCAATACCGAGACCTGGTTTGCCTTCGTGCTGGCGCTTGTCGTGCTGCTGTTCCGGCCGCAGGGGCTGTTCGGCGAACGTATCATCGAGAGAGTGTAGCGGGCGCCGGCCCGTCACGGAGACAGACATGAGCCACAAATCCCGCATCGGATGCATCGTCATCGACTGCCAAACCGACGACCTGACACAGGCCTGCGCCTTCTGGTCGGCCGCGCTGGGCAAGGAGGGCAAGATCGACCCTGACGGCAAATACGCCCAGTTCGACGGGCATGAGGGATATCCCAAGGTGCTGCTTCAGGCGGTGGACCATGCGCCGCGGGTGCATCTGGACATCGAAACCGACGATCAGGGTGCCGAGGCCACGCGGCTGGCCGCATTGGGCGCCGAGCGGATCGGCGCGGTCAGGAGCTGGACCGTGATGCAGGCCCCCACCGGCCACCGGTTCTGCCTCGTCGGGCCACAGGGCGAGGATTTTCCCGGCGCGGCGGCGGACTGGCCGTGAGCGCCGGGGACCAAGGGCAGGAGAGGCGCGGGGCTCGCGCAGTCTCCAGGACGGACGCAGGATGGGCGGGCGCCGCGCATCTTCAATGGAAAGAACGGAAAACGACGCATGCTCTATAGAACCGCAGGACAGTTCAAGACGACTTACAAGGCCGACCAGGCGCTGTTTCCCGTCAGGCAGGATGCCGTGCTTCTGGCGATCATCCTGCTCTTTGCCTGGGTGATCTTTCCGCTGACCGCCAGCGAGTTCGCCTTTCAGACGCTGCTGATCCCGATCATGATCTACGCGCTGGCGGCGCTGGGGCTCAACATCCTGACCGGCTATGCCGGCCAGCTCAGCCTCGGCACCGCGGCCTTCATGGGGGTGGGCGCCTATGCCTGCTACAAGATGGTCACCCTGATGCCCTGGATGAACCCGATCCTGGCGATCCTGTTGTCGGGTATCTTCTCGGCCGGGGTCGGCGTGGCCTTTGGCATCCCGTCGCTGAGGATCAAGGGGTTCTACCTCGCGATTGCCACGTTGGCGGCGCAGTTCTTTCTGGTCTGGCTGTTCGAGAAATGGGCCTGGCTCTACAACTACAATGCCTCCGGCGCGATCCAGGTGCCCAATCTCGACATCTTCGGCATCTATGTCGCCGGGCCGCAGGCCTCTTCGGTGGTGCAGTATTTCGTGGTCCTGGGCATCGTCACCCTGCTCACCCTGCTCTGCATCAACCTGACCCGCGGCAATCTCGGACGGACCTGGAAGGCGACGCGCGATATGGACATCGCCGCCGAGCTGATCGGCATCAACCTGATGAAATCCAAGCTCACCGCCTTTGCGGTCTCGTCTTATGTGGTCGGCGTCGCCGGCGCGCTCTTTGTCTTCATGTGGCGCGGCGCGGCCGAACCCAACCTGTTCGACATTCCGCTGAGCTTCCGCATCCTGTTCATCGCCATCATCGGCGGGCTGGGCTCGATCCTCGGCAACTACCTTGGCGCGATCCTGATCGTCGGGTTGCCGGTGGTGCTGGGCATCGTGCCCGAAGCCCTGGGCCTTCCGGTGTCCTCGGCCATGGTCGAGCACCTCAACATCATGATCGTCGGCGGGCTGATCATCTTCTTCCTGATCATCGAACCGCACGGGCTGGCCCGGCTCTGGGCGCTGATCCGCGAGAAACTCATTCTCTGGCCGTTCCCGCACTAGGGGCCGGCCCAATACCCAAAAACACAAGCAATCCATGGGAGGATACCAGATGAACCACTTTACCAAATGGGCCGCGGCGGCGGCGCTGGCCACGGCGGGCAGCGCGGCGCTGGCCGAGGGGCTCTTTACCCCGAACCTCAGCTACCGCACCGGCCCCTTCGCGGCCACCGGCATTCCGCTGATGAACGGCCAGGCCGATTACATGAACATGCTCAATGCCCGCGACGGCGGCATCGGCGGCGTGATGATCGACTTCGAGGAATGCGAGACCGGCTATTCCACCGAAAAAGGCGTGGAATGCTATGAAAAGACCAAGGGCAAGGCGATCGTGACCCAGCCCTGGTCGACCGGCATCACGCTTCAGGTGCTGCCCAAGACCAATGTCGACGAGATCCCGATCCTGGCGCCGGGCTACGGCTTTTCGCCGATGATGGACGGCAAGACCTTCCAGTGGGCCTTCAACACGCCGGCGGGCTATTGGGATGCGGCCGACATGATTGTGCAGTACCTCGAGGGCCAGGGCTCGCTCGACGGCAAGAAGATCGCCTTCCTGCACCTCGACCACCCCTATGGCAAGGAACCGCTGCCGCTGCTCGAGCGCATGGCCGAGGAGAAGGGTTTCGAGCTGGTGCCGATCCCGGTCGGTCTGAAAGAGATGCAGAACCAATCGGCGCAATGGCTGCAAATCCGCCGCGAACGCCCCGATTACGTGGTGATGTGGGGCTGGGGCGCGATGAACGCCGGCGCCATCACCGAAGCCGTCAAGACCAAGTTCCCGATGGAGAACATGGTGGGTGTCTGGTGGGCCGGGCATGATGCCGACCTCAAGATCGTCGGCGAAGACGGCAAGGGCTACAAGTCGATCTCCTGGTCCTTCCCGAACCTCGACGCGCCGGTGGTGGCCGACATCAAGACCCACGTTGTCGATGCCGGCAATTCCAAGTCGAATGAAGAAGAGATGGCCGGCGTGTTCTACAACCGCGGCATCATCATCTCGGCCATCCTCGCCGAAGGCATCCGCATGGCGCAGCAGGAATTCGACACCGGCGAGATCGACGCCAGCCAGCTACGCTGGGGGCTCGAGAACATCGACATGACCGAAGCGCGGATCAGCGAACTGGGCCTCGACGGCATGGTGCCGCCGTTCAAGACCTCCTGCGCCGACCACACCGGCAAGTCGGGTGGCTGGATGCTGGAATGGGACGGCGAGAAATTCGTCAAGGTCTCGGACCACCTGACGCCGAACACCGAGGCCTATGAGGCGCTGGTGGCCGAAAAAGCCGCCGAATACGCCGAGGCCAATGCGCCCTGGCCGGTGAACGACGCCTGCGAGATGTAAATCTCTCCTCTCCGGCGGCGGCGCCGACCGCTGCCGCCGGATCTGCGTATTTGTGAAAGAGAAGAAGATGCTGGACGCCGCACCGACCACAGCCCAATCCGAAGAGGCCCTGCTAGAGGTCAACAATATCGAGGTGATCTACAATCACGTGATCTTGGTGCTCAAAGGCGTGTCGCTCACCGTGCCCAAGGGCGGGATCACCGCGCTTCTGGGCGGCAACGGGGCCGGCAAGACCACCACGCTCAAGGCCATTTCCAACCTGCTGCACTCCGAACGCGGCGAGGTCACCAAAGGCTCGATCAACTACAAGGGCGAGACGGTGCAGGGGCTCGACCCGGCCGCGCTGGTCAAGCGCGGGGTGATCCAGGTGATGGAAGGCCGGCATTGCTTCGAACATCTGACCGTCGAGGAAAACCTGCTGACCGGCGCCTATACGCGGCGGGACGGCAAGGGCGCGATCGAGGCCGATCTCGAGATGGTCTATTCCTATTTCCCGCGCCTCAAGGAACGGCGCCGCAGCCAGGCCGGCTATACTTCGGGCGGCGAGCAGCAGATGACGGCGATCGGCCGCGCGCTGATGAGCCGCCCCGAGACCATCCTGCTGGACGAGCCCTCGATGGGGCTGGCGCCGCAGCTGGTGGAGCAGATCTTCGAGATCGTGAAATCGGTCAACGAGAACGAGGGCGTCTCCTTCCTGCTGGCCGAGCAGAACACCAACGTGGCGCTGCGCTTTGCCCATTACGGCTACATTCTCGAGAGCGGCCGGGTGGTGATGGACGGTGCCGCAAAGGATCTGCGCGAGAATGCCGATGTGAAGGAATTCTATCTCGGCATGTCCGACGAGGGCCGCAAATCGTTCCGCGACGTGCGCTCTTACCGCCGCCGCAAGCGCTGGCTGGCGTGACCACCACTCACGACCGCAGGCCGGGCTTCAGCCCGGCAGGCCGGCACGACACACCGACGCTATGCCGGGCCGACGCCCGGCCTGCGGAACCACGGCATTTGACCAAAGGATACCTTCGATGAGCCGCCATTTCGACGCCCTGGAAACCCGGACGCCCGAGGTGCGCCACGCCGCCCAGCGCGACGCGCTCAATGCGCAGCTGGCCCGCCACGGGATCGACCCGCTGAGCGACCTCTCCGGGCTGGCCCGCCTGCCGGTGCTGCGCAAATCCGACCTGGTGGCCCGGCAGAAGGCGCAGCGGCCCTTTGGCGGGTTGCCGGTGTCGAACCTGGCGCATGTCTTTCAGTCGCCCGGCCCGATCTATGAGCCCGGCGGGGTGAGCCACGACTGGTGGCGGATGGGCCGGTTCCTGCACGCCGCCGGCATCGGCGCGGGCGACATCGTGCAGAATTGTTTCGGCTATCACCTCACTCCGGCCGGCATGATCTTTGAAAACGGCGCCCGGGCGGTGGGCGCCGCCGTGCTGCCCGCCGGCACCGGCCAGACCGAGCTTCAGGCCCGCGCCGCACATGATCTGGGCATCACCGCCTATGCCGGCACGCCGGACTACCTCAAGGTGATCCTCGACAAGGCCGAGGCGCTGGGCCTGCCGCTCACGATCACCAAAGCGGCGGTCGGCGGCGGCGCGCTGTTTCCCTCGCTCCGGCAGGAATACGCCGATCGCGGCATCGCCTGCCTGCAATGTTATGCCACCGCCGACATCGGAAATATCGCCTATGAGAGCGACGCTCGGGAGGGCATGATCGTCGATGAGGGGGTGATCGTCGAGATCGTGACCCCGGGCACCGGCGACCCGGTTGCCGCGGGCGACGTCGGCGAGATCGTGGTCACCACGCTCAATCCCGACTACCCGCTGATCCGCTTTGCCACCGGCGACATGAGCGCCGTTCTGCCAGGCGCAAGCCCTTGTGGCCGCACGAATATGCGGATCAAGGGCTGGATGGGCCGGGCCGATCAGACCACCAAGATAAAGGGCATGTTCGTGCGGCCCGAACAGGTGGCCGAACTGGTGGCGCGGCACGACGAGGTGACCCGCGCCCGGGTGATCGCCGCCCGCGAAGGCGAGGCCGACAAGATGATCGTGCGGCTTGAAAGCGCCGCCGGCGACCCTAGCCTTTACGAGACATCCATCCGCGAGGTTCTCAAGCTGCGCGGTGCTGTCGAGCTTGTGAGGCCGGGTGAGCTTCCCAAGGATGGCATCGTGATCGAAGATACCCGCGTCTACGACTGATCCGGGAGGAATCACCATGTCCCTGTCCTTGACGCGCGCGCTGACGCGTTCCGTGGCGCTTGCCGCCCTGCTTGTGGCGGGCCAGGTCTCGGCCGCCGATCTGGCGCTGGTTCTGGCCAATTGGGACTATCGCCGTCTCGACGATGCGCGCGACGCCCGCGACATCCGCGCCATTGGCCAGCGGCTCGAAGAGGTGGGGTTCGAGGTCATCAGCGACTACAACGCCGATGCCGATGACTTGCGCGAGGCCGCGGCCCGCTTTCGCGACCGCGCCCCGGAGGCCGACCGCGTGCTCATCGTGCTCGACGGGCATTTCGTCAGCACCGGCACCGACGCCTGGCTGCTGGGCACCGATGCGCGCGATGTGGGCCCGCTCAATCTCTCGGCCCAGGGGGTCTCGCTCACCGCGCTGGCCGATATCGCCGGCGCGGCGGCGGCGGGCCGCTCCGTCATTCTGGCCGGGCGCTCCGGCCGGCTCTCGCCGCAGGAGACCGGGTTGCGCAGCGGCACCCAGGGGATGACCCTGCCGCAGGGGGTGACCCTCGCCAGCGGCGCGACGGAATGGATGCGCTATGCGATCTTTGCCGGGCTGCTGCGCGAAGGTGTGAGCCTCGACGATGCGCTGTCGCAGCTCTCGGCACGCGGATTTCTCAGCGATACCGTGGGCTTCACCGAAGGCAATATCGGGCCATCGCAGCCCGCCATCGACACCGAAGCGCTGCGCAGCCAGGCCGAAGAAGAAGGTTTCTGGGCGGCGATCAGCGCGCTGGGTACGGAAGAGGCCTTCGATCTCTACATCGACCGCCATTCCCGGGGCCGCTATGTCGGCGAGGCCAGGCGCCGGATTGCCGCGCTCGACGCCGAAGAGGCGAACCGCTGGCAGGCGGCGGAAGAGCGGCTGAACCTCACCCGCAACGACCGCCGCCAGATCCAGCGCGATCTGACCCTCCTGGGCTATGACACCCGCGGCATCGACGGCATCTTCGGCCGGGGCAGCCGCAGCGCCATCGAACACTGGCAGCGCGATCGGCGCCAGGAGGTCACCGGCTATCTCGACCGCCGCCAGCTGCGCCAGATCACCGAGCAGGCCGCCGAACGCCGCGCCGAGCAGGCCGAAGCGATGCGCCGCGAAGAGGACCGTGTCTGGCAGGACACCGGTGCCGATGGCACCGAGGCGAGCCTGCGCGCCTATCTCGAACGCTATCCCGAGGGCCGCTATGCCGCCGATGCCCGCCGCCATCTCGACGAGATCGAGACCGCGCAGGCGGAAGAGCGCGCACGCGACGCAAGGCGCGCCTGGCGCGATGCCCGCGAACAGGACACCCTTGCGGGCTACGAGGCCTTTCTCGAGCGGTTCGGCAATTCGGAATTCGCCGACGCCGCGCGCAGCCGCATCGCCGAGATGCGCAATGACGACACCGACCGGCAGGTCGCGGCCGCCCGGGCCGAAGAGCGCGAGATCGTCACCAACACCGTGACCCGGCTGCTGGTGGAACAGCGCCTGATGGGGCTGGGCTACAGCCTCGGGATGGCCGATGGCAATTTCACCGATCAGACGCGGCGTGCGATCCGGCAGTATCAGGAAGACCGTGGCATCTTTGTCAGCGGCTATGTCAGCAAGCGCACCGCCGCCTTCCTGCTGGCCGGCCGCTGAGGCCTGCCGCCACGCGCCCCGGCCGCCGCGCCGGGGCCTCGCGCCCTTTTTCCCCTCGCCCACTGGACGCTGGCCCGATCAGGCAATATCACCCGGATGACCGCAAGACGCCCAAGGGAACCCGCATATGTCGCGCTATGATGCCGCCTCGATCGAGGCGAAATGGCAGGAGGCCTGGACCGAGGCCGAATCCTTCACCGCCACGATGGAGGGCGGCAAGCCGAAATACTACGTGCTCGAGATGTTCCCCTACCCCTCGGGCAAGCTGCACATGGGCCATGTGCGCAACTACACCATGGGCGACGTGATCGCCCGCTACAAGATTTCCACCGGCCACAACGTGCTGCACCCGATGGGCTTCGACGCCTTCGGCATGCCGGCCGAAAATGCCGCCATGGCCAGCGGCGGCCACCCCAAGGACTGGACCTATTCCAACATCGACGACATGGTCGAACAGATGAAGCCGCTGGGCCTCTCGCTCGACTGGTCGCGGATGTTTGCCACCTGCGACCCCGAGTACTACGGCCAGCAGCAGGCGCTGTTCCTGGATTTCCTCGATCAGGGTCTGGTTTATCGCAAGAACGCCGTGGTCAACTGGGATCCGGTCGACATGACGGTGCTGGCCAACGAACAGGTCGAGGACGGCAAGGGCTGGCGCTCGGGCGCCGAGGTCGAGCGGCGCGAGCTGACGCAGTGGTTCTTCCGCATCTCCGACATGGCCGAAGAGCTGCTTGACGCCATCGACGGGCTGGATGACTGGCCGGCCAAGGTCAAGCTGATGCAGCAGAACTGGATCGGTCGCTCGCGCGGCTTGCAGTTTGCCTTTGGCCTCACCGATGGCCCCGAGGGCTTCGACCGGGTCGAGGTCTATACGACCCGCCCCGACACCCTGCTCGGCGCGTCCTTCCTGGGCATTTCGCCCGACCATCCGCTGGCCAGGGCGCTGGAAAAGGACAACCCCGAAATCGCTGCTTTCTGCGCCGAATGCCGCAAGGGCGCGACCACCGAGGAAGCGTTGGAAAAGGCCGAGAAGAAGGGCTTTGACACCGGGCTGACCGTGCGCCACCCGTTCGACACCGCCTGGGATCTGCCGGTCTATATCGCCAATTTCATCCTGATGGATTACGGCACCGGCGCGATCTTCGGCTGCCCGGCGCATGACGCCCGCGATCTCGAGTTCGCCCGCAAGTACGAGCTGCCGGTGACCTCGGTCTTTGCCTCGGCCGAGGACGAGGGCCGCACCATGCCGGAAGACGGCGGCGAGGCCTATGTGCCGCCGAAATCGGAGCGGGTGATCTATGTGCGCGGCTTCGCAGGCGAGACCGAACAGACCGGCGAAGAAGGTATCGACGCCGCCATCGCCTTTTGCGAGGACAACGGCGTCGGCCAGGGCGTGACCAAGTTCCGCCTGCGCGACTGGGGCCTGTCACGTCAGCGCTACTGGGGCTGCCCGATTCCGGTGGTGCATTGCGAGGCCTGCGGCGTGGTGCCGGAGAAAAAGGAAAACCTGCCCGTCGAGCTGCCTTATGACGTCAGTTTCGACACGCCGGGCAATCCGCTCGACCGGCACCCGACCTGGCGCGACTGCGCCTGCCCCGCCTGTGGCCGGCCCGCCAAGCGCGAAACCGACACGATGGATACTTTCGTCGACAGCTCGTGGTATTTTGCCCGTTTTACCGCACCGCACGCCGACACGCCCACCGACCTGGCGGCGGCGCAATACTGGATGAACGTCGATCAGTACATCGGCGGCATCGAGCATGCGATCCTGCACCTGCTCTATTCGCGCTTCTTTGCCCGCGCCATGCACATCACCGGGCATCTGCCGGAAAGCGCCAAGGAGCCGTTCAACGCGCTCTTTACCCAGGGCATGGTGACCCATGCGATCTATCAGACCCGGGATGCCAACGGCCGACCGGTGTATCATTACCCGGCGGATGTGGAGGAGCGTGACGGCGCAGTCGTTGTCCGCGCCACCGGCGAAGCGGTCGAGGTGGTGCCGTCGGCCAAGATGTCGAAATCCAAGAACAACGTGGTCGACCCGGCCGAGATCGTCGCCAACTTCGGCGCCGATACCGCGCGCTGGTTCGTGCTGTCGGACAGCCCGCCGGAGCGCGACGTGGAATGGACCGCCGCCGGCGCCGAGGCCGCCGCCCGCCACCTTGCACGCGTCCACCGCATCGCCAGCGACGCCGCCGCCTCCGAGGATGGCCCGCAGGCCGGGGACGAGGCGCTGCTGAAAGAGATGCACAAGGCGATCCGCGATGTGACCCTGGGCATCGAGAGCTTTGGTTTCAACGCCGCCATCGCCCGGCTTTACGCCTTTACCAACACGCTTGCCAAATCCAAGGCCGGCGGCGAGGCGAAACGCGCGGCGACCCGCGCCCTGGCCCAGCTGATGGCGCCGATGACGCCGCATCTGTCCGAAGAGATCTGGTCGCTGCTCGGTGGCAAGGGGCTGGTGATCGCGGCCGCTTGGCCGCAGGCCGACGAGGCGATGCTGGTGGAAAACGCCGTCACCCTGCCGATCCAGATCAACGGCAAGCGGCGGGCGGAAATCAGCGTTGCCACCGATGCTTCGAAGGAAGAGGTTGAAAAACTCGCGCTCGGCCATCACGCTGTGGTCAAGGCGCTGGAAGGCAGCGCGCCGAAGAAGGTGATCGTGGTGCCGGGGCGGATCGTGAATGTGGTTGTCTGACCGACGCAGCCTGCTTTTCGGCGCGGCGGCCGCGATGACGCTGGCGGGCTGCGGTTTCGCGCCGGCCTATGGCACCGGCGGCGCCGCCAGCCGGTTGCAGAACGCCCTGCGCATCGAGGAACCCGACAGCCAGAACGCCTATTTCGTCACCCGCCGGATCGAGGAACGTCTCGGCGCCGGCGGGGCGTCGGCACCCTATGAGCTCGACCTGATCGTCAGTTTGAACGAAGAGAGCTCGGCCAGCACCTCCGATGGCGCGCTGACCCGCTATCAGGTGCTGGGCCGCGTCACCTATGCGCTGCGCCGCACCGGCGAGACCGAAGTGCTCGACACCAACACCGTGCGCCATTTCACCGGCTATTCCGCCTCGGGCTCTACCGTTGCCACCTTGCAGGCCAAGCGCGACGCCGAAGAGCGGATGATGGTGATCCTCGCCGATCGGGTGGTGCAGGAGCTGGTGCTGGCCGCACCTGATCTCTAAGCCATGAAACTCTCGCCCCGCGAAGCCCCCGGCTATTTCGCCAAGCCCGATCCGCGCCGCACCGGGCTTTTGATCTATGGCCCCGACGGCATGCGCGTGGCGCTGAAACGGCAAGAGGTGATCGCCGCACTGATCGGCCCCGAGGGCGAGGCCGAGATGCGCCTGAGCCGCATTCCCGGCGGCGATCTGCGCAAGGAACCGACGCTGCTGATTGATGCGGTCAAGGCGATCGGCTTCTTTCCCGGCCCGCGCGTCGCCTTTGTCGAAGAGGCCACCGACGTGGCAGCGCCGGCGATCCTGGCCGCGCTCGAGGATTGGGCCGAGGGCGATGCCCAGATCGTCGTCACCGCCGGCCAGCTCAAGGCGACCTCCAAAATCCGCAAGGCCTTCGAGGCCCATCCCAACGCCTATGCCGCCGTGATCTATGATGATCCGCCTTCGCGCGCCGAGATCGAGGCCGAGCTGAACCGCGCCGGCGTGACCGTCGGAGGCGCCGCGATGGAAGATATCACCACGCTGTCCCGCGCGCTCGATCCCGGCGATTTCCGTCAGACGCTGGAAAAGCTCGCGCTCTACAAACACGGCGACAGCAGCGCCGTCACACCAGAGGATGTGGCCGCCGTCGCCCCGGCCTCGACCGAGGCCGAGCTGGACGATGTGCTCAATATCGTGGCCGAGGCCAAGACCCGCGAAATCGGCCCGATGCTGTCGCGGCTCGCGGCGCAGGGCACCCAGCCTGTGGGGCTGGTGATCGCCGCGATGCGCCACTTTCGCGCGCTGCATGCCGCCGCAAGCCATCCAGATGGCGCCGCCCGCGGCATCGCCGCCATGCGTCCGCCGATCTTTGGCCCGCGCCGCGACCGGATGACCCGCCAGGCCAGCGCCTGGGGCGCGCACCGGCTGGATCAGGCGATCTCCCTGCTCACCGACACCGATCTGCAACTGCGCTCGGCCGGCCAGAACGCGCCGGCCATGGCGCTGGTCGAGCGTATGCTGATCCGCCTTGCCATGCTCGGCGCCAGTCGCTGAAGCCTGGCGCGGCCCATCCTGCCCGGGCCGGGCGAAAACCGGTTGCGGCCCGGCCGGGCCTGGGCCTAATCTCGCCACGATCAGAGGGAGACCCAGCCATGTATACCGTGATCGGCGGCGTCGCCAGCCGCACCTTTCGCGTGCTCTGGATGCTCGAGGAACTGGGCGCGGATTATGAACATCGGCCCGCCAGCCCGCATGCCGAAGAGGTCACGGCGCATTCAGTCTCGGGCAAAATCCCGGTGCTGCTCGACGGCGATGCGGCGCTGACCGACTCCACCGCCATCCTCACCTATCTCGCCGACAAACACGGCGCCCTCACCTACCCCGCCGGCAGCCTCGAGCGCGCCCGGCAGGACGCCGTCACCTTTGCCGTGCTCGATGAATTGGACAGCCTGCTCTGGACCGCCGCCCGGCACAGTTTCGTCCTGCCCGAAGACCAGCGCGTGCCGGCCGTCAAGGAAAGCCTGAAGGCCGAATATGCCCGCAATCTCGCCCGCCTGACCGACCGCGTGGCCGGGCCGTTTGTGATGGGAGCGCGGATGACCGTGCCCGATATCGTGCTGACACATTGCTGCAATTGGGCAATTTCGGCGAAGTTCCCCGACCCGGACAAACGACTTGCCCCGTATCTCTCACAAATGCGGGCGCGTCCGGCATTCGGACGCGCCCGTGCATTGAGTAAACCGGTCGGCTGACCCGCGGCTCAGTAGGCCATGACGTCGGCAAAGACGTGACGCACGATGTCCTCGCGGCGCAGGCCACGGGCTTCGAGCTCTGCATCCGACAGGCTGTTGAGGTAGTTGACGCGGCGCATGCGGCTGTTGCTTTCGCTGATGCTGATCAGGAAATCCAGAATCCGCGCAAAGATGCCGGGCCGGGTGTCAGCGATATTGGTCGTGAGCTGTGCCATGATATCTGTCCTTTTCTCGTCGGGGTGACGCTGTCATGGAAGATATATTGTGCAGGTGCAGCATTTTGACCAGTGTTACCGCCGAAACCCCGCCTTGCGACCGGCGCATAGCGCGCCCGACGCCCGCCACATGGCAGCCTGAACCGGTTTGGGCGGCCCCTCTGTGGCACCAATGCGCCAAGTGCTTGAAAATAAATCACCAAGCCAGTGGCCTGGTGCGATTTTCTTGACAGATCTGCCACGCCCATGCACACTTGAGGATAGCAGACCCACGCAAAATCAACTTTCCCGCCTGTCCCGGCTCTTGTCTCCTCCCCAGGCGCCGGTTTCGGCCGCCTAATGCCGGCCCGCAGGCGGGATCAAAACAGCCTCTTTCGCGGGGCTGTTTTGATGTCAGGGGATCGGTTGCCGTAAAAGCGTTGCGGGGCCAAGGCGCTGACAGGGCTCAGGGAAAGGGGTGGGCCAGAATAGGCCACCCGAAAATGCTCGAAATGACGACCAGTACAATTTGTCCCGGGGATGGGCTCAATAACACGCCCCGGATACCCGATCCGCGTGACAGGCGCATGACACCGGCCAGCCTGGTCACCCTTGGCTGTCGCGCCGCCAACCATCCGCGAAATCCACCCGCGCGACCCCGGCCAGGCGTGCCACCCGCGCCAGCTCTGCCTCGAGCCGGGCGCTGCGGCCGGCCCCGAACCGCACCCCCGGCTCCGGCCAGAGCGCGGTGACATTGAGCACGCCGGCCTTGCGGTCGGCCTTCATGTCGATGCGCCCGACCAGCCGGTCGCCCTCGAGCAGGGGAAAGACGTAATAGCCATAGCGCCGCTTGGCCTCGGGCACGAAGACCTCGATCCGGTAGTGAAAGCCGAACAGCCGTTCGGCCCGCTTGCGGTCGCGCAGCGCCGGGTCGAAGGGGCTGAGCACCCGCAGGCGGCCGCCGGGTTCGGGCGCGGCAGCGGCCTCGACCTGCACCTCCGGCGCGGCAAAATGCACCCGCTCGGCCCCGTCCGCGCCGGTGATCGCCACCTCGGCAATCTCGCCCCGCGCCAGGGCCGCGGCACACCAGGCCCGGGCCTCGTCCTTGGTCACGATATCCCAGAAATCCGCCAGCTCGCCAGCGGTGGCAAAGCCCAGCCGGGCCAGCGCCCCCCGCATCAGCCATGCCACGGTCTCCGCCTCGTCCCACGCCGCCGCGCGCAGCGCTTCGGGCACCACCCGCTCCGACAGGTCGTAGAATTTGCGAAACCCCGACCGGTGGCAGATCTCCAGCGTGCCGCTGCGCCAGAGATATTCCAGCGCGGTCTTGGCCGGATGCCAATCCCACCAGCCGCCGGCCTTGCGCGGCGTGTCGGGGCCGAGATCGTTGCTGCACACCGGTCCGCGCTCGCGGATCATCGCCAGCACCCGGTCGAACTCGGTCTGAAACTCATGCCGCTGCCAGACCCGGTAACGCTGCGCCAGCCGCGCGGCATCGCGCCGGCGCTTCAGCGCCCAGGCCGGGTAAAACGCCATCGGGATGACCGCCGCATCATGCGTCCAATGCTCGAACAACGCCCGGCCCTCGACCAGCCGGCCCAGGTTTTCCGGCCGGTAGCGTGGTCGCCGGGCAAAGAGGATCAGGTCGTGGGCGCGGGCGACGGTGTTGATCGAATCGAGCTGCACGAAACCCAGCCGCCCGATCACCGTTTCCAGCGCCGCGCCATGGCCCGGCCCGCCCGGTGCCTCTGCCAGCCCGTGCCGGTCGAGAAACAGCCGGCGGGCGGTTCTGTTGTCGAGCCTCAGCATCGCGGCCCGCTGACCCGGCCAGTGACAGCCCTGCCCGGGGCTTCTTCTGTTCGAAAATACCGCGGGGAAATCCTGCGAGGGCGGGGGCAGAGCCCCCGTGCCCGGCCTGCGCCGCGTCCGGTCAATAGCGCTTCAGGGTGTCGCCGAAGCTGATCGTCGGCGTCATCTCGAAGACCCGCTCTTCGGTGCCGCCGCCATCGAGCCGTTCAACCAAGATCTGCGCCGCCCGCGTGCCGATGTCGCGGCGGCAGGCATCCATCGTAGCCAGCTGGCGCGGCAACCCCTGCAACAGCTCGACCCCGTTGAAGCCGGCCAGCCCGATGCGGCCGGGAATGTCATAGCCCGCCTCCATCAGCCACAACAGCCCGCCAGCGCCGATCATGTCATTGGAATAATACAGGAAATCGAGATCCGGTGAGCGCTCCATCATGGCCTTGGTCATCTCGCGCCCCTTGGCCAGGGCGGAGCCGCCGGAATAGAACTCCTGATCCATGATCTCGACGCCATTGCGCGCCAATTCCTCGGTAAAGCCTTCGAAGCGCTTCCTTGCGCGATGATCCAGCGGCATCTTGGTGCCCATGAAGCCGATGTTCTCATAGCCCTGCTTGAGGATCGCCTTGGCGATCTGGCGTCCGGCCCGGCGGTGCGAAATGCCCACTGCGGCGTCGATCGGAATGCCGTCGGTGTCCATGATCTCGATCACCGGAATGCCCGAGGCCTTGAGCATGGCGCGCGAGGCATCCGAACGTTCCAGCCCGGCGATGATCACGCCCGAGGGCCGCCAGGACAGCATCTCGAAGAGCACCCGCTCTTCCTTTTCCGGCATGTAGTCGGTGACGCCCACCACCGGCTGCAAGTCGGTCTCTTCCAGCACCGCGCTGATCGCGCTCAGCACCTCGGGAAAGACCATATTGCTGAGCGAGGGGATGATCACCGCCACCAGGTTGACCCGCTGGCTGGCCAGCGCGCCGGCGATCTTGTTGGGCACGTAGCCCAGCTGCTTGGCGGTGGCGAGCACCTTTTCGCGGGTGGCGGCGCTGACGTCGCCGCGGTTGCGCAGCACCCGGCTCACCGTCATCTCGGAAACCCCCGAGGCTTCGGACACGTCGCGAAGCGTCAGCGGGCGGTTATGCTCTGAGGTCACTTGGATATTCCCGATTGATCTGAGGCCAGACTAGGCCCTCCGCCGAGGGTGTTCAAGTTCGCGCGCACGCCGGGGCAAGCAAAGTATGCGGCCGCCGCCTCGCGATGCGCCGCCGCCGGCACAGGCTGGCGCCAAGCCGCAGAACGACCCGCCGGCCACAACCGCGCCGCGTCTTTTCCAATCGGTGGCTTTCCGGGCTGACAGCGGCTGCCGGAGCGGTTATGTCAGGCGCTGTACGGCCCCGTGGCTCAACTGGATAGAGCAGCCCCCTCCTAAGGGGCAGGTTGCAGGTTCGAATCCTGCCGGGGTCGCCAGCTACGCATTATTTTCCTTTCTTTTCAGTATCTTGATTGATGGATTTGCCCAACCAGTCGGAAAGGTTGGACACAGAAGCCGCTTTGGCCTTGGCCATACCGTCCGACGCAAGCTTGCGTCGCTGCGCCGTGCGGACATATGTCAGAGCTTCGCGGGTACTCTTGTGGGCAAGGAATGCCATAATCTGGAATTCGTTCGCGCCGTTCTCGGCAAGCTGGGTCGCACCATGCTTTCGCAGGCCATGCGCTCGGCAAACATCAGGCAATCCGGCCGCCCGGCATTGATCTGCAAACCAGTTCCCGAAGCTTTCCGGCGTATATGGCTTGCCTCCCGAATGCGTCATGAACACACTCGTGCAATGCGGAAGTTGAACGATCTCCGAAATCAGCTCGGGCATGAATTCCAGCGGCAATTCGGCTTCCTGCCCGGTTTTGCCCCTGCGATAGAAAATCACGTCACCCTTGATGTTGTGGCGCCCCATTGCGCAAGCGTCCTGCCGGGCGGCTCCGGTCGCCAGCATTAGCTCCAGAGCTAGCCGTGCCTTCGATCCGGTCGGGTGAGCGTCTCTGAATTGTTCGACTTCTGCCGGCGTCCAGGTGTGGTATCCGCCGGTATGCGGCTTTCTGTGCTCGTCTGTCGCCGCCGCTGGGTTCCCAAGGTTCAATCCCATGCGCTTCCTAGCATGGACGAAGATCTCCGAAACTTCCTTGCGAAGCCGGTTTGCAGCATCGGCACCACCCTTCTGTTCCATCAGATGCGCAACATGATGGGGTTGGATATTCGCCAAGGGAAAGCGTCCAAGTTTCTGGCAGATCCAGTCTAGGCGCTTGCCTTTGGCGTATCGGGTGGAATCGGCAAGGGAATGAAACTTCTTACTGGCTCGGTAGTGTGAGACCACATGATCGACAGTGCCAGGCTCACCGCGAGTCTTCGCCTCAGGTCGGACTGGGTTCATCGCGGCGTCGTAGGCTTCACGAAATTCAGCCGAGGCGTAAGGGCCGGGAAGATAGGTATCGACCTTGCGGCCCTGCACGGTGGCGCGGAGTCGCCAGCGCTTTTTGCCGTGGCGATCAACAGCGGGTTTGTTGCCAACGCCGGGGAAAGGATTGCGCTTTTTCATCTGATGCCCAATGCCTTGTCTATTTCCTCCACACCGCCGGGGGTGAGTTCATCGTCCTTGCATCTTACGATGATCCGACCATCCTGGCCGATTTCCACCCGCGCCACTGACAAGCCTGCCGCAAGCACGCCTTTGGCTGCTCGCGTTACGTCAGCTTGCGTAAACGTGGCGGGGCGGTTGGCCATGATTTCATACTGTTCCGTTGAGACGGATGCTCACTACAGTGGCAGTGCCCGCAGCAGCTTCGGTCACCGCGCCAATCAGGGTGTTCCCAGTGGCTGTGCCAGTGACGTTCGCGTTCGCGGAACTCCAATACGCCTTCTGCCCTTTGGCGAGCGCGCCAGCCGCCTTCGGAAGCTCGAAGACGCCGGTAACGGCAGCCTCGAAATCATCGCCCAGGGCGGCATTGGTTGCGGCGACGCCGAAAAGCGCGCCCTCGAGGACGCCTTGGCCTGCTGTCACGGTGGCTGCGGCGGTGAAGGTGAGCACATTGCCCGCCTGAACGTAGTTCTTCATCTTAGAGCCCTTTCGAGGATTTGAACGCGATAGTACGGGGGCGGGGCGCGCCCGCCGCTGCAATTCGCCGGTCAAGGTCGGCGATGGCTGACGCCATTTCTGCGTCGCTCACGTATTCAGTGCGATGCCCGTCATAGGCGACGGATCGAAGGCCCTGCGCGCGCGCTCGCACTAGGGCGTCGCGCAGGGTTTCCAATTCGGAGGTGTCAAGGGCCATTACGCGCCCTCGTTCATGTACCAGCCACGGTGGTCGATCCAGCCGCACCCGAAATCGAGGCGAACCTTGATCTGTACGCCGTCCACCTCGAAGCCTTGGCGGGTCTCGATCTGGGGGCCGGGCGCGCCCTCGAGATAGGCGTATTCGAGGCCGTCGATAGTCGCGGAATCTGCCGCGACGTACCAGGCGATCGGATCGGTCAGGCGCGGTTCCACGGCGAGGATGAGCTTGCCGAAGGGGTTCACGTCATCAGTATTCGTTGCGTTGATCTGCGTCAGCAGCTGCTCCGCAAGGGTTTCGAGTTCGGGCGGCACGACGACAGCATGGGGAGCGACGTTGATCGGTTCGCCGGCAAGGCCGGTCTGCCGGCGCATCGATTTGCGGGCGGCGCTTAGCGTCGTGATGGACAGGGCCCCGGCTGATGCGGCCAGGTTGCCGTGATCTGCGTGAAAAACGCTCTTGCCGTCGCTCATGGCCGGGTTTTCAACCAGCTTCGCGACAAGCTGCGCCGCTTCGAAGGCGCGGGCAGCATTGCCCATCTTCGAGGGAACTTGCGAGAAGGCGCCGAGGTCATCGTTGACCATGGCACGGCGGCTGATCCCGAAGATCCGCCCGAAGGTCTCGATGCTGTAGCTTTCGGCCCCTTCGGTAATGCTGCCGCTTTTGAACTCGCCGCTTTCATTCACCTTCTTGAGTTCCGGCCCCTCGCCGAATTGCAGCGCCCGCTTTGCCCGGAAATCGCGGGCCGTGGTCTGGCGCGCTAGCTGACTGACGCCGGACGGTGCCGCCTGGTAGGCGCGGCGCAGTTCCCGGTTGACCGCGTCGCCCAGGATCAGCGGGAAATCAGACGTGGTGTGCAGGGCGCGAGTCAGGATCGTGTCGGCCGACATGCCGGTAGCGCTCATCCCGGAGCGTTGAAGGGCGGCTCGGGCATGATCCACAAAGGTCATGTAGGCGTAAGGGCGGGACCACTCGCTCAGTTCGTGGTCGGGGTGGGAACGCGCCCAGAGGGCTTCACCGGCCCGCGTGGCGATTTCCTCGGGTGCGGTGTGATCTGCGGTAATCGTCGCGCGGGTTGTACGGGTCGCGGTGCCGGCGCTGCGTTGTTGCATCGACTCGAAGGCGATGCGCCGGGCGTCGTCAGCGGTCACTTCCGCGTCGATCTGTTCATCAGCCCAGGCGCGGGTCAGACCAGCGGTCTCCGCAATGGTGCGGATTTCCGCGTTGACTTGCGCGCGGGTCTCGACCGCCGCGGGCGTTGTGGTGCGGGGTTCGCCCGCGTTCTGCTCGTGTTCCGGCATAAGATTTTCTCCGTTGCGGAAGTGGGCGCCCGGATCAGCCGGGACGGGAACAACGGACACCTCTCTCGGGGCCCATCGTTTGGCGATGCGGATGCGGCGATTGCCGTCCCTCATTTCTCTCCACTCGGCCACCTGGTATCCTATAGACAGCCCCCGCAGGGTGCCGTCCTCGATGTCAGAAAGGACCGACGTCGCGGCAAGGTTGCTTCGGAACTTCATCCGGACCCAGATACCCTCAGGCCGAAGTTCAGCTGCTTCGATGACCCCGAGCTGGTCGCGTGTCGAAGCCGAGCGGTGTGCGTCCAGGACCGGTGCCCCAATCAGGCGGGACAGGTCTGCACCGGAAAGGTCAAGACGTTCGACGAAGCCTGCGCGCGGAGCATCAGCGCCCGTCGAGACGATGGCTTCAACTGTGCGCGCGGTGGCATCTACTGTGCTCGGGCGCGGGCTCAGGCTGCGAATGTGGATTGTCATGCTGCGGTACTCCCGTCGCGACGCAAGGCATCGCGGGCGATCTCCTCGTTAAGGTCATCAATGTCGCGGCCACGCCCTGCGACCACTTCCTCGCGGCTCTTCAGCCCCGTTTCGATGGCCCGGGCGTCCGCTTCGACTTCATTTTTTGGATCCACCCACTGCCAGCCAGGCGGGACGAAGCGGACGGAGTTGAAGTCATCGAAAGCCGCGCCGCCTGCGTCGATCTCTCCTGCCAGAGCGCGCAGTTCGATCCACCGCTTCCAACAGGGGCGAAGAAACTGACCTTCGATCAGCTGGCGTTGCAGCATTTCGGCGCGACGGCGGAAATCCAGAAGCCCGACCCGTGCGGAGCTATAGTTGGTCTGCGTTAGATCGCCCGTCAGGGCTTCGAAGGTCAGCCCAACCCCGGAAGCGATCTCGCGATCTTGCGCCCGGAGGAACTCGGCCGCCTGCGTCGCGCCCTGGCCGGGTGTCGAAAACGTCACGTCCGCGCCTTGCGGCAGGATGCGCATCGCGCCCGGCTCGAGTGCGACATTCAGCGCCCCGCCATCTTCAGTGCCATAAAAGCCCGCCATCGATCCATCGAGGTCGCGCACGAAGCCCGTGATCAGACTTGCCGTCTTCAACTGCATCAGAAGTGCGTCGGACGCCTCGTCGCGGTCACGCATCTTGAGCAGGACCGGAGTCAGCCATGACAGGCCGCGCACCTGGCCGGGAAAAAGCGGATCGAAAATGTGGATCACGTCACGCGCCGGGACGCGGACGGCTTGCTGGTAGGTTGCAAACGGGGCGCCAGGCGCTTCGGGAAGAATGTGGTAGGCCAGCACTTCATCGTCGCTATCGAACTCGACGCCCGCGACGATCCGAGAGCCGTTGCCAAGGTCTCGCGACAGGGACGGATCAACCTGTTCGGCGGGGATCGGTCGCAGTCGAATTGCATCCGTGGCGGTGATCTGGATGCGCAGAAAGCTCTCACCGTCGCGCACCAGCGCTCGCACCAGCAGCGGCAAAAGTGGAGTTACGAGCGCCTCGAATGCCTCGTTCAAACTGCGCGCGGTGGGCTTATCCGGATGCCGCGAACGGGCTTGCCAGCCCTTGCCCGCTAGCGCCGAGACCCAAGTTTCCACGATCTTCTGTCCGAAGGGGGTGTTGATGTACTGCCCTGCCGCGCGCGCCTGCGCCGGGCCGCGAGCGGCGAGCGTCGCGGTCTGAGGGGCAGTCAGGACGGACGCACCGTCCCAGCGCCGCCCGCCGCCCGCAGCTTCGATGCCCGAGCGGCGAAAGAGCTTCGCGAGACCGCGTTGCGCGGTGCGGAGAACCTGGCGGGATGCCATCACTCGCCTCCGATTTCTTCTAGAAGGCGTTCGGCGGCATCTTGCGCAGCCCGACCGATATCAACGATCACCGCGCCACGCGAAGCCCAGCCGTGGAAGACTGCGGCGATGCGACCGCCGTCTAAGCGATCATGAAACTCAAACTTCTGATTATCCTTAGACAGCCTGTAGCGGACGCCGAAGCCTCGCCAGTGGCGGTGGACTTGAATCGATACACCGAGGCCAAAATTCTCGGCCAGCCCTGACGGGTCCTGAGCTTCGATCATCTCAAGAATGCTGTCGGAGAACTGCATGGAAGAGTGCAGCGCCTCCGGCATGGGGATGCCGAGGGAAAGAAACTCACTCGCTGTCCGCAGCACACACATGTCGTGAAAGCTGTAGAGCTTGTGCCCAGCGTCGGCGCTGAAGCCCATTGGCGCGGTGAAGCCCTTGCGGTGCCAAGAGCGAAGCGTGACCGAGTTGATCTCGGATGCAGCTTCGCAAATCGATGGCTTGTAGAGGCGCTCGGTGAACATGGTTGGCCTTTTGATACCCGGATACCGGAAGCATGCACGACAAGCGCTCGCACGTCAATATTCGATTTCCGGGTATCGGTCATGTCTTCGGGTACTCAGCGCTCCCTTCGCAGGCGCACACGTTGGCGGCAAAGTCTTCAGCTTGAACTAGCCGCCGGCGACGGCCCCGCGACGCACATCGTCCCAGTGCTTTTCCAGGAACTCTTCTGTTTCCGTCGCCTTGACAAGAAGTGCCTCGTGGATGGCAAGCAAGGCTCGCCGTGTCCTTTCGGGCAATGGATCGGAAATCGAGCTGACGGAT
This sequence comes from Marinovum sp. PR37, assembly GCF_028807375.1. Taxonomy (NCBI): domain Bacteria; kingdom Pseudomonadati; phylum Pseudomonadota; class Alphaproteobacteria; order Rhodobacterales; family Roseobacteraceae; genus Marinovum; species Marinovum sp. PR37. The sequence continues at coordinate 67,109 of NZ_JARAML010000020.1, read as the reverse complement.
ATTTCCCCAATGACCAGGTCGAGCGCTTGAGAGAGATTTGCAATGTCTTGGATCCTCCCCTCTAATTCGAGACTAGCATTAAAGTATCCTTGGTCTTGTTTGTGCCCGGCGCACTCAGCCTGCGGTGACTGCGCGAGCTCCCGTAGCTGCTCCGTGCCGGGAAACTCGGGTTCGCCGCGACGCGGGGCGGAGGAAGGAAGCTCTTTCGGAAGGGCGGGGCGGGACGTATATTGGCTACCAGCCATGGACGATCTCCTTTTCAGATCGGTTTCATGTCAGGGCCGGTCTGGTGTTGCTGCACCGTCCGGCCCGTTTCGTTTTAGGAGCTTTGCACCTGGTTGGTCTTAGCCATCCGTTCACGGACAGCCCGGATAACTTCGGAATTCTGGCTGCTGCCGTTCGCCTCCGCTTGCTCCTCGATCCACCTCTTCAGGTCTGGCGGAAGGCGCAGCTGCATGGGTTTGCGTTGGCTCATAATGTGCTCCATATGGCTCGATGATATCTTTATGGCTCTAAGCCATTATTGCGTCAATGCTAAAATATGGCTTGATGCCACCATGAGCAGTGAACCCCGGCAAAATCAGGACAAATTCATCCTCCGGCTTCCCGATGGAATGCGCGACCAGGTGAAGCAACTGGCCGCCAGCAATCACCGCAGCATGAACGCCGAGATCCTGGCCGCGCTCGAAATGTGGCTGGGCGATTCACGGATCGGCATGGACAAGGCCGAGTTCCGTCAGCTGATGCGTGACGATGCGGAGCAACACCTTGCAACCCATGGCGAAGACTTCCCCCAAGTGTCGATCCGCCATGGCGGGCGGGTTATCGACTACGTACCGCACCCAAAGCACCTGAAGCCACCCGAGGTGTGAAAATACAGCGCCTATTTCCTGCCACGTGCCGGGACTGAACAGTTACGACTTATTTCCTGCCGCCATCAACTGATGACCAACTCTCATTGTTTCAGCATTACTTGGGGCGTTTCAGTCTGCTCACCGCCGCAGCGATTGTTACAGGGCAAATACCTTGTGTTGCCGTGCGTATATGTTGGAGCGACATAGGCGGCACAAACTAGATTCCAGATATTGCATGACGTACAATAGAAATTCAGCCGGGATTCGCATTCCCGGCTGCATGAATCTGATTGCAACTGTTTCTAGCTGCGACTGGTTAATTCACGTTGGGGGAGTCCCAAGTTGTACAGACCAAGTCAAGGCGGATTATCAAAGGATATTGGCCGAATGGCTGTCTACATTGTAACATACGACCTGAACAACGAAACCAAACGCCCTCCGCTACTTGAAGACATCAAGAGCTACTCTGCATGGGCAAAGCTTTCTGAAAGTAGTTATGCAATCAGCACGACGGAATCGACCACGGATGTTTATAACGCGTTGAAGAAACACATTGATTCGGATGACCGTATCTACATCATCACGCTGAAGAAGCCGTGGAGCGGTTTCGGCTCCAAGCAGGTCAATGAATGGCTGGATAATAACCTAAGCTACTAAACGGGAAGTCATAGGCGCACCTTACTTGCGCCCATGACTTTATTCGCGCTCAGCGAAGAGCTGTAAGTGCCTGTGCCGCGCTCTCTCGGGGCATGCCCACTCGCCGAGTAACGGGGAGGTTTTGGCACCTTGTCATAGCCGGGCGCGTCCAGCCCTATCTCAGCGGCTCATCCAGCTTGAACGGACAACCGGGGCTGGCCGATTGGCGGGGGCGCTCTTCAAGGCTAGCTCGGCCCGCCTGCGGTCCCAATCGGGATTGATGAGCGAGCGGACGGCGAAGGCGTAGACCGTGCAATCCAGCGCCTCGGCCCGCCGTCCTGGCACACGCTCGAAACTGCGGGACGGCTGGCCGCGCTTGTAGCGGGTCACACCGCGCTCGCTGGCCAGCTGCTCAAACCAGACGCGCGCCAGGTCCGAAGACAGCCGGATCGAAGCCCCGCGCGACAGCCGCCCGAAGATCAGCCCTTTCAGCGTGTCCACCCCGACAATCCAAAGCCGCGCGCCGGTCTTCGTCTTCGAGCCTGCGCGCTCGATCTGAGGTCGGTTGCCCGGCGCGCCTTTGATCGCCATGACCTTGCGGCGCGTGCGAGGCTGACAGAAGGCCGTGACGGTGTGCATTGTCGTGCCATCGCCCGCGTCGATTGCCGCGGCCTCGATGCCGATGCGGCCGCCAAGTGCGTGTGGAAAGGTCTGCTTCAGAAGGCCGTCCAGCTCTGCCCAGGTGTCGGCCTCGTCCCATTGCCCCCAGATGATCCGATGCCCAAGAATGAAGGCGGTGCCGTCCTCGGCCCAGCCGATCAGCGTTGCCTCGATACGGTCGTGTTGCACGTCGCAGCCTGCGGTGATCGCCAGCACCTCGGCAGGCACTTGGCCGAGTCCGAATGGTTCCACCCGCCCGGCCAGCCCTTCGTCGTCCAGCTCTTCGCCATCTCCGCGCCAGCCTTGGCCGAGGATGGTATTGACGAAGGTCTGAAGCGTCGAGGGATCATCCTTCGCACCTGCGAACTCGGTTGCCAGCCGTGCCCAGGATGCGTTGGCGTGGAGCGATACCAGTGCGTTGAGCCTGAAGCCAGCGTGGCCCTGCACCTCGGGCCGCAGGGCGCGCCAGTGACCGCCCGCGACCATTGCGGGCTTGTGCCGTTCCTCGATCTGCTCGCGGCAATGCCGGCAGGTCCAGCGCGCCGTTTCTGGGATGCCTTGGTCCCAGGTGATCTGGTCCCACAGGATCTCGGAAAACACGCCGCAGCTCGGGCATGGAACCTCGAAGATCCTCTGGTCGGACTGCGCATAGGCGCGCAGGACGTGGCTGGTCTCTTCGTGAACGGGTGTACTGCCCAGGACTATTTTGCGGTCAGGGAAGGACAGTGTGCGCCGCTCGGCCAGCAGGATCGGCGAGCCCTCGGCGGTGGCCTCCATGCCGTCCGCCTCGTCAATGAACAGAACGCGGACGTTGTGCCGGCGCAGGTTGCGCGGAGCCTTGGCCGCGACCACCTTCAGCGACCCGCCGGGGAAGCGCCGTGACAGCAGCGTGTTGCGCTCGCCTTCGTCCCGGTCATCGCCCAGAGCGTCCGCGACGGCGCGCGAGGCGGCAAAGATCGGCTCCACGTCCGACACCATGTAGTCGCGGCAATCGGCCTCGGCGGGCAGCAGGCAGAGAATGGGCGCGGGTTCGTTGGCGACAAAGGACGCAAGCGCCGAGGTGAGCAAGGTTGTGAAGCCGACACGCACGGGCTTCACCAGCGTGACGCGCTCGATTTCGGGATCTCCGATGGCGTCCGCGATTTCGCACTGAAAGGGCCAGAGCTGCACCGGGCCGGGCTGGGCGCTGACCCCCTCCGGGAGGGTCACGTTGTCTTCGATCCAGTCAGAGAGACGCAAGCGCGGCGGCGGGATCAGCGCGCGCAGGGCGTTCGCGGCAACGTCTTCAATTGTCGACATGACCAAGCTCCGTCAGAGCATCACGAAGCCCCCGATCGAGGGCGGCGACAGTTGCGGTATCGAGCTGCGGCAACTCGGAGCGCAGGCGAGACGGAACAGCAAGAATGCGCGCCCGGACCTGGCGAAGAACATCCGCCCATGTCCGCTCGACCTCGGAAGCCTCGACCAGATCACCTCGCACCTTGGCGTTCTTCAATGCCTGGGCGTCCGCCTGCTCCTTCGCAAGTCGCGCCCGTTCCGCGCTGAGCTGGACCGTGTGCTCTTCGCCGCCTCGTCCACTGGCCACGCCACGAAGGTGCTCGACATAGGCCCGGACAGTGGCCTTCAGATCATAGGCATCGTGGCCGAGATGAACCGCAATTCCGCGCTTCTTCAGATCGGTCAGCGCTCCCGAGGAAAGGGAAAGCAATTCGCACAGGTCTTTGCCGCCAATCCGAAGGACGCTCTCACCATCCAAAGCCAGTTCCTCAAGGATGCGCATTTCTTATCCCCTTGATTTATTTCACAAAGCCTGAAATGCCGGGCTGTGTTGACCCGTATACGGCATCGCTAGGAAGGACCCGTCCAAGCTGCTGGCTGGCGTTCTCGCGGCGTGGTTTGTGGCACTCTACGCGACAAACCAGTGCGCTGATTGCTTCTGAGACATGCCGCCAGTTTTTTGGAAGTGCGCTGTTGCTCTCGCGCGTATATCTGTTCATCGCTGTCTTTCCTTTCTCTGTGTACCTCTGCTCAATGGTGAGGTTCGGAGCGAAGGGCATAGGACGACTGCCCACGCCGCAAAGCGTGGCAGTCCCTATGCCCTCCGCGTGAAGATCCTGCTCAACGGAGCCGGTCCATCGCTTTGGGCCCGTCCGGTCATGCGCTCCTGCCGGTCGGTTGGTTGCTACTTGCGACGCCAGAGCGCGGCGCCGGGGATCGGGCTTCAACCTTTCGGACTGCCCTGGGCAATGTGATCCCTGCCCGTGTTTGCCCTTCGCTCCTGCCGGCGCACCGTGGTTTCCCCGACACCGGCAGGCCCTGCGAATGCGCGCAGAGCCGCGTGGCGTCAGTCTTCGATCACCTCGGAGCTCTGCGGCTGTACAGTGCCCACCTCGGCCACCAATCGCCGCATGATCTGTTCCTGCCGATATGTGGGTTTCCATGCTGCGCGCTTTCCCTGCCGGGCGATGGATCGGACAAAGCCTTTCAGCCAATCGTCCGTGCCAGCCATCGCCGCTCGCATAACCAGCGGCCAACGGAGCGTCAGGATTTCGTCGAGTTCGCGCTCGGTCATGCAACTGCCCTCCCTTTACGGTAGGCAAGAGCTGCATCTGCGGTCATACACGCAGTGTCGTGATCCAATGACCGCAGCGCCATGAATGCGAGCGCAGCACGATCCTCAGGGGTAAGCCGCGCCCGCAGGATAGTGGCCAGTCCGGACCAGCTACCCAGCCAGATCGCGTAACCGAGACAGCGTGACACACGCTTGATGTTGCTGGGGATGTGCTTGGAAACGGTCATTGGAGCGTCCCCCAGTGCCTTGCCAAGATCGGGTACGCTGGGGTATGCTCGGTATCAGTACAGACGCCTTCCACAACGTCTTTGACCCCGGTTGCGCCCGCCAGCGCACCGGGGTTTTCCTTTTCCGAACGCCCGGAAATAGGGTTGGGCAGACCGGAAAATTCCCCAATGTTTCCAATAAGGGATTCCCTGAAGGTGGGACAGATCAGCCCTTTGATTTTACTAGCAGAATTTATGTCCTGCCGGGGTCGCCAAAATCACCTGACTTTATGCCCCGGAAAAAGACGATTTATCCAGTGCCTTCGCTGATGGTCTGAGGGGGGCAGAAAACGGTTCTTCCGTCTTTGCGTCTGCACGGAAAATGACTGCGATTTCCCTTTCGGTGCGGAGGGATTTTTTCCGGCTCTGCGATGCAGAAACAACCGGCATCCGCCCAACTGTTTGCGGCTTCAGCTATCAGCTCCTGAACCTCGGTGTGAACAGGAACACGCCCGAGCCCGATCACGTCAACGAGGGTCTCACTGGCTTCAGATCGGATCGGGGCCGGTATAGGTCCAGCGATAGGCAGGCGGGGTCGGTCCCTTGTTGCGCCCGCCCTGGTTCATCTGTTCCCAGGCATGGGCGATCACCCCGACCGAGCGTGACAGGCAGAACAATCCGCGCGCCAGTGGGCCGGCAAAGCCGAGTTCTGCATAGATTACCGCCGTCGCGCCGTCGATGTTCATCGGCACCGGGCTGCCTTTGCGATCGTTGAGCACCGTCTGGACGGTGCGGCCGATGGCGGCGTATCGCCCGCTGACCGTTCCGGCCGCGGCAGCCTCGTCCACCAAGCCCAACAGGCGCGGCGCGCGCGGGTCTTCGGGCTTGTGAAACCGGTGGCCGAAGCCCGGGATAAATTTGCCGCGCTCGGCCTGCCAGCGGTCGACCATCTGCGGCACCGCAGCATCCAGAGGCTGGCCCGCCTGAACGGCCGCATCGATCCAGCCGTAGAATTCCACCGCCTGCTCGCCGGCCCCGCCATGGACATCATCCAGCATGTTCACCGCCGAGGCCATGGCCCCGTTGAGTCCGAGCCCGCAGGTCACCGCCATGCGGGCGGTCGCGATCGAAGGCGCCTGAGGCCCGTGATCGACCGCCGCGACCAATGCGCATTCCAGCAGACGCGCCTGCGCCTCGGTGGGCAGGTCGCCCCGCGTCAGCAACCAGATCATCTGCGGGAAGGTCACGGCGCCGATCAGTTCCTCGACCGGATGGCCGCGAAACCGGATCTGGCCGGGCGCCATGTCGATGATCTCGGTCGTCCACCAGTCAGAGACGTCATTGCTGTCTCGGGTCATATCGCGCCATCCTCTTGCAATGTATCGATGTCCTCGGTGGTAAGGCCAAGCTCCTGCCAGATCTCGGCGTTGTGCTGGCCCAGTTCCGGCGGCGGGGTCTCGACCGCGGGCGCCGCGCCGTCAAGCTTGATGCCGGTCGTGGCCACCTGGATATCGCGCCCCACGCCGGGCACATCCGCATAGCTGTGCAGAAACCCCCGGTCGGCCACCTGCGGCATGGCCAGGATTTCCGGCACGGTCAGCACCGCACCCGCCGGCACGCCGATCCGGTTCAATTCCTTGGCCCAGTCGCGGGCCGGCCGGGTTTTCAGCACGGTTTCCAGCTCGGCCTTCAGCGCCCGGCGGTTGGCCTTGCGCGCCTCCCGGCTGGCATATTCGGGCCGCGCGCAAAGATGCGACAACCCCAGATGCCCGGCCAGCAACTGCCATTGCTCGTCCTTGTTGGCGGCGATGTTGATCAGGCCTTCGCCGGCTTCGAAGGCCCCGGAAGGGGCAGAGGTGGGGTTCTCGTTGCCATGGGCCAGAGGCTCCACCCCGGCGATCAGGTAGTTGGAGACCACCCAGCCCATCGTTGCCAGCACCGATTCCAGCATCGAGACGTCGATCATGCTGCCCCGGGGCGTGGCATTGAGCGCGGCGGAAATGGCAAAGGCGGCGGTGATGCCGCCGACGGTATCGGCCACCGGATAGCCGACGCGCAGCGGCGCGCTTTCGCTGTCGCCGGTGATCGACATGACCCCCGAGGCGCCCTGCACGATCTGGTCATAGGCCGGGCGATGCACCCAGGGACCATCCTGCCCGAAGCCCGAGATCGCACAATAGATCAGGTGCGGGTTCACCGCTTTCAGCGCGTCATATCCGACGCCCAGACGGGTCATCACGCCGGGGCGAAAGTTCTCGACCACCACATCGGCGGTCGCCACGAGGCGCAGGAACAGCGCCTTTCCCTCCGGGTGCTTGAGATTGACGGTCACCGATTTCTTGCCGGCGTTCTGGGCCAGAAAGGACACCCCCATGCCGCTGGCATTCAGCTCCGGGTCGGCCCCCAGCTGCCGCGCAAGGTCGCCGCGGCCCCTGGCCTCGACCTTGATCACCTCGGCACCCATATGCGCCAGGTGGTGGCAACAGAACGGGCCGGCCAGCACATTGGTCAAATCGAGCACGCGAATGCCCTCTAGCGGTTTGCTCATGGCCTCTCCCTGGCTCGATGTCGCTGGCGTCGGGCCTCAGTCGCCTTTGGCCCCACCTGCCGCCCGGTTCCGCGCGCGGCAACTGGGCAGAACCACCAGTATCAGCGCCCGCACCGGCAGGCCAAGTGTCATCGGACAGTCGCAGATGAAACTCACCCCGTCACAAAACTGCATGGCGCGGGAAAAGTTGTTCTTCGACGGCGGACCGAGGATGAAGCCGATCAGCAGGCGCGCCAGCGGGAGATCTGCAAACCGCAGGAAGGTCGCGCAGAGAGCGCAGCCAACCAGGATCAGCAGCTCGTTGGCGGTGTTCTGGCCGATATAGGGCACGGGCGCAGCCCGGCGAGCGCTCCAAACAAGAAGGCGGCGCTGGGAGCGCCGCCTTGGTGTCTTGGCAGAACCGCTGCCTGCGGGAAGGTCTCCGCAGGCAGGTGGTGCGAGGGATCAGGGTGCTTCGTCGCCTTCGTCACCCTCGTCGTCTTCGTCGTGCTCATTACCCTCGTCGTCTTCGTCACCTTCGTCGCCTTCGTTGCCTTCGTTGTCCTCGTCACCTTCATCGTCTTCGTCGGCTTCGTCGTCTTCGTCACCTTCGTCGCCTTCGTCGTCGACGCCGCCCTCGTCGCCTTCGTTGCCTTCGTCGTTTTCGTTGCCTTCGTTGCCTTCGTCACCTTCATCGTTTTCGTCGTTTTCGAAGCCTTCGTTGCCCTCATCACCTTCGTCGCCGAGGTCTTCTTCGTTCAACTCGTTATTTTCGTCGCCTTCGTCGCCTTCATCAGCTTCGTTGGCTTCGTCACCTTCGTCACCTTCGTCACCTTCGTCGCCTTCGTCGGCTTCGTCACCCTCGTCATCTTCGTCACCCTCGTCGAACTCGTCGTCCTCGTTGTTTTCGTTGGCTTCGTTTTCTTCGTCGAATTCGTCGTTTTCGTCGTTTTCGTCGTCCTCGTTGTGTTCGTCGTTTTCGTTACCTTCGTCGAATTCGTCGTTTTCGTCGCCTTCGTTGTGTTCGTCGCCTTCGTCGAATTCGTCGCCTTCGTCGTCCTCGTTTCCTTCGTCGTCTTCGTCACCTTCGTCGTCTTCGGTGCCTTCGTTATCCTCGTCACCTTCGTCGAATTCGTCGCCGTTGTCGCCGGCTATTTCATCGCCTTCGTTGTCTTCGTCGTTTTCGTCGAATTCGTTGTTCTCATCACCTTCGTCGTTCTCGTCGTCCTCGTCGCCTTCGTCGCCTTCGTCGAATTCGTCGCCCTCGTTGTCTTCGTCGCCTTCGTCGCCTTCGTCTTCCTCGTCGTGTTCGTCGCCTTCGTTGTCTTCGTCGGCTTCGTCGCCTTCGTTGTCTTCATCGCCCTCGTCGTCTTCGTTGGCTTCGTCGTCCTCGTCGCCTTCGTCGCCTTCGTCGTCTTCGTTACCTTCGTCGTTTTCGTCGTGCTCGTCGGCTTCGTCGCCTTCATCGGCTTCGTCACCTTCGTCGTTTTCGTCGCCTTCATCACCGTTATTGTCTAGACCAGGCTCATCACCCTCGTTGCCTTCGTCGCCTTCGTCTCCGTCGCCGTCCTCGGGTTCGTCACCCTCGTTGCCTTCGTCGCCTTCATCGCCTTCGTCGCCTTCGTCGGCTTCGTTATTCTCGTCGAATTCGTCGCCTTCGTCGCCTTCGTCGTCCTCGTCGTTTTCGTCGCTTTCGTCGTCTTCGTCGTTCTCCTGGCCTTCATCGCCTTCCTGGCCTTCGTCGCCTTCGTCGTTCTCGTCGTCCTCGTCGTTTTCGTCGGCCTCGTTGTCTTCGTCGTCTTCGTCGCCTTCGTCGCCTTCGTCGCCTTCGTCGCCTTCGTCGTTCTCATCGTTCTCGTTGTTCTCGTCGTCTTCGTTGTCTTCATCGCCTTCGTTGTTGGTATTGGGCACGTCGCCTTCATTGCCTTCGTTGTCTTCGTCGCTTTCGTTGCCCTCGTCGCCTTCATCATTTTCGTCGAATTCGTCGCCTTCGTTGCCCTCGTCGCCTTCGTCGCTTTCGTCGCCCTCGGTACCTTCGTTGTTCTCGTCGCCTTCCGAGCCTTCGTCGCCTTCGTCGCCCTCGTCACCTTCGTCGGCTTCATCGTCCTCGTCGTCTTCGTCGCCTTCGTTGCCCTCGTTGTCTTCGTCTAGCTCGTCACCCTCGTTGCCTTCGTCGCCTTCATCGTCCTCATCGGCTTCGTCGGTCTCGTCGCCTTCGTCACCCTCGTCGTCTTCGTCGTCTTCATTGCCGGGGACGCCTTCGTTGCCCTCGTCGCCCTCGTTGCCTTCGTCGCCGTCGTCGTCGCGGTTGAAGTCGTACTCGTCCTCCTCGTTGTTTTCGTCGGCCTCGTCGCCTTCGTCGTCCTCGTTGCCCTCGTCGCCTTCGTTGTCGAGCGCATCGGTGCCGTCGCCCTCGTCGCCTTCGTCGTCTTCGTCGCCTTCGTCGCCCTCGTTTTCTTCGTCACCCTCATTCTGCGGGTCTACGCCGGGCTCGTCGCCTTCGTCGCCTTCGTTGCCTTCGTTGCCTTCGTCACCTTCGTTGCCTTCGTTGTCTTCGTCGGCTTCGTCGCCTTCATCGCCCTCGTTGGACTCGTCGCCCTCGTTGAAGTCCTCGTCGCCCTCGTTGCCTTCGTTGTCTTCATTGCCCTCGTCGTCTTCGTCGGCCTCGTCGCCCTCGTCGCCCTCGTCGGCCTCGTCACCTTCGTCACGCTCGTCCTGTTCGTTGCCCTCGTCGCCTTCGTCGCCCTCGGACTCGTTGCCCTCGTCGCCTTCGTTGCCTTCGTTGTCCTCGTTGCCTTCGTCGCCTTCGTTGCCTTCGTTGCCCTCGTCGCCTTCGTTGCCTTCGTTGGCCTCGTCTCCTTCGTTGCCCTCGTCGTCCTCGTCGCCTTCGTTGCCCTCGTTGCCCTCGTTACCTTCGTTGCCCTCGTTGCCCTCGTCGGCCTCGTTGCCTTCGTTGTCCTCGTCGGCCTCGTCACCCTCGTCGCCGCTGGCGCTGGTTTCGTTGCCTTCGTCGTCCTCGTTGCCCTCGTCGCCTTCGTTGCCCTCGTCGCCCTCGTTGCCTTCGTTGTTGCCGTCGGGCTCGTTGCCCTCGTTGCCTTCGTCGTCCTCGTTGCCCTCGTCGCCTTCGTTACCTTCGTCGCCCTCGTCGGCTTCGTTGCCTTCGTCGCCCTCGTTGCCTTCGTCGTCCTCGTTGCCTTCTTCGCCTTCGTCGCCCTCGTTGCCTTCGTCGGCCTCGTTGCCTTCGTTGTCCTCGTTGCCCTCGTCGCCTTCGTTGCCCTCGTTGCCTTCGTCGGCCTCGTCGCCGCCGTCGGGCTCGTTCTGTTCGTCGCCCTCGTTGCCTTCGTTGTCCTCGTCGCCCTCGTCGTTCTCGTCGCCCTCGTCGAACTCGTCGCCTTCGTTGTCCTCGTCGTCTTCGTCGCCCTCGTTGCCTTCGTTCTCCTCATCACCTTCATCGCCATCGAAGAAATCGACAAAGCTCAGGGGCGCGGTGAGGTCACGGATCTCGAGCGCGGCGTCGATCAGCGCGGCCAGCTCTTCGGTGAGGTCGGTGGTCAGGGCGGCGGGGGTGGCGATGATGGCGGTCATGGGAGGTCTCCGTTGGTCGGAATGGTCTCTTGCGAGAATGAAAGAAATGCGCCTGCCAGGCAGGCAGCTCTGAATCGGGAGTTCTGGTGGGAGCGGCTCAGCGAGCCTGAAAAATCCAGAAATGCAGGTATATCAAAAGCGCATGACCGATGTGCATTTGGGTATATTAATCAATGCAGTACAAAAAACCCAATGCGGGCCAAAGTGATGCTCAATGACGCCACGGCCCAAGGAAATGCAGATTTACCCAAGATGTTCGGCACGAATCGGCATTCTGTCAACGGAAATTTAAGGAACTGGGGTTTCCGGCGAGGCCGCGCAGCCCCTGCCCCGACCGTCTTCCAGGCGCTGCCGCAGCAGGGGCGAACGTGCCTTGATCACCCGGAATGATCGCCTTATACGTGTAGATCGCGCCGCAGGTCAGCGAGGCTCTTTTCGCCATGGAAAACCGCCCGTCGCACCGCGCCCGTCCCCTCTTGCAGAAGGAGCAACGCGAGGATGCGGGCGGGCGGATAGTTCCAACTGTAGTCATACGCCGCCCCGGGGCGCGCAAGACAGGCTTGCAATCGCTGGCGCATCGCGCCGAGGTTGCGCGCCCGGTGGCCGGCCAGCGCATCGGCAGCGGCGCCAGCGTGGCCGGGCGAGAGATCGGCCAGCCCCGGCGGCACCATTTCTTCGGCCAGAAAGGCACAGGTTTCGCGCAGCACCGGCGCCAGTGCGGCTCCGGCGATGCAATGCAACTGGAGGGCATGGCCGAATTCATGCGCTGCGATGGCGAGGTCCGCAGCCGAACGCGAGAGCGGGCAGGACACGTAAACCAACGATTTTTCAGTAATATAGAGCGCAAATGGCTTCGGGTGCCGGGCGCGGTCAGGAGCAAAGTTCAGCACGGTGGCGCCGGCTGTTCGTTCGATCTCCGGGGTGAGCTCTGGCAGGCGGTGCGTCAGGGCGCGGGCGACCAGTGCCCAGAGCGCCGGGCCGTCCGGCCATTCCGCTGCCGTATCGCTGTGCGCGACCGGCTCCGGGAGGGGCGGTTCGGTGGCCAGCAGCCGGGCGCAGCCCTGGGCTGTCATGCCGTGCAGCGCCAGCCAGTCCCGCATGCAGGGTGGGGACGCAGCGCGCATCACGCGACCACACACGCTAAAGGAGAGCGAAGTGCCGTAGCGTCACTCGACAGCCGCTTCGGGCAGCCCCGGTCGTCGGAACGATGCTCCATCAGAAGTTGCAGGCTGGACACGTGAAAATAACCAATTGGAATAAGGCGCTTCGCTGGTATGATCGCAGGTGGCGGTGGCGGCCGCCATCCTAGCAAGACCATGTATTTTAAAACAAGTGAGAGATGGAATGGCCAACGAAGACTTCAATTTCACTCGACGCATGTACTTTCCGACTATGGTATTTCAAATCGATTTGAAAAATCCCGAAAAGCTGAACGAAAGCCTGATCGAAAAGATTTACAACGAACGTATCCGCGACCAGAAAGGCATCAGCCGCTCGAACATTCCCGCACTGGGCGGCTGGCACAGCCACAACGATCTGCACAAAGCCGACGACTATGCCGAGATGGTCTCGCGCATCAATCAGGCAACCGCCCGGATGTCGGAGAACCTCGGCTATGCCGACACCCACGAAATGAGGATCGGCACCATGTGGTCGATCATCAACCCGCCGGGCTGCGTGAACAAGGCGCATGTCCACCCCGGCTGCCTGTGGAGCGGAGTCTACTATATCCAGGCGCCGGAAAAATGTGGTAACATCGAGTTCATTGAATCCAGAACCATGCATTTGATGAACCAGGCAAAGTTTCAGCCGAACAAGAAACGGCCCAAGGAATGCTGGACCAAGGTCCGCTTCACGCCGGTGCCGGGCCGCATGCTCATTTTTCCGAGCTGGCTGTATCACTCGGTCGACACGAATGAATCCAAGGAAGAAGGCAACGACGCCAACCGCATCATTATCAGCTTCAACCTCAATCAGGTGAAGAAGCCGAACAAGAAGAAGTAGCTCTTTCCGGCTACACCGGGGCAGCGCCGCCGGCGCTGTCCGTCATGGGTCGTCTGACGCGGTCCGTTCCGGTTCTCGAAACCACGGAAGGACAGAGTAACGTGAATTCAGCCAAGGCACTCCGAGGGTCGGCGCGGGCCGCCGTCCGCAAGGGCGGGTTCATCCTGACCTCGGCCTTTCTTCTCAGTTTTCTGGTCAATGTCCTGCGCCTGGCGGGGCCGATGTTCATGATCCTGATCTATGACCGGGTGCTCACCTCGCGTTCGGTCGAAACCCTGGTGGCACTGGTGGCGCTGGTCATGGGCCTGCTGCTGGTGCTCGGCGTGCTGGATTACGCCCGCAAGCGCCTGCTGGCGCGGTTTGGCGCGCAGTTCCAAGAAAAGATGGAGCAGACGCTGCTGCGCCATTCCGGCCGCAACCATGTCTTTCAGCACAACAAACCCAAGCCCGCCGTCGGGCTTGACGAGGTCGACGGGCTGCGTGGCTTTTTCCACTCCGGCTCGCTGATCGCGATCTTCGACTTCATCTGGGCGCCGATGTTTGTCGCCGTGGTCTTTGTGTTGCACCCGCTGCTGGGCTGGGCCTGTGTGGCCGGGGTCGGCGTGATTGCGCTGCTGGCGGCGCTCCAGGCGATCTTCATGGGCGGCCGCCAGGAACGGTCGCGGGCCGCCTCCGGGGCGGTCAACCAGCTCAAGAACGTGCTCATCGCCTCGCGCGATACCGTGCGGTCACAGGATATGGGCGTGGGGTTCAATCCGCGCTGGCAACAGGCGCGCAATCAGGCGCGTGACGATTCCATCGCGCTGCGCGACTGGACAAGCTGGTTCGAAACCATGTCGCGCATCACCACCATGGTGGTGCGCTACTCGGTGCTGGCCACGGGTGCCCTGCTGACCCTTCAGGGCGAACTGACCGTGGGCGCGATGGTGGCGGCCACCTTCCTGGTGACCCGCATTCTCGGACCGGTCGACCGGTTCTTTGTCCAGATCCCGCGGATGTTCGAGGCCCGCCAGCACTGGCAGCGTCTGACCCGCATCCTGGCCAACCGCGCCGAAGAGCTCGAGGACGATTACGCCGAACAGCCCGGCGCACCCTACCGGCTTGTGCTGCAAAACCTCTCGGTCCGCTCGCCGCTCACCGGCAACCTGATCCTGCGCTCGATCTCGCTCACCGCAAATGCGGGCGAAGTGATCGAAATCAACGGGCTGTCGAGCCAGGGCAAGACCGTTCTGCTCGAGACCATCCTCGGGATGTGGCAGCAAAGCGCCGGCGCCGTGCTGATCAATGGCCGGCACACGTCACGGCTCACCGACGCCGAGGCGCAGCGGGTTTTCGGCTATGCGCCGGAGTCGCCCGGTTTTGTGGCCGGCACGATCGAAGAGAACATCTCGGGTTTCGAGGCCAGCCCCGACCCGGAAAAGGTCGGCGAGGCGGCGCGTCGGGCGCGGATGCACGCCGCGATCTGCTCGCTGCCCGATGGCTTCAAGACCGTGATCGATGCCCGCGGCACCTGTCTTTCGGCCTTTGAGCGCTATCAGCTCAGCCTCGCCCGCGCGCTCTATCACAGCCCGGAAATCCTGATCATCGATCAGCTCGATTCCGATATGCTGGTGCGCATTCCCAAAAAACTGAAACAGACGCTTACCGCGCTCAAGGACGAGGGGACGCTGATCCTGATGACCGCGCGCGACCCTCTGGGGCTGGGGTATACCGACCGGCACTTCCTGCTCAAGGATGGCAAGCTCACCGAACAGAAAAGCGCCTCGTCCTCCAACCAGAACCGCAAGGTGGCCGAAGACGCGCCCGCCGCCGCGGGCCAGCAACGGCCGCGGGTCGCGGTGGTGCGCAACGATGGCGCCGTGAGCGAAGAGCCCCGCCCCAAGGTCGCGAGACGGTGAGCCGATGACCGAGAGCCCCGACCGACGCCGCAGGACCTGGACCACCGGACGCCCGTTCACCATCGTGGTGCTGACAATGATCCTCGGGCTGGCGGGGCTGGGCTATTGGTCGACGCAGGCGCGGATATCGGGGGCGGTGATCGGCAAAGGCGTGCTCGAGGTTTCGACCACCATGACCGCCGTACAGCATCCGGTGGGCGGCGTCGTCGATCAGATTTTTGCCCGCAACGGCGACCGGGTGCGCGCCGGCGATCTGCTTGTCCGGCTCGACAGCACCGAGCCGCGCTCCGATCTCAATGTCACCGAAGGCGAGCTCTTCGAGACGCTGGCCAATATCGCCCGGCTCGACGCGGTGCTCGACAACCGCGACGCGCTCGACCTGCACCCGTTGCTGGCCGAAGCCGCGGCCGAGCACGCGGATATCGGCCGGCTGGTCGCGCGACAGCGCCGACAGCTGGCGGCCCATTTCGAGGCGGTCAGCTCCGGCATGCGGCTGCTGGAAGAACAGGCCCAGCAAATTCGCGCCGAGATTGCCGGGGTGTCCTCGCAGTTGGCCGCCACTCGCGAAGAGCTGTCGCTCTTGGCGGAAGAGATCGCCAATGCCGACGCCCTGGCCGAACGCCAGTTGATCAAGGCCTCGGAGGTCTACAAGCTCAAGAAGGAAGATGTCGCCATGCGCGGCGAGATCGGCAGGCTCGAAGCCAAGATCGCGGAGCTGCGCGGCAAGATCTCCGAGCTCGACCTCAAGCGGTTGGCGGTGGTGCCGGAAGCACAGGAAAAGGCCGAAGAGGCGCTGAGCAAGCTGCGGCCGCTGCGCACGCGCTACCTGGAAAAGCGGCTTCAGCTCACCGACACGTTGAGCAAGCTGGAGATCCGCGCGCCGGTGGACGGCACCATCCACCAGTCAGCCCTGTTCGGCACCCGGTCGGTCGTGGTGGCGGCCAAGCCGCTGATGATGATCGTGCCCAGCAGCGAACCGGTGCAGGTCGGCATAAGGGTCGACGCCACCGACATCGACGAGGTGCGCGTCGGGCAGCAGGCGTCGATCAAGTTCAAGGCGTTCAGCGAGCGGGAAATCCCGATCATCGTCGGTGAAGTGGCGCGGATCTCGGCCGATGTGATCTCGGATCCGGTGAGCAAGGCCTTCTACTACGAGGTCAAGGTGCAGCTGCGCGAGGATGAGATGGCCAAGCTCGGCGATCGCGATCTGGTGCCCGGAATGCCGGTGGAAGCGTTCATGACCACCGAAAGCCAGATCGCCATTCAATACGTGCTCCGGCCGATCAAACATTATTTCGATCGCGCCTTCCGCGACACCTGACCGCTATTGCGGCTTTGGCGTGGCGTGGAAATCGCCCGCCGCCAGCACCGGCGAGGCATCGATATCTTCGGCGTCGAGCATGGCGGCCACCCGCTCGAGCGAGGACAGAAGCTGCGCCTGCTCCCAATCCTGCATCCGCTCGAAGGAGCCCACAAAACGCTGTTGCAGCGCGTCGGGCACATCCTTGACCACGCTGCGGCCCTTGTCGGTGATCACCACATGGGTCTGGCGGCGGTCGGTCTCGCTGCGCTGCCGCGATACCAGGCGCGAGGCCTCGAGCTTGTCGATCAGCGCGGTCACCGTCGCCTGCACCACCCCCATTTGCGTTGCCAGCACCTTGGGCGTGGTGCTGCCGTCGCGCTGACCGTGCAGGATCTGCAACACCCGAAGCTGTGCCGGAGTGATTCCCGCCGCCATGGCAAGATTGCGCTCATACAGCGTCGTGGCGCGCAGGATTCGCCGCAGCGCAATGAGGCACTCGTCGACACGGATGGGGGGCAATTCAGTCATGCGCCCAGTGTCGCATGAAGCGGGTTGACGCTTCAATCATCAAACTATCTACATTCTTTCGTTCACAGAGCGAAGAAAGCCTGAGTCAAGCTGCTTCGATAGTCTTTCCAATTATGGCGCATTCTTGCCTCAAATGCCGCTATTAGCGCCGGAAAGCGAGATAAATCTACTTCGCATGTTGAAGTTTCGGCACTCTGGCGCTATTTAAAGCCTCGAATGATCAGGGAGCGTAAAGCCAGATGCCGAAAGACATGACCGAACCCCGAACGCGTAAGCTCCGTTTGCGCAAACCCGATGCGACGGACGGAGCCGACATCTGGGCGCTTGTCAAAAGTTGCAAGCCGCTCGACGAAAATTCCATGTATGCGAACCTGATCCAGGCCGATCATTTCCGCGATACCTGCGTGGTGGCGGAGCTTGACGGGGAGATCGTCGGCTGGATCTCCGGCCACATGATCCCGTCGAAGGACGAATTCTTTGTCTGGCAGGTGGCGGTCAGCGCACAAGCGCGTGGCCTCGGCCTCGGCAAGAAGATGCTGCTGGAACTGATCCAGCGCGACGCCTGCGACGGCGCCGACCATCTCAAGACCACGATCACCAAGGACAACGCCGCATCCTGGGGGCTCTTTCGGAGCTTTGCCCGCGAAATCGGCGGCGAACTGGCAGATGAGCCGCATTTCGAACGCGATGCGCATTTCGACGGGCATCACGACACCGAGCATATGGTGACGATCAGCCTTCCGGCGCCCGAAATGCTGGCACGCGCTGCCTGAACTCATCCCCGGATTCCAGAAATTTTCAACGCACCAAGTGCGAAAGGATACCTCATGCCCAAGGACATGACAGAAACCCGCGATATCTTTGAACGTCGCGAGAGTGCCGCCCGCTCCTATTGCCGCAGCATGCCCGCCGTCTTTACCAAGGCGAGCGGTTCCGAGCTGACGGCGGACGACGGCCAGAGCTACATCGACTTTCTCGCCGGCTGTTCCTCGCTGAACTACGGCCACAACGACCCGGACATGAAGGCCGCGCTGATCGATCACATTAGCGCCGACGGCATTGCCCATGGTCTCGACCTGCACACCGACACCAAGGCCGCCTTTCTCGAGGCCTTCGACCGGCACATTCTCGAGCCGCGCGGCATGGATCACCGGGTGATGTTCACCGGCCCGACCGGCGCCAATGCCGTCGAGGCGGCGATGAAGATCGCCCGCAAGGTCACCGGCCGCACCAATGTCATCGCCTTCACCAACGGCTTTCACGGCGTGACCAATGGCGCGCTGGCCGCGACCGGCAACGGCTATCACCGTGGCGGCGCGGGCATGGCGCTCTCCGGTGTGACGCGGATGCCCTATGACGGCTATTTCGCCGGTGCCACCGACACCGCCGATTTCCTCGAGGCGATGCTGAGCGACAAATCCGGCGGCGTCGACGCGCCCGCCGCGATCATCCTCGAGACCGTGCAGGGCGAAGGCGGATTGAACGCCGCCAGCACCGAATGGGTGCAGCGCATCGCCAAGCTGGCCAAAGACCACGGCGCGCTTCTGATCATCGATGACATCCAGGCCGGCTGCGGCCGCTGCGGCACTTTCTTCTCCTTCGAAGAGATGGGTGTGACGCCGGATATCGTGACCATGGCGAAATCGCTCTCGGGCTTCGGCCTGCCGATGGCGATGCTTCTGGTGCGCCCCGAGCATGACGTGTTCGGCCCGGCCGAGCACAACGGCACCTTCCGCGGCAACACCCACGCCTTTGTCACCGCGCGCGTCGCGATCGAGAAATTCTGGGCCGATGATGCGTTCCAGAAAGAGCTGGCCGACAAGGCCGAGCTGATCCATGGCAAGCTGACCGAGCTGGCAAATATGGTCGAGGGCTCCAAGATGAAGGGCCGCGGTCTGATGCAGGGCGTCGACGTCGGTTCGGGCGAGCTCGCCGGCGAGATCTGCGCCAAGGCCTATGAGAACGGCCTCGTGGTCGAGACCTCGGGCAGCGAGGACCAGGTGGTCAAGATCCTTGCGCCGCTGACCACCCCGGTCGCGCTGCTGGAGAAGGGCTTCGAGATCCTGCTTTCGGCGGCCGAGACCGTGATTTCCGAGAAAACAGCAATCGCAGCGGAGTAACCGACATGATCGTGAGAGACTTCAACAAGATCGTCGATTCCGAGCGGGATCGCGTGGTGTCCGACGCGCAATGGACGTCGGTCCGGATGCTGCTGGCGGATGATGGTATGGGCTTTTCCTTCCATATCACCTTCCTCGAAGGCGGCTCGGAACACACCTTCGAGTACAAGAACCACTTCGAAAGCGTCTATTGCATGAAAGGCAAGGGCTCGATCACCGATCTCGCCACCGGCGAGACCCACGAGATTACCCCCGGCGTCATGTATGCGCTGAATGAACATGACCGGCACGTGCTGCGCGCCGAAGAAGAGCTTGTCATGGCCTGCGTCTTCAATCCGCCCGTCACCGGGACGGAAGTACACCGCGAAGACGGGTCCTATGCGGCAGCCGAGGTAGCTTGACATGTCCCATACAGTCGAAAAAATCGGCGGGACGTCCATGGACCGCATCGACGAGCTGCGCGACACGCTGATCGTCGGCGACCGCAAGCCGGCGGACCTCTATCGCCGGATCTTCGTGGTCTCGGCCTTCGGCGGCATCACCAACCTGCTGCTCGAGCACAAGAAGACCGGCGAGCCCGGCGCCTATGCGGCCTTTGCCAGCGACGACAACGATCACGGCTGGCATGACCGGCTGGATCGCGTCGCCGAGGCGATGAAGATGGCGCATACCCGCGTGCTGGACAATCCGGCCGACATCGAGCGCGCCGATGCCTTTGTGAACGACCGTCTGCTGGGCGCCCGCAACTGCCTGATCGACCTGCAACGGCTGTGTTCTTACGGCCACTTCCGCCTGTCCCAGAACATGGGGCAGACCCGCGAGCTGCTGGCCGGCCTGGGCGAGTCGCATTCGGCCTTTGTCACATCTCTGATGTTGCAGCGGGCCGGGGTGAACGCACGGTTCATCGACCTCTCCGGTTGGTGCGACGAAGGTGACCTGACCCTGGAAGAGCGCATCACCGGCGCGATGAAGGGTGTGGATCTCGAGACCGAGATGCCGATCGTCACCGGCTATGCGCAATGTTCCGAGGGCCTGATGGGCGAATTCGACCGCGGCTATTCCGAGGTGACATTCTCGCGTCTGGCGGCGCTGACCGGCGCCCGGGAAGCGATCATCCACAAGGAATTCCACCTCTCGTCGGCCGATCCCAAGCTTGTCGGCGCCGATGCCGTCAAGAAGCTGGGCCGGACCAACTATGACGTGGCCGATCAGCTGTCGAACCTCGGGATGGAGGCGATCCACCCGAAGGCCGCCAAGACCCTGCGCCAGGCGGCGGTGCCGCTGCGCGTGACCAATGCCTTCGAGCCGGCCGACCCCGGCACGCTGATCGACGATCAGCCGGCGGAAGAGGCGGCGGTCGAGATTGTCACCGGCCTCGATCTCTTTGCGCTGGAGGTGTTCGAACAGGACATGGTCGGCGTGAAGGGCTACGATTCGACCATCCTCGAGGTGCTGACCCGGCACAACGTGCGGATCGTCTCGAAAGTGTCGAACGCCAATACGATCACCCACTACGTGGACACCTCGATGAAGGTGCTGCGCCGGGTCGAGCGGGATCTGGCCAAGCACTACCCCTCCGCCGACGTTTCGTCGCGTGCCATCGCCATGGCAGCGGTGATCGGCGGCGATCTGTCGGGGCTCTCGGTGCTGACCCGTGGCCTTCAGGCCATCGCCGCGGCCGATCTGGAAGCGATCGGCGCCAGCCAGGGCCCGCGCAACGTGGATGTTCAGTTCATCCTCGAGCGTGACGCGCTGAAGCCGGCCATTGCCGCGCTGCATGGCGCGCTGGTAGAGCAACGCGCGCCAAAGCTCGCCCGCGTCGCCTGAGCCATCCAAAGAGCAGCCAAGGGCCCGCCCGGCATCAGCCGGTGCGGGCCTTTTCACGTCTTGGGGCACCGTATCCGGCCGAATATTCGTCGAAAAACCGATAGGCATTGGCGAGCAGGGCAAATTGCCGTCTCGGATCCTCGGCGTGCAGCGGCAGCATCGCCACAAACAGCAGCGCGGTCATCGGGATGGTTTCCTCGGACAGCAGTTCCTGCCCCCGGATGCGCAGCGGGCGGAATTCCTCCTCCTGGAGGACAAACAGAAAGTCGTCTTTGATCCCGGGCTCGTCGGGCCGCAGGCCGCCGGAAAGGCCCGCTCAGTACAGCCGCGCGGCGGTGTCGTGGTAGAGCGCTTGTCGGTCGCGCTCCGGGATATCCAGCTCGGCGAGAGCGGTGTCGAGCCGGTGGCGCCAATAGCCCGGCGAGGCCAGGGCCGTGGCGACCGGCCAGTTGCTGGCGTAAAGCAGGCGCTCGGCCCCGAAAAGCCGGATCATCGCGGCGACATGACGCTGGGTCATCGGATCGTTCTGCGCCGGCTCGCCGGTCAGCGGCAGGCCCGAAATCTTGACGTGGATATTGTCCAGCTCGGCCAGCCCGGCCATGGCGCGATGCCAGCCGTCAAAGCGGCCGGGGTCCGTGTCGGGCAGGCCGAAATGGGCGACCACGACCGGTAGCGCCGGATGCGCCCGGGCCAGCGCCGCCACCGCGCCAAACAGGGGCGGCGGGGCCAGCACCTCGATCAACGCGCCGCTGTCCTGCAAGGCGGCGCAGGCCCCGCGCGCGGCCGCGCTGCGCAGATAGTCTTCGGGTGCCGCATCCAGCAGCGGTGTGAGCCGCACACCGCGAAAGCCGGGATCGGCGGATTGCCGGGCAAGTTGGGCCTGGCAAGCGGGATCGCGCAGATCGACCCAGCCCACAACAGCGCGAAACATTTCATGCGCGCGGCAAAGATCAAGGCAATGCAGCGCGTGCTCGACCGTCGCGGGGCCGTGAACCAGCACCGCGCTCTCGGCCCCGGTCTCGGCCAGAACGGGGGCAAGATCGGCGGGTAGAAAAGCCTTGCCGGTGAGGCTGGGGAATTGCTTTTCGGCAATGAAGGTCTCGCCGCGGCTGCGGTCCCAGATGTGGACATGGGCGTCGATGATGTGCTGGGTCATGTCAGGGCTGTTCGGTTGGGGCCGGTATCCCGAGCGCGGCCAGGGCCGGCCAGAGGGCGGCGGGAACGGGCGCGGAGAGATCGGCCAGGTTGGAGCGCAAACCCGCAGGCGCGGTCAGCCCGAGCACCAGCCGCGTCACCGCCGGATGGGCGGCGCTATAGTGCAGCGCGGCGCGTTTGAGCGTGACGTCATGGGCCGCGCAAGCCTTTTGAATGGCGCGCACTTTCGCCCGCGTCGCGGCGTCGGGGGGCTGATAGTCGAAGCGCGTGGCGGGATCGTCGGGGCCAGTGGCGAGAATGCCGGAATTGAACGGCGAGGCCAGCTCGACCTGGGTGCCGCGCTGGCGGCACAGCGGGAAAAGATCGGGCGCGGCGGATTGATCAAGCAGGGTGAACCGCCCGGCGACCATCAGCACGTCAAGCTCGGCCTCGCGCGAGAGCGCGAGATGCGTGGCGGCGAAATTGCTGCCGACGCCCAGCGCGCCCACCACCCCCTGCGCTTTCAGCTCGGCCAGGGCCGGCAGCGCGCCGTCCAGTGCGGCGCCCGGGTCATCGTCGCAATCATGCACAAAGGCGATGTCGAGCCGGTCGGTGCCCAGCCGCGTCAGGCTCTGCTCGACCGAACGCAGGGTGGCGTCGCGGGAATAGTCGCGCCAATCGCCCGGGTTGGCCTTGGGGTTGCTGACCCGGGCGGCATAATCGCGGTAGCGCCCGACCTTGGACGACAGCAGATAATCGCCGCGCGGCACGCCCCGCAATAGTCGCCCCAACCGCGCCTCGGACAGCCCGCCGCCATACAGCGGCGCGGTGTCGAAGCGCCGCAGGCCCATCGCCCAGGCGGCGGCGAACATCGCCTCGGCCTGGGCGTCCGAGATCGGCGCGACATTGCTGGTGCCCAACAGGCCGAACCCGAGACCCAGAGGTTTGACCGGCTGGCTCATCGAATGCGCCGTTCGGTTTCGGGATCGAAGAAATAGGCATGCGCCATGTCGAAGGCGAGCGGATGGGGGGCGCCTTCGGCAAGATCGACCCGGCCGCCGGTCTTGCCGATCATGCTGTGCTGGCCGGCGCGGAAATGCACCAGCTTTTCGGTGCCCAATTGTTCGATCAGGTCCACCGGCACCGTCGCGGTCGCGCGGCCGGGCTGGTCGGCGGCGGGGCGGACGTCGTCTGGGCGGATGCCGCAGATCACCCGCGCGCCGGCGCGCAGCCCGTCGGGCGTGGCGCAGGCAATCTCGCTGTCGCCCAGTTTCAACCCGGTCGGCGTCACCATGCAATCAACCAGGTTCATCGGCGGGCTGCCCATGAACCCGGCGACAAAGACGGTGTCGGGATCGTGGAAAATGGCATCCGGCGTGCCCTGCTGTTCGATCTTGCCGTCGCGCATGATGACGATGCGGTCGGCTAGGGTCATCGCCTCCACCTGATCATGGGTGACATAGATGATGGTGTTCTGGAGCCGCTGGTGCAGCCGCTTGATCTCGGCCCGCATCTGGCCGCGCAGCTTGGCGTCGAGGTTCGACAGGGGTTCGTCAAAGAGAAACACCTCCGGGTCGCGCACGATGGCGCGACCCATGGCGACGCGCTGGCGCTGGCCGCCCGAGAGGGCGCCGGGCTTGCGCTCGAGCAGCGGCGTCAGCTCGAGAATATCGGCCACCTCGCGCACGCGCCGGTCGATCTCGGGCTTGGGCATCCGCGAAAGTTGCAGCGAAAACGCCATGTTGTTGTAGACGGTCTTGGCCGGGTAGAGCGCGTAGTTCTGGAACACCATGGCAATGCCGCGTTCCTTCGGGCGCAGCCCGTTGACGACGCGCTCACCGATGGCAATCTCGCCGCCCGAGATGGTTTCCAGCCCCGCCACCATACGCAGGGTGGTGGATTTGCCGCAGCCCGAGGGGCCGACAAGGACACAGAACTCGCCCGGCTGGATCGAGATGTCGATCCCGTGCAGCGCCTGATGGGCGCCGTACATCTTCACGAGGTTTCGGATTTCAATGCGTGACATGGGGTCTCCGGGTCTTACAGACGGCGCGCTTCGTTGCGCAGGTAAAGCAGCGTGAAGGCCGCCGAGATGATGAGGATGGATACGGCGACGGTGGCCGCCTGGCTGAACTGGAAATCGACAAAGGCGAGGCGGAAGGTCAGGGTCGAGAGCACCTCGGTCGCCCGGCCGGGGCCGCCGCCGGTGGACAGCCAGACCAGCGGAAAGAGCTGGAAGGTCCAGATCAGGTCCAGCAGTGCGACACCGAAGATCACCGGTTTGAGCTGCGGCAGGGTGACATGCCAGAATTTGTGCCAGAAGCCTGCGCCGTCGATCTCGGCGGCTTCGTAAAGCTCACGCGGGACGGTTTGCAGCCCCGACAGGAAGCTGACCATGATGAAGGGATAGCCGCGCCAGGTCGAGATCAGCAGCAGCGACCACATCGCCAGATCGGGATCACCCAACCAGTCGAGCGGCTCGGACGTGAGCCCCATCCATTGCAACATGTAGTTGATCAGGCCGAAGGGGTTGAGCAGCAATTGCCAGTTCAACGCCACGACGACGGCGGTGAAGATCCACGGCAGGATCAGCATCGAGCGAAAGAACGTGCGGGCGCGCGGTGCGATATCGGCATTGACCAGGAGCGCCAGCCCGATGCCCACGACCATATGGCCCAGCACCGAACCGACGGTGAAGACCACGGTGTTGAACCCGGCGCTCCAATAGCCGGGATCTGTCATCAGGTTGGTGTAATTGGCGAGGCCGACAAAGGTGGGGTTCCGCTCGACGATGACATTGTCGTAAAGCGAATATTCCACCACCTTGTAGAGCGGCACCGACAGCAGCGCGCCGAGGATCACCAGCCCCGGCAGAAGGAACAGGTAGGGCGTGCCCCGGGTGGTCATCTGGCGAAGCATTGTGGTCACTTGAACGTCCTTTTCGCGTGGTGGGTCGGGCGCGGGGATGCGCCCGGCCCTTGCGTCTTATCCGGCGAGGTCGAGCCAGCGCGCCTGAACGGCGGCGGCGGCCTCTTCCGGGCTTTGGTCGCCGCGCAGCATGGCCTGGATTTCCTCGGTCATGACCGACCAGCTGGCCGCCGCCTTGGGCGACTGGCGCATCTCCTCGACCGGGGTATCGCCCGACAGGATTTCCATCTGTTTGAGCAGCGTCTCATCCGCGCCCTCGCGCACCGCATCAAGCGCGGCGAGATTGCCGGGCAGCGCATTGGCGGCCTTGGCGGCACGGGCATTGACCTCGGGCGAAAGCAGGTAGTTGACGAAGGTCCAGGCCGCGTCCTTGTTGGGGCTGTCGGCGGCAATGCCGATTTCCCAGCCATGCACGCGATAGGCGGTCTCCCCGTTCGTGGGCACCCGCACCAGCGTGTACTCCAGCTCGGGATTGCGGCTGGTGATCGAGCTGGAATGCACCCCCGGGGAAATCATGAACCCGGTGCGCCCGGCGATGAACTCCTCCAGATCGACGCCGCCGGTGCGCGAGGCCGCGCCCGGCGCGATGGCACCGGCATCGTTCATGTCCTTGAGGAATTGCAGCGTCGCCACCACCTCGGGGTTGTCGAAGTTCGGCGTGGTGTCAGCCATGATCCTGCCGCCATGGGCATAGAGCAGCGGCAGGAAGGTCAGGATCGGGCCGTTCGACGGCGGCTGCGAGGAAAACGGCATGCCGATGCCCGAGATGCCATCCTCCAGCGCCGAGATCGCGCCGGCCTGTTCGGCCAGTTCCTCCCAGGTGGCGGGCGGCGCGTCGAACCCGGCCTGGCGCACCAGCCCCATGTTCACATGCATCACGAAAGGAAAGGCATTGAGCGGCACCATCCAGGTGTGGCCGTCGATCTTGCCCAGCGGCGCCTCGACCAGATCGGATGTGGCAAAGCTGTTGTCGTCGCGGGCCAGATACTCGTCGAGCGGCTCGAGAATGCCGATGTCGAGGAATTCCTTGGTCCAGGGCATGTTGAGCCCCAGCACGTCCGAGCCGACGCCGATGGCATTGTCGGTCACGATGCTCTCGCGCACCTTGCCAAAGGGCTGGGTGACCAGCTTGACGGTGATATCCGGGTGCTTGGCTTCGAAGTCGGCGACCAGCTCGTCATAGAAGCCGTCGGTGTTCTCGGCCGCGAACCATTGCAGCCATTCGATCTCGGCGGCCTGCGCCGCCAGCGGCGTCAGCGCCGTCGCGGCGGCGAGCGCCAGGGCAGTGAAACGGGTCTTGATCATGGTAGTCTCCTCCTTGTTGTGGTCCGGGGCTTGCCGCCCCGGTGTGCGGGCTCCTCACCCCTTGACGCCCCCTGCGGACAATCCGCCGACGACAAATCTCTGAACGAGCATAAACAGGATCAGCACCGGCAAAGAGCCGATCACCGAAAACGCCATCATCTCGTCCCACTTCAGGCCGAACTCGCCGACCATCATCGAAATCCCCACCGGCACGGTGCGCATGTCCATCGACCGGGTCAGCGCCAGGGCAAACAGGAACTCGTTCCAGGCCAGCAGGAAGGTGTAGACGGCGGTCGAGATGATCCCCGGCAGTGCCACCGGCAGCAGCACCCGCACCAGCACGCCCAGCGGCGTGCAGCCGTCGATGGTGGCGGCCTCGTCGAAATCCTTGGGGATGGTGTCGAGATAGCCGTTCATCATGACGATGGAATAGGGCAGCGCGAAGGTCAGATAGGTCAGGATCAGACCCCAGAGGGTGTCATAGAGCCCGAGAAAGACGATCACGCCGAAATAGGGGATCAGCAGTGTGATCGTCGGCACCATCTGGGTGGTGATCACAAAGAGCTTGGCCACCCGGTCGCCGAAAAAGCGGTAGCGCGAGAAGCCGAAGGCCGCGAGCGTGCCGATCACCAGCGACAGCGCGGTGACGGCGAGGCCCACCACATAGCTGTTGATCAGGAAGCTGCGAAACTTGGGATCGGTCAGCACCTTGGCATAGCCGTCCCAATGGAAGGTCTCGGGCAGGAGCCGCGGCGGCAGCGAAAAGGTCTCCGTGGTCGGTTTGAGCGAAACCGAGACCATCCAGAGGATCGGAAACACCATGACAAAGGTGACCAGGGCCAGCGCGGCATAGATCGCGGCCTGCCGCCAGCGGCGGCGGCGCTCTTCGTTGACGGCCTGTGCGGCCTGGGCGGGCTGGACGATATCCGACATCACAGCACCTTCAGCGTCGCGTTGTCGATGAAATCCCAATCCAGCGCGATGCCGAGGCCCGGGCCCTGCGGCAGATGCGCGTGGCCGTCGCGCACGTCGATCGGATCTTTCAACCCGATGGCAAAGAGCTCTTCCGGCACCAGCACCTCGAAGAACTCGTTGTTGCGGATCGCGGCGGCGCAATGCAGGTTCACCAGCTCCAGCGGGTGATAGATCGCGGTGTGGATCTCGCAGTTCATTCCATGCGCCTCGGCCAGATGCGCCGTCTTCATCAGCCCGGTGATCCCGCCCGACCACGAGGCGTCGCCGCGCACGATGTCGACCGCGCGGCTGGCCACCAGCTCGGCCACGCCTGCGGGGTGGTTCTCGGCGGTCTCGCCGCCGACGATGGGAATGCGCAGCGCCCGCGTCAGCTCGCGCATGGAGCCGTGGCATTCGTCGAACATCGGTTCTTCGAGCCAGTAGTAATTCAGCTCTTCCAGCATCTTGCCGAAGTGCAGATTCTGCTGGAAATTGAAGTTGTTGACCGGGTCGGACATCAGCCGGAATTCCGGGCCCACCGCCTCGCGGCAGAGCCGGTGCGCCTCGAAGGCAATGTCGATATCCGCCGGCGGGTGCAGCTTGTAGGCCGCCCAGCCGCGCGCCTGCAACGCCTTCGCCTCATCGGCATAGGCCTGCGCCGTGGGCAGGGTCAGCGAAGAGCCATAGATCGGCACCGCATCGCGCACCGCGCCCAGATGCTTGTACAGCGGCAGCTCCGCCGCCTGCGCCTGCGCCAGATGGCAGGCGATGTCGTAAGGCGCATAGGCATAGGCCGGGGTGAAGTTCCAGGCCCGGTTGAAGCGGCGATAATCGTGCCAGTGCTTTTCGCGGTAATCCGGGTCGCGACCGATGAAAAACGGCCGCAACAGCTCGGCCGAGACCGCCCCCATGGCCAGCGCGCTGCGGCCGGCAAAGCCGAAGGTCTCGACGCTGATCCCGGCGTCGGTGTCGAATTTCATGGCGAGGAATTCGAAGTCGATCGGCTTGCCGTCCTTCAGGCTGTAGGCCTGATCCGGTTCGTGGCGGCAGGCCCGGATTTCGATATTGGTGAACTTCATGAAAATCTCCTTCAGCCGGCCTGATAGGCGGCGTGTTCGGTCGTGTAGAAATCGAGGGTGGAGGGGCCGACCGAGCCGGTGCCGAGGCCGGATGCGCGGATGCCGACAAAGGGCATGTTGTCATCCGGCGCGGTGCCGTGGTTGACGTGGATCATGCCCGATTGCAGCTCATTCATCGCGCGCCGGGCAAAATCGAGCCGGTCGGTGAAGATCGCGCCGGTCAGCCCAAATTCGGTGGCATTGGCAAGGCGCAGCGCCGCATCGTCGCCGTGATAGCGCGACAGGGTCAGCACGGGGCCAAAGATTTCGTCCTGCACCGCCGGGTTGGCGGGATCGTCGCTGGCCAGCAGCGTCGGCTCGAAAAACAGCCCCTCGGGCGCGCTGTCCGGCGCCAGCCGCCGCCCGCCGGTGAGCACCGTCGCGCCTTCGAGTTCGGCGGCACGGACAAGATGCGTGATCCGGTCAAGCTGCGCCTGCGTGGTGATCGGCCCCAGCGTCGTTTTGGCATCGCGTCCCGGCCCCGCGATCAGCCGCTGCATCCGCGCGATAAGCCCGTCGCGCACCGCGTCATAGACCTCGGTCTGGGCGATAACCCGGCTGATCGCGGTGCAACGCTGGCCCGAACATTGAAAGGCCGCGCCGATGATTGCATCGAGCGCGGGTTCCAGATCGGCCACCCGGTCGACGATGGCCGCATTCTTGCCGCCCAGCTCGAGCGAGACCGGCACCAGATTGCCGCCGGCGACCGCGCCGATCTTGCGCCCGGTGGCAACCGAGCCGGTGAAGGAGATCGCGTCGACCTGTGCCGCGACAAGCCCCGACGCCACCTCGCCGGCGCCATTGACGAGACAGAGCGCGCCCTGCGGCAAGAGGCCCTCGGCCGCGCGCACCAGTCGCATTGCCGCCGCCGGGGTGTATTCTGAGGGTTTCAGCACCACCGCATTGCCTGCGGCCAGCGCCGGCACCAGCTTGCGCAGCGGGGTCAGCACCGGGAAATTCCATGGCGTGATCGCCAGCACCACGCCACGCGGGCGGCGCAGGATGGTGTTGCTCCAGCCCGGCGCGCGCCCGGGCAACGTCTGGCCGCCATGGCTGCGGGCAAAGCCCAGCATCTGCCGCGCCTCGCGCAGCGATTTGCCGATCTCGGCCGTCGCTTCGGCCAGGGGCTTGCCCTGTTCATCGGTCATCTCGCCGGCCAGCACCGGGGTTTCGGCCTCGATCCGCGACAGCCAGTCGCCCAGCAGATCGCAACGCTGGTTGACGGTCAGCGCCGACCATGCGGCAAAGCCCTTGCCCGCAATCTCGAGCACCTGCGTCACATCCCCGGGCGAGGCAAAGGCGTAGCGGCCGACCACCAGCCCCAGCGCCGGATCGCGGGCCTCGAAATCCGCCGTGCCCGACCAATTGGCCGGCGCCGGCAGGACGGGCGGCTGTACCGGCGTCATGCCGCCCCTCCCGCCGCCTTGAGCCCGGCGACCAGCGTCTGTGCCCCGCCGCGCAACATCGTCTGATCCGAGCCGCCCGGCACCACCTGCGCCCCGCGTTGCACCAGCGCCTCGAGCGCCAGGCCGGGGGCGGGCAGCGCGCCAAACACCTTGCCTGCGGCCAAGGTGCTGTCGAAGACCTTGTCAAAGGCCTCGCGGAATGCCGGCGCCTCGAACTGGCGGAACAGCCCCATGGTGGCCGAGAGATCGTTCGGCCCGACAAAGAGGCCATCGAGCCGGGACAGCGCGAGGATCGCATCGAGGTTGGCCACCGCCTCGGGCGATTCAATCTGCATCAGCACCGTCAGGGCGTCATTGGCATGGGTGTAATAGCTGTCGGCCGCATATCCCCAATCGGCGGCCTGGATCGCGCCGACCGCCACACCGCGCCGCCCCGCGCCGGGAAACAGCGCCGCCTCCAGCACCCGCGCCGCCATTTCGGCATTGTCGACCTGCGGCACCAGAAGGCAGTTCGCCCCGGCATCGAGACAGCGCTTGACGCTGCCGGTGTCGTGATCTGGCAGCCGCACCATGACCGCTGTGTCGAAGCCGGCCAGCGCCTGCACCTGTGCCGCCAGACCATCGATCCCGCCGCGCCCGTGCTCGAGATCGACCAGCAGGTAATCCAGCCCGGCTCGCGCCATGAGACAGGCGACCTCGGGCGAGCCAAGCGTCGACCATGCGCCGGAAACGGCCCGGCCCTCGGCCAGCTTCTGCTTAAAAATACGCCCTTTTTTCAGGGTACGGGGCGATGTGTCTGTCAATTGCTTTCCTTCGAAATCGTGGCATGGGCGCTGACGAGGTTGTGGGTGTGCACATGTGCCCCCGCCGCGATGTCGGCCGTCGCCCGGCCGATGGGCCAGC
The DNA here is from genome assembly GCF_028807375.1 of Marinovum sp. PR37. NCBI lineage: Bacteria > Pseudomonadati > Pseudomonadota > Alphaproteobacteria > Rhodobacterales > Roseobacteraceae > Marinovum > Marinovum sp. PR37. The sequence goes on along the minus strand of NZ_JARAML010000020.1, from coordinate 36,641 downwards.
CGCCGCGCCAGATGGTTTCGCCGGCCCGGATCGGGCGCAGGGCAATCTTGTGAAACACTGAAATCGCGTCTTGGGCCGTCACCGCGCCGGTTGCCGCGCCTTGCAGCGAGATCTCGGCCCCGGCCGCGACATCGGCGAGCAGATAGGCGACCATGTCATCGGCGCCGACCGTATGGGCAATCGGGGTCATATCGCTTCTCCGAACCGGCTGATGGCCTCGCCGCCCTCGCCCATGATCTCGCCATAGGTGAGCTGGCCGGCGGCAGTGGCGGCGATTTCTTCGATCAGCCGGGCGGCCATGTCGTCCATCGTCCGCCCGGCGAGCAGGCCCGATGCGTCAAAGTCGATCTGGCGGCCCAGCGCCCCGGCGGTTGCGGCATTGGCGCTCAGCTTCAGGGTCGGCGCCAGCGCGCTGCAATAGCTGTTGCCGAGCCCGGTGGTGAACAGGATCATCTGCGCCCCGGCGGCGACAAATCCGGTCAGCGACTCGGGCGAATAGCTCGGCGCGTCCATGAAATGCAGCCCCGGGGTGGCGGGCGTCTCGGCATAGGCCAGCAGCGACCGGATCGGCCGCGTGCCGGCCTTTTGCACCGCGCCGCTGGCCTTTTCCTCGATGGTGCTCAGCCCGGCCTTGATATTGGCGGCATTGGGATTGGTGCCGAGCAGGTCGAGCCCGGCGGCATGCGCCAGATCGAGGCGCCGTCGCACCGCCTGTTTCAGCGCGCGGCCGAGTTCGGGCGTCGCCGCGCGGCGCGCCAGCTCCTCTTCGGTGCCGAGCCATTCGATGCTTTCGCCCAGCATCACGCTGCCGCCGGCATCGACCAGCCAATCGGCCACCCGGCCGAGCAGCGGATTGGCCGCCAGCCCGGAAGACGGGTCGGACAGGCCGCATTCGAAGGCCAGCGACAGATCGATGAGCGGGCAGTCCTGCGGCTGCTGCGCCGACAGGCGCCGCAACAGCCCCGCGCCGAGGGCCAGACTGCGCTGGCTCAGCAGATGCGCGTCATGTCCGACCTCGTCGAGACCCAGCGCCGCATACGGCCGTCCGTCGCGGTCCAGCACCGCGATCAACTGGTCAAGCCGGGTGCGGTCGGCGCCGATCAGAAGCACCGCGCCGCAATTGGGATGCACCGCCAGACCCGACAGCGCGGCAAGGTGAAGCTCGGCGTCCCGGTCGACCATGCCCATGCCGAACATCGTTCCGGCAAAGACCGTGCCCGGCAACGCCCCTGCAATCCGCCGCGCCGCCGCATCGGTCAGCCCGGTGGCGTTCAGAACCAGCAGGTGATTGCGGATCCCCGGCCGGCCGCTGGGGCGCGGATAGCCCCGGAATGTCTCGGGCCCCCGCACCATCAGGGGGCCACCAACCTGGCGGCGGTGCGGGCGGCTCTCGGGGCCGGAACGACGGTGCGCGACATGCGGGTCTCCAAGCTGGGTTGCTGCGCTCCTTATTGGGAGCTTAACTGAGATCTTACAAAAGATTTGACAGAGTCGACTGGCCGAGTCAATGCTGATCTCACCGCCATGAAAGGACCGAGGCCGCATGACCGCCCCCACTCTCCCCGCCGACCGGCCGCCAGGTGCGCAGGTTGAAAAGACCGGGGGCTTGGGCGTAATGAGGGGGCGGGTGGCCGGCGATAATCACCCGGGCCCCTGCCGTCCCTCGCCTTGCCCGACCGCCCCATTTTCAGGAGATCACCTGTGCCCAGTGACGTGAACGACCCGACTGTGGAAGAGGCCGCGCAATCCTCCCAGGTCCAGCGCTCGGGCGCCTATGAGCGGTTTGTGAAATGCCTGATGCAGGGCACGTTCAAACCCGGCCGGCTGGTCACCCAGCGCGAGATCTGCGATGCCACCGGCTCGACCATCACGGCGGTGCGCGAGGCGCTGAAGCGGCTCGAGGGCGAGGGGATTGTCGAGCTGATTGCCAAGAAAGGCGTCGTTCTGCGCGAGATCGACGCCACCGAGGTGCGCGAGATCTATCAGTTGCGCAAACTGGTCGAGATGCCGGCGGTGCGCGCATACGCAAGCGACCACGACCCCCAGGAAGTCGACGCATTGCGCCGCAGAACGCTGGAGATCATGGAAGCCTCGACCGAGACCGCCGAACAGCGCCAGGCGCTGGTCCGCCGGCGCACCAAGCTCGACTGGGATCTGCACCAGACCTTTCTAGGGGCCCTGGGCAGCAGCCTGATCGACGAGATTTTCAGGAACCTTGAAACCAAGCAGATGCTGGTGCGACTGCAATTGCCGCCGCGCTATCTCAGCCACGGCGAGGCCTTTGCCGAACACCTCGAGATCCTGCATGCGATCCGCGACAAGGACGCCGACCGGGCCGCGCGGCTGCTCGAAGAGCATCTCAACACCGCGCAGCAAAGATTTCTGGACGCCATCGAATATTGACGGCCCAGCGGGGCCGGGGCCTCCCGCCGGCCGGGGTGCGTCAGGTGCGGTCGGTCGCGGCCAGGGCCGCGGCGGCACCGCGCAGCTCGGCCAGGCCGCGCAGCCGGCCGATATAGGGATAGCCGGCGCGCATGCCGCGTGACTGATCCCAGCCGATCATATGGCCGTGGTCCGGGCGCATCGGCACGTGCCGGCCGCTGTCGGCCTCGAGACGCAGCGCCCGCCGCACGATTTCGACCAGACCGGCATCGCCGGCCAGATGCGCGGCTTCGTGAAAGCTGACGCCATCGGCCTCGCGCTCGGTCGAACGAAGGTGCAGGAAGTGGATGCGGTCGCGGAACCGATCGAACATCGCCGGCAGATCGTTGTCGGCGCGCACGCCCAGCGAACCGGTGCAGAAGGTCAGCCCGTTTTCCACCACCGGCGCGTGATCGAGGATCGCCGCCAGGTCCTCGGCGCAGGAGACCACCCGCGGCAGGCCGAACAGCGCGAAGGGCGGATCGTCGGGATGGATGGCCAGCTTGACGCCGGCCTCGCGCGCCACCGGCAGCACCCGATCGAGAAAGGCCAGCAGGTTGGCGCGCAGCCGCGCGGCATCGATCTCGCGGTAATCGGCGATGCGATTGCGGAAGCCGTCGAGCGTCCAGCTTTCCTCGGCCCCCGGCAGCCCGGCGATGATCGTCTCGGTCAGCCGCTGACAGGCGGCCCCGTCCATGCCGTCATAGCGCGTTTCGGCCTCTTCGGCGATGTCCGCGCGGTGATCGGCGCGGGCGCCGTCGCGCTTGAGCAGGAAGATGTCGAAGATCGCCGCATCCACCGCGTCATACCGCAGGCATTGCGCGCCATCGGCCAGCGCATGGTCGAGCGCGGTGCGGGTCCAGTCCAGCACCGGCATGAAATTGTAGCAGACCGTGGTGATGCCTTCGGCGGCGACGGCGCGCAGGCTCTCGGCCCAGACGTCGGCCATGGCTTCCCAGCCCGGCGCGCCGGTCTTGATGCTCTCGTGGACCGGAATGCTCTCGACCACGACCCATTCCAGGCCGGCATCGCGGATCATCTCTTGCCGGGTCGCAATATCCTCGCGGCGCCAGGGGGTGTCGGCCGGCACGCCGTGCAGGGCGGTGACAATGCCGGTGGCGCCCGCCTGGCGGACATCGGATAGGGTCACGGGATCATCGGGGCCAAACCAGCGCCAGGATTCGATCATAGAGGCCTCTCGGGGGCTTTGGGGTTATCCGGTCTGGGCGACCGGCTCGAAAAGATAGCCGTCGAACGAGGGATCCTCGACGTCCGACAGCGCCATCAGCGTTTCGCGGACATTGCCGAGATGCTGACACATGGCGGCGCGCGCCTGTTCCGGGTTGCGGGCCTGAAGCGCGGCGAGGATAGCCTCGTGATCGTCCAGCCAGGCGCGGCGGTATTCGGTCTCGAAGATGCGATCGTGCAGCCGCGCCCACATCGGGCTCTGCTCGCGCTTGCGCCAGAGCTCCTCGACCACGTCGACCAGCACCGAATTCTGCGTCGCCTCGGCGATCAGCCGGTGGAATTCGCGGTCGCCGTCATAGCCGGGATCGCCGTCGGCCATGTCGGCACGTTCACGGGCCAGCGCCTCGCGCAGGCGCAGGATGTCGTTCTTGGTGACCATGCGGGCGGCAAAGCCGGCGACCTCGGATTCGATGAGCTGCCGCGCCTGCAACAGCTCGAACGGGCCGATATCGTCGCGCACCTGTGCCCCGGTGCCCAGTGGCGTGTCGGAGATGTAGATCCCCGAGCCCTTGCGCACCTCGACCACGCCCTCGATCTCGAGCAGGATCAGCGCCTCGCGCACCAGCGAGCGCGACACGCCAAGCCGGTCCGACAGCCCGCGTTCCGGCGGCAACCGGTCGCCGGCGGCCAGCGCCTCGCTGCGGATGATGTCCTGTATGTCCCGCGCCACATCCCGATATTGCCTGCGTTCGCCCATCACTCCTCCTTCGATGCCCGCTCCGCGTAATGCGCCGCCAGAAGGCCGAAGGCCGGCTTTCTGGTCTGCTTGTCGGCGGCGATCAGACCCTTGCGGTTCCAACCACGCTGAAAGACATTCTGACGCCGTTCGACACGGAAATCATAGAGGATCCAGGGCGAAATTCCCTTGATGTAATCAAGATCCGACAGTGTCGCGATCTGTTTTTCATAGACTTCAGACTGATAGGCGGTGGAAAACAGCCCGCGCTCGGGCCCTTTCTCATGGTCGCCATCGGCTCCGGTTTCCGAAATCACCACCGGCCGGTCGGGGGCGGAATTGCGGCCGATGATCGCCAGTTCGTCGAAGTTTTCGTCATACCAGCCGTAATATTCGTTGATCCCGATGATATCGAGCGCGCCGGCCAGACGGTCCTCGATCTTGAGCTTGGCGTGGTTGATCAGGCAGGCGGCGGCGATCAGCCGGGTCGGATCTTCGGCCCGGGCGGTCGCGGCCAGACCCTGCATGAAGTCGAGCCGGGCATCGGTGTCGGGGTTCTCGTTGCCGATCGACCAGATGATCACGCTGGCGCGGTTGCGGTCGCGGCGCACCAGTTCGGTGAGCTGGTTGGTGGCATCGCGGCGGGTGGCCGGATTGGCGAAATCGATCGCCCAGTAGACCGGGATTTCCTCCCAGAGCAGCAGGCCCAGCTCGTCGGCGATCTCTGCGGCGCGTTCGTGATGCGGGTAATGCGCCAACCGCAGGAAGTTGCAGCCCAGTTCGCGGGCATGTTCGAAGCGGCGGCGGATGTCGGCCTCGCTGGTGACCTTGCCGGATTGTTCGTCGTCCTCATGCACGGAAATGCCGCGCAGGAACAGCGGTTTGCCGTTCAGGAAAATCTCGGTTCCGCGCCGTTCGACAGTGCGGAAACCGACCCGGTCGGTCACCACATCGCCGCCGGCGGCGCAGGTCACGTCATAGAGCTTCGGGCTGTCGGGCGACCAGAGCGCGGGCTGCGCCTCCAGCGTCACCTCGCCACGACCCTCGGTCAGCGGAATGTCGGTTTTGACGCCCAGTTCGGGGATCTCCAGCCGCGCGCTCTCGGCCGGGCCATCAGCAACGACCAAGGCTTTTACCGCGCCGCCCTCGAGTCGCAGGAACAGCTCGCGGATCACCGTCGCCGGCGTCTCGTAGAGCGTCACCTCGCGGTAGACGCCGCCATAGTTGAACCAGTCGGTGTTGCGCATCGGCACCCGGTCGCGGGTGCGGGTATTGTTGACGCAGAGCATGATCCAGTTTTCGCCCGGCTCCAGCGCCTCGGTCAGCTCGACACAGAACGGCGTGGAGCCGCCGTAGTGGTTGCCGAGGAACTGGCCGTTGACGAAGACCTTGCAATCATACTGGGCGGCGCCGATCCGCAGGAAGCGGCGCCGTCCTTCGTCCAGGGCGTCGACGGTGACGGGCCGGGTGTACCAGGCCGAGCCTTCGAAGAAATACCATTTCTCCTTCAGCATCTGCCAGTTCGAGGGCACCGGCACCGTCTCGCCGTCGTGGGGATCGTAATCCCAGGGCTCGATACGGTCTTCGGGGCGGGCGGGCGTCATGGCGAACCATTTCTGCCGCAGCCCGGTATCCAGGAGATCGACGCAGAAATACCACTCTCCGTCCAGCGACCGGCCCTGCCGGCCGCCGGAGAAGATCAGGGTATCCGCGTTCAGGTTCTGCGTGTTGAAAGGACGGTCGTAGTCCTCGTCATGCAGACACTGAAGCGCGTTCTCGGCGATATCTGACCGTTCGAGCATGGCCGCCTCAGGAGCCGGAAGCCGAGGACTGGATGCGCTCGATCAGATCGGCGACCGTGTCGGATTGCGCGGCAACCTCTTCGTACATCGGCTGGACCGCCTCGACGAAGGGGGTCTTGTCGACCTCGTGGACGGTGACGTCCAGCTCGGCCTGGGCCTGTTCGATGGCGGCGTCAGAGGCTTTTTTCCACTCCACGCCGTGGCGCTCCTGCATTTCCGCCGCGGCGGTCATGAAGGCTTCCTGCTCTTCGGCGCTCATGCCGTCCCAGGCGCAGTTCGACATCACCACCACCGAGGGGATGATGGTGTGCTCGTCGAGCGAGAAATGCGACGCCACTTCGCCGTGACGGGCCGACGTCAGTGCCGTGGGGTTGTTCTCGGCGGCGTCGACGACACCCTGTTGCAGCGCGCTGTAGAGCTCGCCCCAGGAGATCGGTGTGGGGTTGCCGCCGAGCAGCTCGACCATGCGGATGGCCGACGGCGAAGGCTGCACGCGCACCTTGACGCCGGTCAGATCGGCCGGCGACAGGATCGGCTTCTGGCCATAGAACGACCGTGCGCCTTCGGTCAGGAAGGCCACGCCGCGAAAGCCGTTGTCGACCGATGCGGCAAGGATGTCCTGGCCGATTTCACCCGAGATCACCTCGTTGAAATGCGCTTCGGAGGCGAAGATATAGGGCAGGTTCATTGCCGAATAGCTTTCCTCGAAGGCTTCGAGCTCGGAGGCGTTGGAGCGGGCCATCTCGAGCGCGCAGTTCTGCACCAGCTCCACCGATTCGCGCTGGGTGCCAAGCTGGGCGTTGGGGAAGATCTGGATCTTGATGCCGCCATCGGTCAGCTCTTCGACGCGATCCGCCATGAACTGCATCGACAGATGCGTCGGATGATCCGGCGGGTTGTTGTGGTTGAGACGGAACGTCTCGGCGCCGGCCGATGTGGCGACCGCGGCAATGGCGGCGGCGGTAAAGGTAGCTGCGACTTTCATGGAAGTCCTCCCGGAAGAATTTCAGCGATTGGCCCCTTATCCTGGTTGACCAATCTGGACGGATGATGCGGTTTATTGCAGGAAGTAGTCAACCCATTTCTGAAATTGGTTGACCACATTTATCGAGGCTGCGAGTATGCGGCACATTCTCAGCCTGAGGAGGAGACGAGATGATCCCCCACGCAAGACCACCCCGCCCAAGCCGGAGGCGCGCTCCATGAAGTCCGCAATCGACAGCCTGTTGCGCTGGGTCATCATCGCGATCTTCACGGTGCTGGTCGCCTGTGTCACCTGGCAGGTGCTGAGCCGCTACGTGCTCGGCACGCCGAGCACTCTGACCGACGAGATCGCGCGCTTTCTCTTCATGTGGCTGGCGCTGATCGGCGGCGCCTATACCTTTGGCGCCCGCCGCCACCTGGCCATCGACCTGCTGACCAGCACGCTCAGCGGCCGCCGCAAGCTGGCCTCCGAGGCGGCGATCCTGCTGGTGGTGGCAAGCTTCGCCGCCGTGGTGATGATCTGGGGCGGCTATTCGCTGGTGTCGCGGACCCTGGCCTCTGGCCAGGTCACCCCGGCGCTGCGCATCTCGATGGGCTGGATCTACGGCGCCATCCCTTTCGCCGGGGCGGTGATTCTCTACTACTGCGCCCTGTTTTTTGCCGAGGTCGCCCGCGGGCGGATGCCTGTGGTCGAGTCCGACTCCGACCTGCCGATCGAATGAGGAAATAGATATGAGCTACGCGATCTGGGTCCTCTTCGGCTCCTTCGTCATCTTCATGGCCATGGGCGTGCCCATTGCCTTTGCCATCGGCTCCGCGGCGACGCTGACCTTCCTGCTGTTCATGGGGGTCGAGCAATCGGTCTTTATTGTCGCCCAGCAGATGGCCTCGGGGCTCGACAGCTTCACGCTGCTGGCCATCCCCTTCTTCATCCTCGCCGGCAACATCATGAACCATGGCGGCATCGCCATGCGGCTGATCAATTTCGCCAAGGTGCTGGCCGGCCGGCTGCCCGGCGCGCTGGCGCATTGCAACGTGCTGGCCAACATGATGTTCGGCTCGATTTCCGGCTCTGCCGTGGCCTCGGCGGCGGCGGTCGGCGGGGTGATGGCGCCGCTGCAAGACCGCGAAGGCTATGACCGCAGCTTCTCGGCAGCGGTCAATATCGCCTCCTGCCCGACCGGCCTGTTGATCCCGCCCTCGGCGACGCTGATCGTCTATTCGCTGATCACCGGCGGCACCTCGATCGCGGCGCTGTTTGTCGCCGGCTACCTGCCCGGCCTGCTGATGGGCCTCGGCATCATGATCGTCGCCGGCATCATCGCCAAGCGGCGCGGCTACCCGGTCTCGCCCCGCCCCTCGCTGAACGAATTCTGGGTGGCAGCGCGCGACGCGGTGCTGCCGCTTGGGCTGATCGTCGTCATCATGGGCGGCATCATCTCGGGCGTCTTCACCGCAACCGAGGCCTCGGCCGCGGCGGTGATCTATGCGCTGGTGCTGGCGCTGGTCTGGTATCGCGAGATTTCGCTGCGCGACCTGCCGCGCATCATCATCGAGAGCGCCGTCACCACCTCGGTGGTGCTGCTGATGATCGGCGCTTCGATCGCGATGAGCCGGGCCATGGCCTTTGGCATGATCCCCAACACTATCTCCGATGTGCTGCTCAATCTGTCCGACAACCCGCTGATGATCCTGCTGGCGATCAACATCACCCTGCTGCTGATCGGCACCTTCATGGACATGACACCGGCGCTTCTGATCTTTACGCCGATCTTCCTGCCGGTGGTGGGCGATCTGGGCATGGATCCGGTGCATTTCGGCATCGTCATGACCTTCAACCTCTGCATCGGCATCTGCACCCCGCCGGTCGGATCGGCGCTGTTTGTCGGCTGTTCGGTCGGCGGCACCTCGATCGCCAAGGTGATCAAACCGCTGCTGCCGCTCTATGCGGTGCTTGTCTCGCTGCTGCTCGTGGTCACCTATGTCCCCGAGATCAGCCTCTTCCTGCCCCGCCTGCTTCTGGGATACGGCCTATGAAAACGCTTCGCGACTGGACCCTTCACACCCGCCACGCCGCCGGGGCCGATCTTTTGGTCGAGGGCCGGCACCTGCTGTCGATCCGGGTGCTGGAGCATGACCTGATCCGGGTGTCGCTGAAGAAGGACGGCACCTGGCGGCTCGACCGGACCTGGTGCGTCGCGCCGGGGGGCGAGATGCCCTGGCAGGGGCGCAGCCGCGACGAGCTCACGGGTTTTGCCTGCCCCGCGGCAAAGATCACCGACGGCGAGACGCTGGTGATCGAGACCGATGTGCTGCGCCTCACGGTCTCGCAGCCGCTGCACCTGGCCTGGGCGGCACGGATCGACGGTGAATGGGTGCCCTTTGTCGAGGAACGCCCCACCGGCGGCACCCTACTCGACACCCGCGATCACCGGCACGAACATTTCCTGCGGCGCTATCCCGAGGACCGGGTTTATGGCCTTGGCGAAAAGACCGGCGATCTGGAACGCAGCGGCCGCCGTTTCGAGATGCGCAATCTCGATGCCATGGGCTATGACGCCGAAAAGACCGATCCGCTCTACAAGCATGTGCCCTTTACGCTGACCCAGACCGAGCGCGCCGGGGCCTGGTCGATCTTTTACGACAACCTGGCCTCCTGCTGGTTCGACATCGGCAACGAGCTCGACAATTACCACCTGCCGTATCGCGCCTACCGGGCCGAGGATGGCGATCTCGATTACTATGTCCGCTGGGCGCCGCAACTGCTCGATCTGGTCAAGGGCCAGACCCGGCTGACCGGCGGCACCGCCTTTCCACCGCGCTGGACGCTGGGCTATTCCGGCTCGACCATGAGCTATACCGACGCGCCCGACGCGCAGGCGCAGCTCGAGGGTTTTCTCGCCCATATTGCCGAGCACGACATTCCCTGCGACAGCTTCCAGATGTCCTCGGGCTACACCTCGATTGGCCCGAAACGCTATGTCTTCAACTGGAATCATGACAAGGTGCCCGACATCGCCGGCATGACCACGCGCTTTGCCGAGGCCGGTGTACACCTGATCGCCAATATCAAGCCCTGCCTGTTGCAGGACCACCCGCGTTATGACGAGGTGGCCGGGGCCGGGCTCTTCATCCGCGACAGCGAGGACCACGACAAACCCGAACGCTCGATCTTCTGGGACGACGAAGGCGCGCACCTCGATTTCACCAACCCGGATGCGGTGGCGTGGTGGCAGGAGGGCGTGACGACGCAACTGCTCGATCATGGCATCGGCTCGACCTGGAACGACAACAACGAATACGAGATCTGGGATCACCACGCCCGCTGCGCCGGCTTTGGCGATCCGGTCGATGTCGGGCTGATCCGGCCGCTGATGCCGATCCTGATGAGCCGCGCCTCGGAAGAGGCGCAGCGCAGACATGCGCCGGGCAAGCGGCCCTACCTGATCTCGCGCTCCGGCGCGCCGGGGCTCCAACGCCATGCCCAGACCTGGTCGGGCGACAATCGCACCGACTGGAAGACCATCCGTTTCAATACCCGCACCGGTCTCGGGATGAGCCTCTCGGGGTTCTACAACATCGGCCATGACGTCGGCGGCTTTTCCGGCCCCAAGCCCGGACCCGAACTCTTTGTCCGCTGGGTGCAGAACGGCATCTTCCATCCGCGCTTCACCATCCATTCCTGGAACGACGACGGCACCGTCAACGAGCCCTGGATGTACCCCGAGGTGCTGCCGCAGATTCGGGCGGCCCTGGCGCTGCGCTACCGGCTGCTGCCTTATCTCTACACCTGCCTGTGGCAAGCGGCGGACGCCGATGAACCGATGCTGCGGCCGCTGTTCCTCGATTTCCCGGAGGATCCGGCCTGCTGGCAGGAGCGTGACGAATTCATGCTCGGCCGCGATCTGCTGGTCGCCAATGTGATGGACGCGGGCGCCGAGACGCGGGTGGTGCAGCTCCCCCGGAACGCCACCGGCTGGTGGGATTTCCACAGCGGCGCCTATCACGCCCCCGGCACCCGGCTCGAGCTGCCGGTCGACCTGGGCAGCATGCCGCTGTTTGTCCGCGCCGGTGCGGTGTTGCCGGTCTCTGCGGGCGCGATGCGCGCCGATCCCTCCGCCGATCAGGCGCGCGACTTGCTGCTGTTCCCCGCCCCGGGCGAGGCCAGCGAGGTATCGCTGTTTTACGAGGACGATGGCATCAGCGAAGCCCCCGAACACAGCCTGCTGAGATTCACCCTTGCGAGCACCGACAGTCATGTCACCCTCGACTGGCAGCAGGCGGGCAGCGCCGCGCCGATCCTGCCGAGCGCGCGGGTGATCCTGCCCGCCGGCGAAACCCGTGGCTTGCGTGCCGGGGGCCGGGACATCGCATCGCATGACGAGGTAGAGCTATGACCGATCTGGAGATCACCCACGAGGCGCCCGCATATGACCGCGCGGCGCTGAAACCGCGCATCCTGCATCTCGGCTTCGGCGCCTTTGGCCGGGCGCATCCGATGTGGGTGCTCGACCGGGGGCTCGACGCCACGGGCGGCGATTGGGGCGTGGTGGCCGCGCGGCTGCATTCGGGGGCCGAGGCGCTCTCGGCGCTGGACCGGGCCGAGGGCCGCTATCATGTCGCCGCCGCCGATGGCGAAAGCGCCCGGGTGCGCAGGATCGGCTGCGTGATCGCCAGCCTGCATCCGCGCCGCGACGGGCCGGAGGCGCTGCTCGATCTGATCGCCTCGGGCGGGCTCGAGGTGGTGCTGCTGACGGTGACCGAAAAGGGCTATTGCCAGGCCGGCGGCCGGCTGGACACCAGCCGCGACGACATCAAGGCCGACCTTTCCGGGGATAGCGCACCCAGCACCGCCATCGGTGTCCTGGCCGAGGGGCTGCGTCGCCGCCGCACCGGCGGCGCCGGGCCAATCACCCTGGTCTCTTGCGACAACATGCCGGGCAATGGCGATATCCTGCGCCAGGTGGTGCTGGACTACGCCGCAGAGATCGACGCCGAACTGCCCGGTTGGATCGAGGCCAATGCCGCCTTCCCGAACTCCATGGTCGACCGCATCACCCCGGCGCTGGATGACGCGGGTCGGGCGCTGATCGAACAGGCGGCGGGCGGCGAGGACGCCAACGGCATCGTCACCGAGCCGTTCCTGCAATGGGTGCTCGAGGATCATTTCGCCGGCGCCCGCCCGCCCTTTGCCGAAGGCGGGGCCGAGCTGGTGGAGGATGTCACGCCCTACGAGGAAATGAAGCTGCGCATGCTGAATGGCGCGCATAGTTTCCTCGCCCACGCCGGGCGGCTGGCGGGCCATGAGACCGTGGCAGAGGCCACCGCCGACGCGGTGCTGCGACAGGCGGCGCTGAAACTGATGCTCGACGAACAGGCCGCGACGCTCGACATGCCCGAGGGCGTCGATCTGCCCGGCTATGCCGAGGCGCTGATCGCGCGGTTCGCCAACACGCGGCTGCGCCACCGGCTCGACCAGATCGCCCAGGACACCAGCCAGAAGATGCCGCAGCGGCTGTTCGCACCGGCCAGCCGGAACGCCGCCGCCGGGCGGCCCTGGCCGCTCACCGCGCTGGCGATCGCCAGCTGGATCGCCGCGCTGCGCGATCTGCCCCCGGTGGCCGACCCGCGCCAGGACGCCCTGCGCGCCGCTGCTGCCGGCGCCGATCCGGTCGCTGACGTGCTCGGCCTCGATGGGCCGACCGACCTGTCGGAAACATTGACCCCCGCCGTGCAAACTGCGTTTGACGCCATCACCAGCCAGGGCATCATCGGCGCCCTGAAGGAGGCCCTGTGACCCGTTTCCTGAACGACGATTTCTTGCTCGACACCGCCGAGGCGCGGCACCTGTTCCACGAGGTGGCCCGCGACCTGCCGATCATCGACTACCACAACCACCTGCCCCCGGCCGAGATCGCCAAGGACCAGCGCTGGGACGAGCTTGGCACGCTCTGGCTTGGCCATGATCACTACAAATGGCGGCTGATGCGCTGGGCCGGGGTCGAGGAACGGCTGATCACCGGCGACGCCGACCCCCGCGACAAGTTCAATGCCTTCGCCCGTGTCATGCCCAAGCTGGTCGCCAACCCGGTGCACCATTGGTCGCATCTCGAGCTCTGGCGCTACTTCGGGCTCGACGGCACCGTGCTGAGCACCGAGACGGCCGACCGGGTCTGGGACGCCACCAAGGAGCGGCTGGCAGAGCCGGGCTACGGCGCGCGGGGGCTGCTCAGCCAGATGAAGGTCGAACTGGTGGGCACCACCGACGATCCGCTCGACAGTCTCGAACATCACGCCGCGCTCAAGGACGCGCCCTGGCGCGTGGTGCCGACCTTCCGCCCCGATCCTGCGATGAAGATCGACGCGCCGGGCTTTGCCGCCTGGATCGCACGGCTGGAAGAGATGACCCACCCGATTGCCAGCTTCGACGACCTGATCGGCGCGCTGGAAAAACGGCTCGATCATTTCGTGGCGCATGGCTGCCGCGCCGCCGACCACGGCATCGACCGGCTCGACGCCGGGCCGGAGGTGCCGGCGGCGGTGCTTGACGCGGCGCTGGATGCCGGGCGCACCGGGCGCGCGGTCTCGGGTGAGGATGCCGCCGCCTGGCGGGCGGCGCTGCTGGTGGCGCTTGGCCGGGCCTATGCCAAGCGCGATCTGGTGATGCAGTTGCATGTCAACGCCCTGCGCTCCAACCGCACCCGTCTGCGCGAGAGCCTTGGCCCCGACGTCGGCGCCGACAGCCCGCGCGACATCAGCCTGGCCGAACCGCTCAACACCCTGCTCGACCGGCTCGACCGCGACGGCACGCTGCCGCGCTCCGTGCTCTACGGGCTCGACACCACCCGCAATGCCGCCATTGTCACCACTGCCGGCAACTTCCAGGACGGTTCGATCCCCGGCAAGATCCAGGCCGGCACCGCCTGGTGGTTCAACGACCAGCTCGATGGCATGGAGGACCAGATGCGCACCCTGGCGCAGATGGGGCTGATTTCGACCTTCCTCGGGATGCTGACCGACAGCCGCTCGTTCCTGTCCTTCCCGCGTCACGAATATTTCCGCCGGCTGTTCTGCCGCATCGTCGGCCGCTGGCAGGTCGAGGGCCATGTGCCCGATGATCAGGACGCGATGGACGAATTGGTGCGCGATGTCTGCTATCGCAACGCCCGCGACTGGTTTCTCTAGAAGACTGCGGGTGGCGGCCTATTGCAACAGGTCGGTCGCCACCTCCACATCCTCGAAGCGCAGCACCTCGATATCGCGCAGGTGAACCACACCCTCGCTATGCCAAGCCCGCAGGAGCGGCCCCTGACGGTCGAAACCATAGCTGCCATAGGCCCCCGGCAGCTCGGCCACGTCGCGCCCGGGCCCGCCATGCAGGAAATCGCCCCGCCCGGCGCTTACCAGCACGTCATCCCCGGCCCGCCCGATCAGCACATCCTCTTCGCTGGTGCCCTCCAGCCGGTCGGCCGCCTCGGTGCCCCGCCGCGTCACGCCCTGCAAGAAGGTGCCCGGCGCGCGTTGTTCCCACCAGCCGGGGGCGGTCTGGTTGAAGGCCATCAGCGCATCCCAGCGCGGGGTGCTGTCGTCGAGGTGGCGCAGGTTGCCCCAGCTGCCGAATTTCGACGGCTTGCCGATATCGACAAAGGCATTGAACAGCGTGCCGCCGACATCGCGCCAGGCGACGAGCAGATCGGCATAGAGCGCACCCATCTCGGGCGAATAGTTGAGCCGGTGGAAATAGGCGGTCAGGGTCTCATCCTCCTGCCAGGGGCCGTGACCGAGGATATGGGTGCCGCCCTCGTACATCACCAGCCGCATGTCCTGTTCTGCCGCGACCCGGGCGTGATAGGGCCAGAGCTCCTCGGTCAGCTCTTTCAGCGATCCGGCGCGCAGCCGGTCGATCACCGGCGCAATGGTGCCCTCGAACTGCCGCGCCCGCGCATATTCGCGCAGGGCAACCCGGCGCAGCCCTTCGGCCTCGCCCGCCGCGCGCGCCCGCGCCGCGGCATCGTCGAGCAGCGCCCTGATCTCGTGGCCCTCCTCCTCGCTGCCGATCATATGGCCGAAATAGCCCGAGACCGCATAGGCCTGAAACCGCCCGGCCGGGGCGGCATTGCCCTCCGCCTGCCAGAGCGGCGCGGCAAGCTGCGGCACCTCGAGTCCCGGCCAGCCGGTGTGCACCCCGATCACGTTGACCAGCCGCGCGGCAGCTTCGGCGCCGAAAACCCCGGTCCAGATATCCGCCACCTGCGCCGCCCGCATCCCGGCAAACTGCATCCAGCCATCGTCGCCGGCCGCTTCGCCCCAGCGGGCGCGGGCCTGTTCGTCGGCCCAGGCCGCCTGGGGAAAGTACCGGTTCCAGAGCTCGTTGGAATATTCGACATGGGCCTTGAGCCGTGGATCGAGCCCGCCGCGCACCGCCGTGGCATAGGCCCGGAGATAGCCGTCATCGGCCATATGCGGCATGGTGAACCAGGGATCGGCGCCCACCAGATTGGCCAGCGCCACCAGACGTTCGACCGGCACGCCGCGATGGAAATAGGAATAATCGCCAATCCGCGCACGGTCCTGCCAGGCCACCTTGGGCGAGCCGTTGGTGAACATCCAGTCCATGAAGCGCAGGGCGCGGAGATCCTTGATGCGGTCGATGAAATCCGGGTTGAACACCACTCCGGCCTCATCCAGCGGCAGATGCGCCTCGCGGATCACGCGGATGTTGCGGATGTAGTCGCCGGTGCCGTTCGGATCGGTCGATCTGATCTGGACCGCCACGGTCCCCTCCCCCGGTTCATAAAGAAACCAGAGCGCGCGCGCCTCCTTCTGCTGCACCCGGGCGCGCCCGACGACGGTGACTTCGCCGCTGCCCTCCCATGTCACCCGGTAGCGGCCTTTCAGCGAGACCGCCTCGGGCGGCATATCGGTCAGCAGAAAGGCCTCGACCCGGTCGACACCCGCCGGCATCCGGGTCAGCCAGCCATGCGCATCCAACGCCCCCTGCGCCGCCATATCCTCGGCCGAGACACCGCCCCATTGCCCCGGCAGATGCCCGACCCAGTGCCGCGCGGTCTTCATCACGTCGATGAAGGGCTGTTGTGTGGACCAGTCGGCAATGCCGTTCAGCCCCACGGCCATCGACGGGTTGGCCAGTCCGACACCGGTCGAGGCCGGGGCGAACTGCGGCTGCGGCGCCACTTGCGCCGTGGCCGGCACGTCCTGCGGCGGGGCATCGAGGGCAGCGGCCCGGCGCGGCGCGGCAAATCCCTGCATTTCCTGCCAGATGTAATCCGCCGCGGCGCCATAGCTCTCTGCCAGCACCGGATGCACGTCCTCGGGCAGCTCGAGGACCGGCGGCGGCGCGTTGTAGAGCGCGGCATAGGTGATCATGGCGGCGATCAGATAGGTTGCCGGCGTGCCATGCGGGGCGTTGTCAGTATAGAGATCGGTCGGGCGCAGCTCCTGCAACGGGCCCTCGGTCAAGAGACCGGTCAGGATCGGCCCGACCGGGATCAGCCGCACATCGAGCGCGGGCAGTGCCGCGGCCACGGCGGCGTGATAATCGAGATACCAGTCGTGGTAATCGCCGGTGGTAAAGGCCTGATAGCGGCGATAGGCGCGCCGGGTGGGCGGGAAACGCTCCATCTCGGCCCATCCTTCATAAAGAAAGACCGTCGGCGACAACCCCTGATCGACCACCCAGGCGGCAAGCGCCACAGTGCCGCTGACCGGGCTGCGGCCGTCGCTGTGATCGCCGTCATACGGCTCTGACGGGCCCTTGTACTGGATAAAGTTCTCGGGATTTATCAACAGGGTATCAATCCGCGCATCGCCAAATGCGCGGCCGGGCTCATAGCTGGGCGTGACCCCCGGAAACCCCCATTCCGGCAGCGGCGGCAGCTTGTCGGGGAATTGCCCGCCAAAGGCATATTGCCCACTGAGCGCCAGCTCGCGCCCCGCTGCCCCGGCCATCCGCGCCAGCCACCAGGGCACGGCGGTGCCCTCCGATGCGGTGGGATGATTGATCAGCGAATTGCCCCAGACATAGGCCCTGACCGAGCGCTCCTCCTGCGCTGGAGCCGCGCCGGCAAATCCGAGCCCCAGACACAGGGCCATCCAGACCGTTCTCAACATGAAACATACCTCCGAATCCCGTCCCACCATTCTTGTGAATGTTATGGCGAGAATTTGACAGGCTGTCTCACGATTGCGCGGGCCGGCTCAGACCGAGACATGCTCCAGCAGCACTTCGCGCTCGGCGCTGGCGCGGTCCCGCTCGAGCACCACCTCGCCGCGTTTCAGCACCACGAAATGATCGCCGAGACCATAGGCGAAGTCAAAGAACTGCTCGACCAGCACAATCGCCATCTCGCCCTTGCCGCGCAGGTATTTGATCACCTCGCCGATTTGCTGGATGATGTTGGGCTGGATGCCCTCGGTCGGTTCGTCGAGCAAGAGCAGCTTGGGCTTGGTGATCAGCGCGCGGGCAATCGCCAGCTGCTGCTGCTGACCCCCCGAGAGATCGCCGCCCCGGCGGGCGCGCATCTGCTTGAGCACCGGGAAAAGCTCGAAGATCTCGTCGGGCACAAAATGCTCGGAGCGGGGCAGGCAGGCATACCCGGTTTCGAGGTTCTCCATCACCGTCATCAGCGGAAAGATGTCGCGGCCCTGCGGCACATACCCCACGCCTTTCTGCGCCAGCACATGCGCCGGCGCCGGCGGGATCACCTCGCCGTCGATCGACAGGTCGCCGCCGGCGCGGGGATGGCTGCCGGAGATCGCCTTGAGCAGGCTGGTCTTGCCGACGCCATTGGTGCCCATGACACAGGTCACCTCGCCGGCCCGCGCCTGCATCGAGATGCCGTGCAGGATCTGGCTGTGGCCGTATTTCAACGTCAGGTCGCGGGTTTCCAGCATCGGCTTACCGTCCGAGATAGACATCGATGACCTCCTTGTTGTTGGTCACGTGGTCGAGCGAACCTTCGGCCAGCACCGAGCCTTCGTTCAGCACCGTAACCTTGCAGTTCAGGCGGCGGACAAATTCCATGTCGTGCTCGACCACCACCACCGCGTGTTTCCGGGCCGCCTCGACCAGCATCGTCGTGGTCTTTTCGCGTTCCGCCGGGGTCATCCCCGCCGCCGGTTCATCCACCAGAAGCAGGCGCGGATCCTGCGCCAGCAGCATGCCGATCTCGAGCCATTGCTTCTGGCCGTGGCTGAGCTCGCCCGAGAGCCGGGTCAGCTCCTCGGTCAGCCCGATCAGCTCGGCGATCTCCTCGATCCGTTCGGCGCCGCGTTTCGATTTGCGATAGAACAGCACGTCGAAGGGGCCACGCTTGTTGGCCAGCGCCATGGCGAGGTTCTCGCGCACGGTCTGAGCCTCAAACACCGTGGGTTTCTGGAACTTGCGCCCCACCCCGGCCCGCGCGATCTGGCTTTCGCTCATCTTCAGAAGCGAGACGGACTTTTCGCCGAAGAGCACGCGGCCCTCGTCCGGCCGGGTCTTGCCGGTGATGATGTCCATGAAGGTGGTCTTGCCGGCACCGTTCGGGCCGATGATGGCGCGCAGCTCCGGCTCGCCGATCTGGAAGCTCAGGTTGTTGATCGCCTTGAAGCCGTCGAAGCTGACCGAGACCCCTGACATTTCGAGCAGCGTTGTCATGGCTTGCCCTCCTCCTTGCGTCGTGCGCCGCCGTCGGGTCCGTAATCGCCCACACGGTCGGGGATCGGATGGCGGATGGTGATGTAATCGAAGAGGCCGCCGATGCCCTTGGGGAAGAACAGGGTGACGGCGACGAACGACAGGCCCAGCAACACCAGCCACCAGTCGGTCCACTGGATGGTGTAGAAGCCCAGCGGAATGGCCGGCGCGCCGCCGCCGGTGAACCAGCTCGACAGCAGCGAGACGAAGGCGGCGCCGATCACCGCGCCGTATAGCCGGCCGCGGCCGCCGATCGCCACCCAGACCGCGAGGTAGATCGAGGCGATGGGCGCGATCTCGGCCGGGTTGATGATGCCGGCCTGCGGGTAATACAGCGCGCCGGCAATGCCCGCGACAATGGCGGTCAGGGTAAAGACAAAGAGCTTGTAGCTCTCGACATGGTAGCCGAGAAAGCGGACCCGCGCCTCGTTGTCGCGGATCGCGCGGATCACGCTGCCCATCTTGCCGTCGACCACGACGGCAAAGAGCAGGTAGCCCAGCCCCAGCGCCAGCGCCGAGCCCCAGAAGAAGGCCATCGAGATCATCGCCTGCGGCGTGTCCTCGAAGCCGGGGATGTTTTGCAGGCCGGAGAGGCCGTTGTTGCCCCTGAGCCCGGTGTCGTTCTGAAAGAGGTAGAGCGACAGCGCCAGGGTCATCGCCTGGGTCAGGATCGACAGGTAGACGCCGGTGACGCGGCTGCGGAAGGCGAGCCAGCCGAAGACCAGCGCCAGGAGGCCGGGGACGAGGATGACGGCGATGAGTTGCAGCGGCAGGGAATGCGCGAAACTCCACAGGCCCGGCAGTTCCGAGGCGCCGACCACGCCGAAGATCTGGCCGGCGATAGCGTCGGAAATCTCCTGGGGCGTCGGCGGCAGGGCGCCGGCTTGCAGGCTTTCGAGCACGATGCCCTCGGTGCGGGCATACATCAGCCACATGCCGATGGCATAGCCGCCGATGCCGAAGAAGGCGAAATGGCCAAGCGAGAGGATGC
Organism: Marinovum sp. PR37; assembly: GCF_028807375.1. Lineage (NCBI taxonomy): Bacteria > Pseudomonadati > Pseudomonadota > Alphaproteobacteria > Rhodobacterales > Roseobacteraceae > Marinovum > Marinovum sp. PR37. The sequence goes on along the minus strand of NZ_JARAML010000020.1, from coordinate 16,821 downwards.
CGCAATAGCCCCAGACCACGTCCATGGCGATGGCGATGAGCGCGAGACAGAGGGTCTTGCCCAGGGTCTTGACGAAGCTGGTGGAGACAAAGCCCACGCCGGTGGCCTCGCTGAGCGCGGTGACCCCGAGGGTGAAAAGCGCCAATGCGGCGAGGAACCACATCACCGACGGGTTGCGGAAGAGGAAGGATCGGGTCATTGGGCTGCGCCTTTCATGTTGCGCCGCCTCTGGCGTCGCCGGGGGCGGGGGCTCTGCCCCCGTCCGCTTGCAGCGGACTCCCCCGCGGTATTTTCGGCAAGAGGAAGGACTGGATGGGTCATGGTCAGTCTCCTGCGGCGCGGCCCTTGAGGGCGACGATGCCCTTGGGACGGAACTGGATGAAGAGGATGATGAAGAGGATCATGTAGGTCTGGGCGGCGAGCGTGTTCGACGGGTTGAAGAACTCGATGCCCTTTTGCAGGAAGCCGATCAGCGTGGCGCCGGCGAGCGTGCCCCAGACATTGCCGACGCCGCCCACGACCACGGTCATGAAGCTCTGCACGATGTAATCGGCGCCCATTTCCGAGGTGACCTTGGCGTAAAGGCCGATGGCGACGCCGGCGATGCCGGCGATGCCCGAGCCGAGGCCGAAGGTCAGCATGTTGATCCGGTCGGGATTGATGCCCATCGACGACGCCATGCGCGGGTTCTGCGTCACGGCGCGCACTTCCAGCCCGAGGCGGGTCTTCTTGAGGATGAAGAGCAGCAGACCGAGGAACAGCAGCGCCAGCACGAAGATCGCGATGCGGATATAGGCGATCTGCACCACGTCGTTGAGCACCCAGGCGCCATCGAGCCAGCCCGGCGAGGTCAGCGGGCGGGCCTGGGTGCCGAAGATGTTCTTGGCCAGCTGTTGCAGGGCGATAGAGATGCCGAAGGTGGCGAGCAGCGTCTCGAGCGGGCGGTGGTAGAGCCAGCGGATCACCAGCCGCTCCATCGCGACGCCGGCGGCGAAGGTGACGGCGAAGGCCAGCGGCAGGGCGACCACCAGCGACAGGGTGTAATCGGGCACGAAGAGCTGGACCACATAGCCGGTATAGGCGCCCATCATGATGAATTCGCCATGCGCCATGTTGATCACCCCCATGACGCCGAAGGTGATGGCGAGGCCGATGGCGGCGAGGAAGTAGATCGAGGCCAGCGACACCGCGTCCATTGTCAGATCGATGGTCTGGCCGACGCCGACGCGGGTGCGCACGGCGGCCAGCGTGTCCTCGGCGGCCCCGGTGATCGCCGGGTCGGTCTCTTCGTAGCTGTCGAAGAAGACATGCGCCGCGAGGGCGGCGTCGATGTCCGCTTCGGTGACCTGTTGCGGCACCGTGCCTTCGGCGGCCAGAGCGGCATAGGCCCTGGCGCGGGCCTCGGCAGTGCCGAGCTGGCCGAGCGGGATGCCGCCGACCCGGCCTCCGGTGATGTTGGCTTCGAGCGCGGCGCGGACCGCGCCGGCATCAACCAGCGGCGGGGCGAGATCGGCATCGACCAGGGCGGCATAGGCGGTGTCGCGGTCGATGCCCTCGCCCGGGGTCAGCACGCGGGCGATATTGCTGTCGCCGGGCAGGGATTGCGCCGCGGCGAAACGCGTGGCGAGGATCTGGTTGAGCACCGCGCGGCCTTCGACGCTCAGGTCGTCGGACAGGGCGCGGATGGCCGTGATCCGGGCTTCGGAAGTGTCGCCGAAACGGGCGGTGAGATAGGTGGCGAGCCGCGCCTTGCGGCTGCGCAGGCCGGCGTCGGTCTCGCCCTCGATCGAGGCGGTCAGCGCGGCGAGCTGCGAGGGATCGGGATTGCGCGAGATCGCGTCGAGCGCGTCGCGGCGGCGGGTGATGTCGGGATCGGAGAGCTGGAACTGCACCAATGCCGCGCCGATCTCGCGCCGGACACCGCCGTTGGGCTTGATGTTCTTCAGGCCGTCGCCGTCCACCTCGGCCAGGACGTCACCGCTGTCGATGTCGGTCAGGGCATAGGCGTCACCGGTTTCCTCGGCATAGAAGAACACCCCATCCGCCTCGCGCTGAAAGACCTCCTTTTCGGCGTAGCGGTTCAGGAAGACCGGCACCTGCGGCAGGCCGGAGGCCGTGAGCGCATCGAGCACCGTGCCAATGGTTCGGCGCGACGGTTTGGCGACAAGTGGCGCATGCTCTTGCAGGATCGCTTGCAGGGCGGCGTCGGTGGTGGACGATTGTGAGGAGTTCGGGGCCTGGTCCTGCGCCGCTGCCATCAGGGGCAGGCACAGCAGGGTCAGGCACGCGAAAAGAACGCGGTGCATATTCAGGGGCCTGTTCTGTCGAGGAGAGCGGGGGCGCGGCACGATGGCCGCGCCCCTCGGGAGGTCAGATCAGTAGTTCGACTTGATCTGGACGCAGGTCGAGGTCTCGGTGTTGTACATGCCGCAGCCGAGGTCTTTCCAATCGGACTTCAGCACCGCCGATTCCGGCAGGAAATCGGTCCAGGCGTCGCCCGGGACTTCCTCGGTCTGGCTGACGATGTCGAATTGTCCGTCCTCGGTGATCTCGCCGATCAGCACCGGCTTGGCCAGGTGATGGTTGGGCAGCATGACCGCGGTGCCGCCGGTCAGGTTCGGGAATTCCTGACCGTACATCGCGGTACGGACGGCATCGACCTCGGTGGTTTCGGCATCGGTGACCGCGTTCACCCACATGTTGAAGCCGATGTAATGGGCCTCCATCGGGTCATTGGTCACACGCTCCGCGCCCATGCGGGCCTTCCAGGTGTCGATGAAGGCGGCATTGGCCTCGGTTTCAGCGGACTGGAAGTAGTTCCAGGCGGCGAGGTGGCCGACGAGGTTGGAGGTGTCGAGGCCCGAGAGCTCTTCCTCACCCACCGAGAAGGCGACGACGGGGATGTCGTCGGCGGAGACGCCGGCGGCGGCCAGTTCCTTGTAGAAGCCGATGTTGGCGTCGCCGTTGATCGTCGAGATCACGCCGACCTGCTTGCCGTCGGCGCCCAGCGCCACGACATCCGCCACGATGGTGGCCCAGTCCGAATGGCCGAAGGGGGTGTAGTTGACGAAGATGTCCTCCTCGGGGATGCCCTTGGATTTCAGGTAGGATTCCAGGATGTTGTTGGTCGTGCGGGGATAGACGTAATCGGTGCCGAGCAGGGCGAATTTCTCGACGCCGAGCTCTTCGAGGAAGTAATCGGTGGCCGGGATCGCCTGCTGGTTGGGGGCGGCGCCGGTGTAGAAGACGTTCTTGGAGCTTTCCTCGCCTTCGTATTGCACCGGGTAGAACAGTAGGCCGTTCAGCTCTTCGATCACCGGCAGGACGGATTTGCGGCTGACCGAGGTCCAGTTGCCGAAGATCACGTCGACCTCATGCACGCTCAGCAGCTCGCGCGCCTTTTCGGCAAACAGCGGCCAGTCCGAGGCCGGATCGACGACGACCGCTTCAAGCTCGCAGCCCAGCAGGCCGCCGGCGTCGTTCTGCTGTTCGACCAGCATTTCGACGGTGTCTTTCAGCGTGGTTTCGGAAATAGCCATGGTGCCGCTGAGCGAGTGCAGCACGCCGACCTTGATCGGGCAGTCCTGTTGCGCCAGCGCGGGCGCGGCGGCGAACATGCCAAGTGCGGCGATAGAGGTGAATGTCTTGCTGATACGGGTCATATCTTGTCTCTCCCCGCAGAGCGGCTGTGGGGCCATTGCGCCAGCGGGCGCGGCGGCCTACAGAAAGCCCTGCAACGTTCATGTTGCGAAAGTGTGGCGGCCGCTACGAATGCCAGTTCTCTTGGCCGTCACACGCCCTGCGCCGGTTGCCCTAGCGGGATGTCACCGTTGCGTGAGCAAGGACATGAGTTCTGCATTGCGGCGAATGGATCAATTCTGCCGGGGGGATTTCAGGCCGTTCCTCGGCAATTGCCTCATTTCCGGGCGCTGTTAACCACTTTTGTCTAAAAATTGGGCGAAATGGCCCGGCACTTGCTTCCAAACTGCCGCGAATCTGGCCATTGGCGGCGCCCATATGCTCAATCCGCAGCAGATCACGTCATCCAAGCGGAGCAAGCCCATCACCCTGCATCCCCCGATACCCCAAGCGTTTCAGCCGCTTGACGCCCAGCCCCGGGCGCGCGGGCAGATCGTGCTGTCGGCGAAACGCCATGGCGGGCGCAGCGTGATCGACGGGTTGCGCCAGGCCGGCGCGATGAAGGCGCTGTTTCCGCGGGCGGGCGCAATGTTGCAGGCGATCTGCATCAACACCGCCGGCGGCGTGACCGGTGGCGACCGGCTGTCGCTGACTGCCAGCGCCGGGCCGGGCGCGGCGCTGGGGCTGACGACGCAGGCGGCCGAGCGCGCCTATCGCAGCCGCGACGGCGAATTCGGCCGGGTCGACAGCACGCTTCAGGTGGCTGCCGGTGCGACATTGCATTGGCTGCCGCAGGAACTCATTCTTTATGACGGCTGCGCGCTGCGGCGGCGGTTGAGCGTCGATCTGGCCGCCGATGCACGGCTCTTGATGGTCGAACCGGTGGTCTTCGGGCGCGCCGCCATGGGCGAAACCCTGACCGACGCCCGGTTTCACGACCGGATCACCCTGCGCCGGGCGGGCCGGCCGCTTTATTGCGATGCGGTGCGGCTCGAGGGCGACATCAGCCGGCAATTGGCCCGGCGCCCGATCGGCGATGGCGCCGGGGCGATGGCCTCGCTGGTCTATGTCGCGCCAGACGCCGAGGCGCATCTGGCCGCCGTCCGCGCCCAGCTTGCCACCTGCGGCGGCGCCAGCCTGCTGGCGCCGGATGTGCTGGTGCTGCGTCTTCTATGCCCTGACAGCCATGTGCTGCGGCAGCATCTGCTGCCGGTGCTGGACCGTCTGTCGGGCGATACCCTGCCTGTTTCCTGGAGATTGTGACCTCATGAACCTGACCCCCCGCGAAAAGGACAAGCTTCTGGTCGCCATGGCGGCCGAGATCGCCCGCAAGCGGCTCGACCGAGGCGTCAAGCTGAACCACCCCGAGGCGATTGCCCTGATCACCGACGCGGTGGTCGAAGGCGCGCGCGACGGCCGGTCTGTCGCCGACATGATGGAGGCGGGCGCGCAGGTGATCACCCGCGACCATTGCATGGAAGGCGTGCCGGAGATGATCCACGAGGTCCAGGTCGAGGCCACCTTTCCCGACGGCACCAAGCTTGTCACCGTCCACAACCCGATCCGCTGACCCGTAGGGTGGGTTTGCAACCCACCGCCCCAACAGGAGAATTCCCCATGACCCGCCTGCTCGCCCCGCTTTTCACCCTAACCCTTTCGACTGCCCCGGCCCTCGCCCATTCCGGCGCCCATCTGCATCCGCATGACTCCGGCAACTGGCTGACCGTTGCAATGGCGCTGGGCCTCATCGCCGTCGCCGCCGCGCTGATGGTGCTGCGCAAATGATCCCGGGCGAGCTCATTCCCGCCGCCGGCACGCTGACGCTCAACCCGGGCGCCGAAGCGCTCACCCTGATGGTCGCCAATACCGGCGACCGCCCGGTGCAGGTCGGCTCGCACTACCACTTTGCCGAGGCCAATCCCGCGCTGGAGTTCGACCGTGACGCCGCGCGCGGGCGACGTCTGGACATTGCCGCCGGCACCGCCGTCCGGTTCGAACCGGGCCAGCGGCGCGAGGTCAGCCTGATCCCGATTTCCGGGGCGCGGCGGATCTTTGGTTTCAATCAACATGTGATGGGAGACCTCTGAGATGCCCGCCACGATCAAACGCTCCGATTACGCCGCCATGTTCGGCCCCACCGTCGGCGACCGCCTGCGGCTGGCCGATACCGACCTGATCATCGAAGTCGAACGCGACCTCACCGCCGAGCAGGCCGGGGCCGCGCTCACCGGGGGCGAGGGTCGGAACGCCCTCGCCTACGGTGAAGAGGTCAAGTTCGGCGGCGGCAAGGTGATCCGTGATGGCATGGGCCAAGCCCAGGTCACGCAGGCCGGCGGTGCGGTGGATACCGTCATCACCAATGCGCTGATCGTGGATCACACCGGCATCGTGAAAGCCGATGTCGGCCTGAAAGACGGCCGGATCGCCGCCATCGGCAAGGCCGGCAACCCCGACACCCAGCCCGGCGTGACCATCATCGTCGGGCCCGGCACCGAGGTAATCGCCGGCGAAGGCCGCATCCTGACCGCCGGCGGTTTCGACAGCCACATTCATTTCATCTGCCCGCAGCAGATCGAGGATGCGCTGCATTCCGGCCTGACCACCATGCTGGGCGGCGGCACCGGCCCGGCGCATGGAACGCTGGCCACCACCTGCACCCCCGGCCCCTGGCATATGGGGCGGATGTTGCAGGCGGCGGACGCCTTTCCGATGAACCTGGCCTTTGCCGGCAAGGGCAATGCCTCACTGCCCGAAGCGCTGGTCGAACAGGTCAAGGGCGGCGCCTGCGCGCTGAAACTGCACGAGGATTGGGGCACCACCCCCGGCGCCATCGACTGCTGCCTGAGCGTGGCCGATGACATGGACGTGCAGGTGATGATCCACACCGATACGCTCAACGAGAGCGGCTTTGTCGAGCACACGGTAAAGGCCATGAAAGGCCGCACCATCCACGCCTTTCACACCGAGGGCGCGGGCGGCGGCCACGCCCCCGATATCATCAAGATCTGCGGCGAAGAGCACGTTCTGCCGTCTTCGACCAACCCGACGCGGCCGTTTACCGTGAACACGCTCGAAGAACATCTCGACATGCTCATGGTCTGTCACCACCTCGACAAGTCGATCCCCGAGGATGTGGCCTTTGCCGAGAGCCGCATCCGGCGCGAAACCATCGCCGCCGAGGACATCCTGCACGACATGGGCGCGTTTTCGATCATCGCGTCGGACAGCCAGGCCATGGGCCGGGTGGGCGAGGTGCTGATCCGCACCTGGCAGACCGCCGACAAGATGAAGAAACAGCGCGGGCGGCTCTCCGAGGAGACCGGCGACAACGACAATTTCCGCGTCCGCCGCTATATCGCCAAATACACCATCAACCCGGCCATCGCGCATGGGCTGTCGCACGAGATCGGCTCGATCGAGGTCGGCAAACGCGCCGACCTGGTGCTCTGGAACCCGGCGTTCTTCGGGGTGAAGCCCGAGATGGTCCTGCTCGGCGGCACCATTGCCTGTGCGCAGATGGGCGATCCCAATGCTTCGATCCCGACGCCGCAGCCGGTCTATTCGCGGCCGATGTGGGGCGCCTATGGCCGTTCGGTCGAGAACTCCGCGGTGACCTTCGTCTCGGCCGCCGCCCAGGCCGAAGGCATCCGCGACACCTGGGGCCTGGCGAAGCAGACCGTGGCGGTGGAAAACACCCGCAAGATCGGCAAGTCGGACCTGAAACTCAACACCGCCACACCTCAGGTCGAGGTGCATCCCGAAACCTACGAGGTGCGCGCCGACGGCGAGCTGCTGACCTGCCAGCCGGCCGAGGTGCTGCCGATGGCGCAAAGGTATTTTCTGTTCTGAGGCCTTCCGGGATGCACTCCCGGCCGGCCTGCCCCCACGCGCGGCGCGTTCCTCTTCTTCCCTTATAACCGGATTAGACCATGTCCCTCCCCGTTACCCAGACCCTGATCCCCCACGTCGACATCTGCACCGACCGCGTGCAGCTCTCCTATGACGACCGGTTCCTGCGCCGCAAGGTGCTGGTCTCGGAGGCCGGCCTGCGCTTTCTCGTCGATCTCGAACACACGACCTCGGTCGATCACGGCCAGGCCTTTGCGCTGCCCGACGGCATCCGGATCGAGGTCATCGCCGCCGCGGAAGACCTCTATGCCGTCACCGGCCCCGATCTCACCCGGCTGGCCTGGCATATCGGCAACCGCCACACCCCCTGCCAGATCGACGACAGCCGACTGCTGATCCAGCGCGACCCGGTGATCGGGCATATGCTCGAACATCTCGGCGCCACGCTGACCGAAGTCACCGAGCCTTTCACCCCGGAAGGCGGCGCCTATGGCCATGGCCGCACCCATGCGCATGAACACGGGCATACGGCCCATGCCCATTGACCTTCTGACCCTGCAACACTGGCTCTCGCCCGCCTTCCCGCTGGGCGCCTTCGCCTATTCGCACGGGCTGGAGAGCGCGATTTCCCGCGGCTGGGTAAACTCCGGCGACAGCCTGCGCGACTGGCTGGCGGCGCTGCTCGAGGACGGCAGCGGCCGGGCTGACGCGGTGCTGGTCTCGCTCGGCTGGCAGGCCGAGGATGCGGCCACGCTCGATCAGGTCGACGCCACGGCGCGGGCCTTTGCCGCCTCGGCCGAGCGGCTGATGGAAGCAGACCTGCAAGGCGCGGCCTTCTGCAAGACGCTGCGCGATGTCTGGGGCCATGACCTGCCCGACCTGATGCTGCCGGTGGCGCTCGGCCGCGCCGCGCGGCTGGCCGGTCTGCCGCTGGAGCAGACCGGCGCCATGTATCTGCACGCCTTTGCCGCCAATCTGGCCTCGGCGGCGATCCGGCTGGTGCCGCTGGGCCAGACCGAGGGCCAGGCGGCGCTGGCCGCGCTCACCCCGCTCTGCGCCCGGATCGCCGGCGAGACCGCCGAGGCCACGGCGGACGACCTCTATTCCAATGCCTTCCTGTCGGATGTGGCGGCGATGGCGCATGAAACCCTGCAACCAAGGATCTTTCGCTCATGACCCGGATGAACGGACCCCTCCGCATCGGCATCGGCGGCCCCGTCGGCGCCGGCAAGACCACGCTGACCGCCAAACTGGCAGGGCTGATGCATCCCGGCTATTCGATCGGGGTGATCACCAATGACATCTACACCCAGGAGGACGCCGAGGCGCTGATGCGCATGCAGGTGCTGCCGGGCGACCGGGTGATGGGGGTGGAGACCGGCGGCTGCCCGCATACCGCAATCCGCGAGGATGCCTCGATCAACCTCGCCGCCATCGCCGAGATGCGCCAGCGCCACGCGGATCTCGAAGTGGTGCTGGTGGAATCGGGCGGCGACAACCTTTCTGCCACCTTCTCGCCTGAGCTTGCCGATTTCACCATCTACGTGATCGACGTCGCCGCCGGCGAGGAGATTCCGCGCAAGGGCGGGCCGGCGATCACCAAGTCGGACCTGCTGATCATCAACAAGACCGACCTGGCGCCGCATGTCGGCGCCTCGCTCGAGGTGATGGAGCGGGATGCGACACGGATGCGCCAGGGGCGGCCATTTCTCTTTACCGCGCTGCGCCATGACCGGGGACCGGACGAGGTGCTCAAGGCGATCTGCGCGCTGGCCGGGCTGCGCGAGCTGGCTTGTGTGGCGTGAGGTCGCGCCCCGGACCTGATCAGGGGCCTCATGGCGGGCGGCGAGGTCCCGGGTCAGGCCCGGGACGGGTGCCGCGAAGGTCGATCGAAAATCTCGCCTTTTGAAAGACGTCGGCACAGGCCGCGCGAGTGCCGGTCTGCGGAATGGCGATCGTCGGGCGCCTTCGGGGCCGTTCGCGCGCGGGTGCCGCCGCCATGAAAAAGCCGCCCGGGTCCCCCCGGACGGCTTTCGTGGATTTCGAGCCCTGATCAGCCGATGATCGCGTTCAGCGTCTTGCTCGGGCGCATCACCTCGGCTTTCTGCTCGTCGCTCGGCTTGTAGTAGCCGCCGATTTCCGCCGCCTGGCCCTGCGCCGCGGCCAGTTCGCCGGTGATCTCGGCTTCCTTGGCGCCCAGCTCTTCGGCCAGCGGCTTGAAATGCACCGCCAGCTCGGCGTCCTTGGTCTGCGCCGCCAAAGCTTCGGCCCAGTAACGGGCGAACCAGTAGTGGCTGTCGCGGTTGTCCGGCTGGCCCACCTTGCGCGAGGGCGAGCGGTCATTGTCGAGAATGCCCTGCGTGGCTTCCTCGGCGGCTTCGCCCAGAACACCGGCCTTGTCGTTGCCCTGGCTGTCGGCGAGGAACTTCAGGCTTTCGCCCAGGGCGCAGAACTCACCCATCGAATCCCAGCGCAGGTGGTTTTCCTCGACCAGCTGCTGTACGTGCTTCGGCGCTGAGCCGCCGGCACCGGTTTCGAACAACCCGCCGCCGTTCATCAGCTTGACGATCGACAACATCTTGGCCGAGGTGCCGAGCTCGAGGATCGGGAACAGGTCGGTCAGATAGTCGCGCAGCACGTTGCCGGTGATGGCGATGCTGTCCTTGCCGGCGGTGATGGTCTCGAGCGAGGCGCGGGTCGCTTCGCGCGGCGCCAGGATCTCGAACTTGTCGGCAACGCCCTTGGCTTCAAGGATCGGGGTCACGTATTTGATCAGCTCGGCATCATGCGCCCGGGTCTCGTCGAGCCAGAAGATCGCCTGCGCCCCGGTGAGCCGCTGGCGGTCCATCGCCAGTTGCACCCAGTTCTCGATCGGCGCCTTCTTGGTGGTGCAGGCGCGCCAGATGTCGCCGGCCTCGACGTCATGGGAATGCAGCACATCACCGTTCTCCAGCACGATGCGCATCGTGCCCTCGGCTTCGGCCTCGAAGGTGGTGGGATGCGAGCCGTATTCCTCGGCCTTCTGCGCCATCAGGCCGACGTTCTGCACCGAGCCTGCGGTCGCCGGGTCGAGCGCGCCGTTTTCCTTGAAGAACTTGATGCTCTCGTCATAGACCGGAGCATAGGAGTTGTCGGGGATGACGCAGTTGCTGTCGCCCTCGTTGCCATCAGGGCCCCAGCCCTTGCCACCGGCACGGATCAGCGCCGGCATCGAGGCGTCGATGATCACGTCGGACGGCACGTGCAGGTTGGTGATGCCCTTGTCCGAGTTCACCATGTACATCGGCGGGCGTTGCTCGCGCACCTCTTCGATCGCCGCCAGGATCTCGGGCTTGTCCTTGACCCGCTCGAGCAGGTCACCCAGACCGGAGTTGGGGTTCACACCCGCCGCCTTCAGCGCATCGCCGTGCTTCTCGAACACCGGGGCCAGCCAGGCCCTGACCGCGTGGCCAAAGATGATCGGGTCCGAGACCTTCATCATCGTCGCCTTCAGGTGCAGCGAGAACAGCGTGCCGTCGGCCTTGGTCTCTTCGATCTGCTTGGCCAGGAAATCCGAAAGCGCCCGGGCCGACATGAAGCTCGCATCGACGACCGCGCCCGCCTCCAGCGGCCAGCCGTCCTTCAGCACCTTGGTGCTGCCGTCCTTGCCGACGAATTCGATTTTTGCCGTGCCGGCCTGCGCAGCGGTCAGCGTGGTCGAGACCTCGTTCGAGCGGAAATCATTGCCGTCCATCGACGACACCTTGGTCTTGCTGTCGGCCGACCATTTGCCCATGCGGTGCGGGTTCTTCTGAGCGTCGTTCTTGACTGCCTTGGCGGCGCGCCGGTCGGAGTTGCCCTCGCGCAGCACCGGGTTCACCGCCGAGCCCTTGATCCCGTCGTAACGCGCGCGCACGTCCTTCTCGGCGTCGGTCTGCGGATCCTCGGGATAATCCGGCAGCGCATAACCCTGCGCCTGCAATTCCTTCACCGCCGCCACCAGCTGCGGCACCGAGGCCGAGATGTTGGGCAGCTTGATGACATTGGCGCCGGGCTGTTTCACCAGCTCGCCCAATTCGGCCAGATCGTCGGACTGGCGCTGCGCCTCGGTCAGGTTCTCCGGGAAGGTCGCGATGATCCGGCCTGCCAGCGAAATATCCTTGGTGCCAACCGTGATCCCGGCCGCCGAGGCGAACTTGCGGATGATCGGCAGGAAGGAGGCGCTGGCCAGCTCCGGCGCTTCGTCTACAATGGTATACAGTATCTCGGGGGACTTTGTTTCGGCCATGATGTATTGCCTTTTTTCTGACAGTGGAAACGCTTGCGGCTCTGGCGTGTGCCGGTCGGCAGGAAAGCCAGGCCCTCGCCTGGACGCAACCGGGGTATCGCCAAATACTTCGATCACTGGTCGCATAGACCAGCCCCGCCCGCGTTTCAACCGGACAAAGCCGCGCGGCACCATCGCACCCCGCGCCCCGGACGTGATCCGGGGCCCCCTGGCTGGCCGAGAGGGGCCGGGACGGGCAAGTCCCGGGTCCGGCGCCGGTTCAGAAGTCGAGGCCGAGGTCCAGGGTCTGCGCCGAATGGGTGAGCGCGCCGGAAGAGATGTAATCCACTCCGGTCGCCGCCACTTCGGCGATCCGGTCGAGCCGCATGTTGCCGGAGGCCTCGGTCACCAGCCGCCCCGACACCAGCGCCACGGCTTCGCGCAGGGTCGCGCTGTCCATATTGTCGAGCAGCACGACATCGGCGCCGCCGGTCTCGAGCACCTCCGCAAGCTGGTCCAGCGTATCGACCTCGATCTCGACGCGCATCATGTGGCTGGCCCGCGCCTTGCAGGCCTCGAGCACCGGGCGCACGCCACCGGCGGCGGCGATGTGATTGTCCTTGATCAGGATCGCATCCGACAGCGAGAAGCGGTGATTGAAGCCGCCGCCATGCAACACGGCCAGTTTCTCGACGATGCGCAGTCCAGGCGTGGTCTTGCGGGTGCAGGTGATGCGGGTCGCGGTGCCGGCGGTCTCTGCCACAAAGGCCGCGGTCAGGCTGGCGATGCCCGAAAGCCGCCCGGCAAAGTTCAGCGCCACGCGCTCGGCGGTCAGGATCGCGGCGGCGTCGCCCGCGATCTCCATCAGCACGTCGCCCGGCACGCAGGGGCTGCCATCCGCCAGGCGGGTCACCGGCGCCAGCGCGGGATCGACCAGCCGAAAGGCCAGCGCCGCCACCTGCATGCCCGAAACGACCCCCGCCTCGCGCGCGGTCAGCCGGGCGGTGTAGCTGGTGCCGGCGGGGATCACGGTGCGGGTGGTGATATCGCCGTAGCTGCCCAGATCCTCGGCCAGCGCCATGCGCAGCATCGGTTCCAGCACCAGATCGGGAAGGGATGTATGGGCGGTCATGCGATTTCCTCTTCTGCCACCTTGCGCCGCAGGGCCAGCGCCTCGGTCAGGGTGATCCGGCTGCGCCGCGCGTCCGGGGCGGCGGCCGGAAAATCCTCGCGGAAATGCGCGCCGCGGCTTTCCTCGCGCAACAGCGCGGCCGCAGCGATCAGCGTCGCGGTGGCGGTCATGTTTCTGAATGTCGGGCTGGTGCCGAACGTGGCCTCCAGCCGGGCGATTTCGGTCAGGGCGCGGCGCAGCCCGCCGGCGGTACGGATCACGCCGACATGGCTCGTCATCGCCGCCCGCAGCCGTGCCACCGCGCGCTCATCGGGCGCTTGCCCGCCCTTCTCGAAGGTCAGCGTCACCTCCGGGGCGGGGTCCGTGTCGGGGGCCAGCGTCGCGGCGATGCCCAGCGCGCAGTTGCGGGCATAGACCAGCGCCTCGAGCAGCCCGTTCGAGGCCAGCCGGTTGGCGCCATGCAGCCCGGTCGAGGCCGCCTCGCCGCAGGCCCAGAGATTGCCGAGACTGGCCCGGCCCTCGGCGTCGGTGTCGATGCCACCCATGTGGTAATGCGCCGCCGCCGCCACCGGGATCGGCTGGGTCGCCGGGTCGATGCCGGCCCGCAGGCAGGCCTCGGCCACTCCCGGAAACAGTGTCAGGATGCGTGCGCCCAGGGCCTCGCGCGTGTCGAGCGCCGGCGCCAGCCCGGCCTGGGTCTGGGCATAGACGGCGCGCGCGACGACATCGCGGGGGGCCAGCTCGGCGTCGGGATGGGCCGCGACCATGAAGCGTGACCCGTCGCGGTTGATCAGCACCGCGCCTTCGCCGCGCAGCGCCTCGGTGGCCAGCGGTGCCGGATCCTCGCCCGAGGCGATGGCCGTGGGATGGAACTGGACGAACTCAGGGTCGGCGATCACCGCGCCGGCGCGGACCGCCATGCCGATCACCTGGCCTCGGATGCGGCGCGGGTTGGTGGTCAGCGCATAGAGCCCGCCCGAGCCGCCCCCGGCCAGCAGGACCGCCGATCCGCGAAGGGTCAGCGGCGCCGAGCCCTGATCGCAGGCGCGCGCCAGCGTGACACCGGTGACCCGGCCGTCGGCGACCTCGAGCCCGGTGGCCAGCACGCCTTCGATCACCTGCACCGAGGGCGTCGCCCGCACCTGCGCCACCAGCGCCTTCATGATCTCGGCCCCGGCCTGGTCGCCCTTGACCCGCACCACCCGAGCAAAGGAATGCGCCGCCTCGCGCGAAAGCACGTACCCGCCCGCCGCCGTACGGTCGAAAGGCGCGCCAAGCTCGGTCAAATCTAGGATATGCTCGCGCGCCGCGCGCGCAACCTGATCGGCCACCGCGCCATCGACAATCCCGGCGCCCGCGCTGACGGTATCGCCGGCATGGGCCTCGGGGCTGTCAGCCGGGTCCATCGCCGCCGCCACGCCGCCCTGCGCCCAGGCCGAGCTTGCGCCTTCACCCAGCGGCTCGGGCGAGATCATCACCACCGGGTGCGGCGCCAGTTTCAGCGCCGCGTAAAGCGCGCCCAGCCCGGCGCCGATGATGACAGTGCGGCCGGTCTCGACCACCTGCACCCGGATCAGAGCCCCAGCTTGCGCGACAGGTCGATCATCCGCTCGACCGCGACACGGGCGTTTTCGGCGATGGCCGGATCAACCGCGACCGGCTCGGTCATCGTGTGCAGCGACCAGAGCACCTTTTCCAGCGTGATCATCTTCATGTAGGGGCAGGCATTGCAGGGCTTGGTCAGCTCGACCTCGGGCAGTTCCTCGGCCACATTGGCAGCCATCGAACATTCGGTCACCAGCATCACCTTTTCGGGGCGGTTCTGCCGCACCCAGTCGACCATGCCGGTGGTCGAGCCGGTGAAATCAGCGGCCTGCACCACGTCGGGCTTGCATTCGGGGTGGGCCACGATCTTGGTGCCGGGATTGGCATCGCGATAGGCGTTCAGCTCATCGGCGGTATAAAGCTCGTGCACCACGCAGGAACCGGGCCAGTAGACGACCTTCTTCGAGCTCTGCGCCGCAACGTTCTGGGCCAGATACTGGTCGGGCGTCATGATGACGGTGTCGCTTTCCATCGCCTCGACGATTTGCAGCGCATTGGCCGAGGTGCAGCAGATGTCCGACGCCGCCTTGACCTCGGCGGTGGTGTTGACATAGCTCACCACCGGCGCGCCGGGGTATTTCGCCCGCATCTCGGCGATGCCGTCTGCGGTGATCGATTCGGCCAGCGAACAGCCGGCGTTCATGTCGGGCATCAGGACGGTCTTGGACGGGTTCAGGATCTTCGAGGTCTCGGCCATGAAATGCACGCCGCATTGCACGATCACATCGGCCTCGACCTCCTTGGCCTTGACCGCCAGAGCCAGGCTATCACCCACCACGTCGGAAATGCCGTGAAAGATCTCGGGCGTCATGTAGTTATGCGCCAGGATCACCGCATTCCGCTCTTTTTTCAAGCGGTTGATCGCCGCCACATAGGGCGCGTACATCGCCCAGTCGGGCAGGGTCAGCGAGGGCTTCATCGGCGCATAGAGCGCGGCCATGTCTTCGGCGAGATCGAGCGAGGGGGCGAGATCATAATGTTCGGCAAGCGTGCTGCGCATGTCGAGGTGATCGAGCATCGGAGATGTCCTTTGCCAAGGGGCAGGGCCAAGGGCCCGAGATACAAGAGCGGCTTACATATGTCGGATGTGACCCAAGGTCAAAAGCCTGTTTCCACGAGACCGGGGAATATCGCCTCTGCCCCGGTGTGTCACGGCTTCCCTCGGGTGCCCGAGAGGCGAAACGCGGCTTGCAAGGGGCCTGGGCCGGTGCTAATTGCCTGACCGGCGCCGGTGTAGCTCAGCTGGTAGAGCACGTCATTCGTAATGATGGGGTCGTAGGTTCAAGTCCTATCACCGGCACCAGTTCTCTTAACAAATTGAATGACTTACCTGGGTTTCTCTTGAGTGCCTAAAGTAGCACGTATGAAGAACATTCACAACGTTCACAGTAAATGTGTGATTGGGGATACAAGAATTTGCCGGATTCGCCCCATCAAGACGGATGGTCTCGGTGCCCTCGACCGCATCGCGCAAGCGCGTCGACGTGCTCTACAAGCTGAGCACCGGGAAAATCCTCCGCGAAAAAATTCTGGAATCAGCATCATGGAATTGTGCGTTGACCAGTTCAGTCCCGGGAATCTCCGGTCAAGCTGTAGCCCAGTATACGGTCCAACCAACCGAAAATCATAGCAGTCAACCAACCGGCAACCCAGATTAAGGGAACCCACCATATCGGAGCTTCACCCTTCCACCAATAGTAGATAACAACACCGATCGCGATGTAGTAACCGTAGCCCACAATCAATTTTAACAGGTTGAATAACAAGAACATCAAACGCTCCTCATGGTGTCCCAGGACGCGCGCATACCAGGAACGACTTGGCACGATGCCAGCATCGGTGGCCCGCTTGGACGGCTGGACGAATGTATCTTAAAACCGGTAGATTTAAAACACTCGAACGCGTTCGTGGCGCTTGTGAAGAGAACGCCGAGAAGCCCACTACGCGACGTATTCGCCAAGAATGTTCGGTTGGCCAGAGCTGAACTCGGCCTATCGCAGGAAGGGTTGGCGCTTGAGGCCGGACTTAACCGAACTTACCTGAGCGCAGTTGAGCGATCCGAGCAGAATATTTCCTTGGACAATGTACACCGTATTGCCGTAGCTCTCGGCAAACCTGCGTTCGAATTGTTGCGTGACGTTAAAAGCTTGAGTCGAGACTGAGCCAAGCTCCGTGCACACCCCTAAATCATGTGAACTAGAACGCAACCCATTGAAATTATCGAATGATTTACAACATGTGCAATGATGGAAGCGCTTCTCCGAGTCATTAACATAGACCGTAAGTTTGAGACCCCACCCAAGGGGGTGAGCTACTCCCCATCTTTTGGACAGGATCTGGCGTAAACTAA
>NZ_JARAML010000001.1:0-331443 GCF_028807375.1 Marinovum sp. PR37 | reverse complement strand
GCGCTTCACGGCAGGCCCTACCACTTTTTTGCAACCAAATCCTTCATCGCAGCCAGATCCAGCATCTGCTCGGCCAGAAGCTTCTTCAGCTTCGCGTTCTCATCTTCCAGCGCCTTCAGTCGCTTGGCCTCCGATACCGTCATGCCGCCGAACTTGGCCTTCCAGTTGTAAAAAGTGCCCTCCGACATGCCGTGCTTCCGGCACAGGTCGGCGCACTTCGCGCCGGCCTCGTGCTCGGCCAGGATGCCGATGATCTGCTCATCCGTGAATCTCGTTCGCTTCATTGTCCGTCCTCAAGTTGGGGCGGACTCTAATCAACGGTGGAGGAAAAATCCCGTGGCAGGTCACAAGGACCTCGGATGATATCGCCGATGCCCTATTGCTGATCGCGCTGGTGGCTGACGAAATTGACATCGTCGACCCCTATTTTGACCTGCGTCCAGCAAGAGGCAACTACACTGGTCCATTGACATCACTGCTGAGCAAGCTCGCCGCTGCGACGCCGAAACCGAAAGTCATTAAGGTACACTTCCGGTCACACGACTCTCGTCCTCCGCCGAATATTCTCGCGCAGAATGCTCCTGCTCTTACCAATGGGATTTTGCCGCAAGGATATTCTCTCGAACTCTATGAGTGGACAGAGGTTCCAGGAGGAGAGGACCTTCACGATCGCTTCTTCCTAACTAATGTCGGCGGTCTGATGGTCGGTGCGGGTCTAGCCGCCGCGGGGGCTGGCGAGACTGCTACATTTACGCTTTTGGATAATACCCATGCGCAGCAACTTCGGAGCCGGTTTTCTGCAAACTCAACAGTTTACACCCGTGTTGGATCTGCGGTTCGGGTTGACGCCAACGGCAACGTCGATCTCTTTTGACCCGAGAGCCCGAGCGGCATTGTAAATGTGGGAAAGGTGTTTGATTTCGGTCCCTTTTGGGAAAACGCCACCAACGTCGAAGTGCTCAGCCGCTCTTCGGAAAACGGCATTGGGTTCAGACACTTACAACCTGAACACCAAACAGACGCAGTCATGAGGTCCAGAGAATATCGGCCCTGAGAGACCGCTTCTGGGCCGTCCAGCGCTCGGGCCAGTGCTCAGCCCTTCACGCATAACCCTCGAATAAAACGGAAAAATCCGACCGCAGCCGGATCGGGAGAACGCTTTCGCGGGGGCAAGTGGCGGACAGTGAGGGATTCGAACCCTCGAGACGGTCTCCCGCCTACACACTTTCCAGGCGTGCGCCTTCGACCACTCGGCCAACTGTCCGTGCGCGGGTGTTTAGCCCCGACCTTCACCGGGTTTCAAGGGCAAATCGAAGTCATTCGCACAATTGATGTATTCCGGTGTCAACAGGTCGATTCTCAGCTGTCGAGGATCACGTTCAGCCGCCGGTTCTGGCGGCCCTTCTTCTCGATCTTGCCCAGCCGGATGGCGCCGATCTCGCCGGTGCGCGCCACATGGGTGCCGCCGCAGGGCTGAAGATCGACCTGGTCGCCGCCCTTGCCGATCCGCACCAGACGCACCCGGCCCTGGCCGCGCGGCGGCTTGACCGACATGGTCTTGACCAGCTCGGGCGTCGCCTCGAGCACGGCATCGGTGACCCAGGTCTCCGACACCGGCAGATCGCGCTCGATCAGCAGTTGCAGCGCCTCTTCGATGATGTCGCGGTCTGCCGGGGCCTCGGGCATGTCGAAATCGAGCCGGCCCTTCTCGCTGGTGATCGCCCCGCCGGTCACCGGCAGCGGCACCACGACCGACAGCAGGTGCAGCGCGGTATGCACCCGCATGTGGCGGTGGCGGCGCTCCCAGTCGAGGTATTGCATTACATGGGTGCCGGTGCCCGGCAGCGGCATCGGTTCCGCCGGGACAAGCACCACCGCCCCGCCCTCGCCCTTGACGGTGGTGGCGATGGGCATCTCGATCCCGTCCCAGACCAGCAGGCCGCTGTCGCCGGGCTGGCCGCCGCCGGTGGGATAGAACACCGATCGGTCAAGCACGATGCCTCCTTCGGGCGTGTGGCCGGTCACCCTGGCCGGGGCCTCGCGGAGATAGGGGTCTTCGCGAAACAGCAGCGCTGTCATCGCTCGCCCCCGGCGTCTCCGGTCACATCGCCGGTGCCGTCGCCCGGCGAAGGCTCGCGCTGGGGCGCGGCGCCGGTGTCCTCACGGGCCGGGGCGTCCTCTTCTGACGCCTTCGGCGCCTCCTGCGGGCGCAGCGCCTCGGGGTTGCGCAGCCAGATGTCGCGCTGAGCATAGGGGATCTCGATGCCTTCCTTGGCAAAGACCTCGACGATCTGATGGCGCATCTCGGTACGCACGCCCATGCCTTCGCCAATGTCGCGCAGCACGGCCCGGATCCGGAAATCGAGCGAATCCGCCCCGAAGCCCATGAAATCCACTGCCGGCTCGGGGTTCATCAGCACCTGATCGTGGTGCCGGGCGACCTTGAGCAGCAGGTCTTGCACCTTGCGGGTGTCCGAGCCGTAAGCCACGCCGACATCGATGATGATCCGGCCGATCGAATTGCCGCGGGTATAATTGGCCACCCGGCCCGAGACGAAATCGGCGTTGGGGATGATCACGTCGTAGCGGTCGAAGGTTTCGAGCTTGGTCGAGCGCACCGAGATCCGCTTGACCGTGCCGTGGATGCCGCCGACCTCGATCCAGTCGCCTTCGGCGATCGGCCGTTCGATCAGCAGGATGATCCCCGAGACAAAGTTCGACACGATATTCTGAAGCCCGAAACCGATCCCGACCGAGAGCGCACCAGCGACGATGGCGAGCGACGACAGGTCGAGCCCGGCCGAAGTGATCGCCACCAGCGCGGCAATGAAGATACCGACGTAGCCGATGCCCGAGATGATGGCGTTCTGCCCGCCGGTGTCGATCTTGGTCTTGGGCAGGATCGAGTTCTTGAGCGCGCCCTGAAGCAGACGGGTCGCCATGTAGCCGGCGACAAAGACCAGCAGCAGCACCAGGAAATCCATCGGTGAAATGCGGCTGTCGCCAATCGCAAAGCCTTCGCCGATCTGGGTCCAGAGCTCGGTCAGGTCGGCCACCCGCGCGCCCCAGAGCAGCGCCAGGAAAGGCAGCGCCGCGAGCGCGAGGGTAAACCCGATCAGCACCGTGATCAGGCTGTCGGCCTCTTCCTCGGACTGGCGCATCACGTAGCGGTAAAGATCGTTGGTAAAGCGTTGCAGCACCACGATCAGCCCGAGCAGGCCCAGCGTCGCGATGGTCGGAAAGATCAGCCGCGAGGCGGCGGTGCCATAGCCGGTGGCTGCCAGCACCGGGCCGACGATCGACACCAGGATGACGATCCGGCCGAGAAAGCTGACCACCCGGGCGCGCACCAGGCGTTCGGTGTTGGCACTGTCGAACTTGATATGGGTGATCATCAGCTGCCCGAGGCGGAACAGGATCAGCGCCGTCACCACCAGCAGCGGGAATTCGAGCACCGAGACCGTGGCCTCGTCATAGCTCTCGATCTGGGCGAATTCATGAATCGCGTCACGCAGCACCAACAGGATCGCAAGGGTGCTGGCATAGGTCCGTGCCTCGCGCCGCTGGCTCCGTGCCATCGGCAACATGCGGTCGCCGTCGTGCTGTGAAAACAGCCGGTCGACCAGCCAACGCAGCCCGAGGATCACCAGGCCCCAGGCCGGAAGATTGTCGAGCAGCAGGGTGGTCAGCGCGCCCGGCGTGCCGGTGGCAAAGATCGCCTCGGTCAGCGCGTAAAGGCCGATCAGCGGAAGCGCGATCTGGCCGACCGAGACAAGGAAGCTGAAAACCGCGCCGCCGCGGGCCGAATTCTTTCGCATCCAGTTGCCGCCGTCGCGCGCCCAGGCCCGGCCGCGCAGCACGAGCACGCCCCCCACGACCAGCAGCAGCAGCACCATCGGCAGGTTGCGGCGCAGTTCAGCCTGGCCGATGTCGGAGCTCCAGGACTTGTCGATCTCGCTGCCGATGGCGGTCCAGGTCTGGCCCAGGTCGCCCAGGGCAATCGCCCAGTTCTCCGGCATCAGCGGGATCGGCCCGAGCTCGAACAGCGCGTCGGTCTGGCGGGCGCGGATCAGCGCGTCGATTTCCCGGATGATGCCGTCGGCGCGGTTATAGGCCTCTTCCGCGGCGCGGATCGGGGCGCGCAGCTCGGCAAGCTGTTCGTTCAGCTCGACCCGGCGATTTGCCACCTCTTCGGGCTCGGTCTCGCCCTCGGCCGGGGCCTCGCCCAGGGCATCGAGCTGCGACTGGATGGTGCGGATCCGCGATTGGTTGGTGTCCTGCGCCGTCAGAAAGCGCGCACGCCAATCCGCCAGCTCGCGGCGCAGCGTCTCGAAGGCGCTGTCAGAGGCGCGGCCGGCGGCCAGTGCGCTCTCGGCGCGCCGCGCCAGCTCGTTCCAGGCCTCGAAATCGATCGGCTCGTCAGCGGCGGCCAGCGACATTCCGACTTGAAGATCCGGCTCGATGTCTCCGACCGAGATATCTTGCGCATGCAACGCACGCGTGGAGAGAACAAGGCTCGCGAACAGGGCCAGCAACAGCGCCGGCAGAAAGGCAGGCATACGCATCAGCTGTCCTCGAACACGCCGGGGATCGAGGCCGGTGCGCGGGTCAGCCAATCGGGTGTCGGCAGGCCCTTGTCGCGCAGGAACTCGGGGTTGAACAGCTTGGACTGATAGCGCGTGCCATAGTCGCAGAGGACGGTGACAATGGTGTGCCCCGGCCCCATTTCCCTGGCCAGCCGGATCGCGCCCGCGACGTTGATGCCGGACGACCCGCCAAGGCAGAGCCCTTCGTTCTTGAGCAGGTCAAAGACGATGGGCAGCGCCTCGCTGTCCGGGATGTTGTAGCTGAAATCCGGGGTGAAGCCTTCGAGGTTGGCGGTGATCCGCCCTTGGCCGATGCCCTCGGTGATCGAGCTGCCTTCGGCCTTGTGCTCGCCGTGATTGTAGAAATGGTTCAGCGTCGCGCCATCGGGATCGGCCAGTGCCATCTTGACGCCCTTGGGTTGCAGCGCCATGCCGACACCGGCCAGCGTGCCGCCCGAGCCCACCGCCGCGACAAAGCCGTCGACCTTGCCACCGGTCTGCTCCCAGATCTCGGGGCCGGTGGTTTCGACATGCGCCTGACGGTTGGCGACATTGTCGAACTGGTTGGCCCAGATCACGCCCTTGTCCGAGCTCTCGTTCATCTTCTCGGCCAGGCGACCGGAATAGCGCACGTAGTTGTTGGGGTTGCGATAGGGCGCCGCAGGCACCTGCACCAGCTCGGCACCGGCCAGACGGATCATGTCCTTCTTTTCCTGGCTTTGGGTCTCGGGGATGACGATCACCGTCTTGAAGCCCATCGAGGCCCCCACCAGCGCCAGACCGATACCGGTGTTGCCCGCCGTCCCCTCGACGATCGTGCCGCCGGGTTTGAGCAGACCTTTCTCCACCGCGTCCTTGATGATGTAGAGCGCGGCGCGGTCCTTGACCGACTGGCCGGGGTTCATGAACTCGGCCTTGCCCAGGATGGTACAGCCGGTTTCTTCGCTGGCCTGCTTCAGCTTGATCAACGGGGTTTTGCCAACGGCGTCGGCCAGATCGGATGCAATGCGCATAATGTCCGCTCTCCTCTAAGGATTTGTCGTTGTGTATGCGCCGTGCGGCGTGAACTCAAGGGCGCGCAACAAGCCCGCCCCGGCGCAATTCCTCACGATGCCGTGCAAGCCAGAGCAGCATCATCGCCAGAGGCCCGGCATTGGCCTCGCCGCTTTCAACCAGCGTCATGGCCCGATCAAAGGAAATCACATGGCTGCGGATGTCTTCGTTTTCATGCGCCAGCCCGGCCAGACGGCCCTCCTCAGCCGAAAGATCGCAGAGCCCGAGATAGCAATGAAAGAACTCGGTCGAATAACCCGGCGAGGGATAAACCCGCGTCATCAGCCGCAGGTCGCCCAGCTCCAGCCCCGCCTCCTCCATCGCTTCACGCCGGGCGCAATCGGCCGGGCGTTCGCCGGCGTCGACCAGCCCGGCGATGGGTTCCAGCATCCAGGGCACCGGATCACGCCGCCAGACCGGGCCAAAGCGGAATTGCTCGACCAGCATCACCTGATCCTGCACCGGGTCATAAGGCAGCACCAGCGCCGCATCATAGGCCTGAAACGCCTCGCGCCCGATGGTGGCGCTGCGAGCCCCGTCGAACCGGCGGAAAGAGATATCAAAGGCGCGCAGACGGAAAAAGCCGTCATAGCCCGGCCGCGTCGCTTCGATCTGGTAATCGTCCGGCGCCGGCGCCCGGCGCAGCGTTGTCGGCGCCGCCTCCTGCGCCAGGCATTGCGCCCAGCCGCGCGCCCGGATCCAGGGAAACAGCCGGTCGATGTCCTGCGGCGTGGTCACGCCGAACCGCTCCATCACCTCATCCGCCGCCGCCAGCGTCAACGGGCCGAAGCGCGCCACCCAATCGGCCAGCCGCCAAGGCGCGCCCGCCGGCCAGCGCGCGCCCTCGGGCAGATAGACCAGCGCCTGGCAGGCGCCCTCCGGCGTCGTCACCTCGAGCGGTTCGAGCGCATAGCCGAACCCGCCTTCGTAGTGATCGAGCCGCGCCAGCGCCTCTTCATCCAGATCGAGCAACAGCAGGCCTTCGGCGCGCCCGCGGGCTTCGGCCCGGATGGTCGGAAAACATTCGCCCGCCGCCCAATAGACCGCCCAGCCCGGCAGCACCGCCGGGCTCAGCGCGATCTCGGCCGCGGGCCGGCCCAGCACCCGCTCCAACAGCGGCACATGGCACAGGGTGCCGTAGAAAAACAGATCGGCCATCGGCTCAGTTCCAGCGCAGCGAGGCAAGGTAGGTCAGCAGCCCGGCCAGCACCCCGCCCACCGCCAGGGTCAGGATCACGTCGAGCGTGAAGACCTGCGCGCCGAAATCGACGCCGATCTGAAACACCGCCGCAATCGCCTCGATCGGCCCGTCATAGCGGTGCCGCATGGCCAGCCGGGTCATTTCATTGGCCGACTGCGCGAACAGTGCCACGAAGGTGAGGATCGCCGCGCCGGTCAGGCCAAAGCTGATCGCATCGGCCAGCCGCGTCGTCGACAAGGGCCCGGTATAGAACCAGCCGGTGAGAAAGCCGATTGCCATGTTGAGCGGCAGGAATATCCCGAAATCCGTCGCCTCGGGCATCACGTCCATGACCATCTTGGACACGACATAGGCCAGAACCGAGAGCACGATCGCGGCAACGAGCTTGGGGATGGTGGGCATCAGGCGGCGGGCCTCCGAACGGTGATCTGCGTTACGTCGCAGTTACCGCTGTGAAAGGTCGCCGCGCAAGAGGTGAGATAGAAGTTCCACATCCGCCGGAACCTCTGGTCAAAGCCCAGCCGGGCCACCTCGTCCCAGCGGGCATTGAAGGTTTCGTGCCAGCGGCGCAGGGTCTGGCTGTAGCTCTCGCCGAATTCGACCGAGCGCAGCACCCCCAGACCCGCCTGCTCGATCTCGTCCAGCAGCGCCTTGCGCGAAGGCAGCATGCCGCCGGGAAAGATGTATTTCTGGATGAAATCGACCCCGCGTCGATAGACCTCCCAGCGCTTGTCCTGCACGGTGATGATCTGAAGCGTCGCCGAT
This sequence comes from Marinovum sp. PR37, assembly GCF_028807375.1. Lineage (NCBI taxonomy): Bacteria > Pseudomonadati > Pseudomonadota > Alphaproteobacteria > Rhodobacterales > Roseobacteraceae > Marinovum > Marinovum sp. PR37. The sequence goes on along the minus strand of NZ_JARAML010000001.1, from coordinate 323,838 downwards.
TTTCCGGGCCGCAGCCGTTCGCGCACTGTGTCGAAATAGACCGGCCAGTATTTCTCGCCCACCGCCTCGAACATCTCGATGCTGGCGATGCCGTCGTATTGCCCACGCTCGTCGCGATAATCCTGCAACTTGAACTCCACCTGCCCGGCCAACCCCGCCCGCGCGATCCGGTCCCGGGCATAGTTGAACTGTTCCTTGCTGATCGTCAGCCCGGTCACCCGCAGCCCGCGCTCGCGCGCGGCATATTCGGCAAACCCGCCCCAGCCACAGCCGATCTCGAGCACATGATCGCCGGGCTGCACCTCCATCTGATCGACCATCGAGGCATATTTGGCGATCTGCGCGTTTTCCAGGCTTTCCTGACCGGTCTCGAACAGCGCCGAGGAATAGGTCATCGTGTCATCGAGCCAGAGGCCGTAGAATTCATTCCCCAGATCGTAGTGATACGAGATATTCCTGCGCGCCTGCCGCCGCGAATTGCTGTTGAGCCAGAACCGCAGCCGTTCATAGGCGCGCACCAGCGACATGCCGGGAAAGCCGTCATACAGATCGTCATTGTCGGCATGCACCAGATCAAGAAAGGCCATCAGGTCGGGCGTGTCCCACCAGCCATCGAGGTAGGCATCGCAAAACCCCAGATCGCCCTCGCGGATCAGCCGGGCAAAGACATCGGTGTTGTGAATGGCCAGCTCGGCCACCGGCCCGGCGGCCCGGCCCTCGGCACGAAACCGCCGCCCGTCGGGCAGCACGAAATCGAGCCGGCCATGGTTCATCTCGCTGGTGGCCGCGAAGACCTGGCTGAAATACCGCGGCAGGTTGGCCTGCCCATGCGTCGACGTGAGATACATTGCCCACTTCTTCCCTGTTATATGAATAGTTTAGGCGCGATTTTCATCATCTGGCAAGTCGCGGATCAGAAGCCTCTGTTCTCATAGGCGGTCAGCGCCCTTTGCCGGCCTTCGTCGAGCCTGACGACCGGCTCGGGATAGGGATCGTCGGGCGACATGTTCCAGCGCCGGGGGATCGACTCGAAATAGGCCAGCGCGGTCTCCGGCGGATCGTCCTGCCCCTCGGCGATCCAACGGGTCACATAGGCGCGCCGGGGATCGAATTTCTCGCGCTGGGTGACCGGGTTGAAGACCCGGAAATAGGGCGCGGCATCCGGCCCCGACCCCGCCACCCATTGCCAGCCCATGGCATTCGACGCCGGATCCCAATCGGTCAGGCAATCCTCGAACCAGCGCAGCCCCACCTTCCAATGGGTCATCAGGTGCTTGGTCAGGTAGGAGGCGACGATCATCCGCACGCGGTTGTGCATCCGCCCGGTGACATACATCTCGCGCAGCCCGGCATCGACCAGCGGAATGCCGGTGCGCGCCTGTTTCCACGCCTTGATCTCGGCGGCGCGTTCGTCGTCCCGCCAGGGAAAGCCGTCCCATTCCTCGCGCCAGTTGTCCGTCAGAATGCGCGGCATGTTGACCATCAGGTGATAGGCAAACTCGCGCCAGCCCAGTTCGCGCAGAAAGGCCTCGGCGCCCGGCTTGCCCTCGTGACGTGCTCTCTGGCCCGCGTGCCAGCACTGGCGCGGGCTGATCTCGCCATAGGTCAGATATTCCGACAGGCCCGAGGTGGCATCGTCCGCCGGAAAATCGCGCCGGTCCTTGTAGCCGGCGACATCCTCGTCGATGAACCGCGCCAGCCGCGCCTGCGCCGCTGCCTCGCCGGGATCGGTGTAACGGCGCACAACCTCCGCCCCGCACCGCATTGCTTGGCCCAGGTTCCAGTCATTCAGGTTTTCGCTTGTAGTCCATTGACTTGGTGTCGGAATCTTATCCGGCGCTTTAAGATTGGCGCCCACATCGCGGCCTTTGACCGCCTTCCAATAGGGTGAAAACACCTTGTATGGCCCGCCGCTCTTGGTCTCGACCGAGCGCGGATCGGAGATGACATGCCCTTCATGCATTTCAAATTCAATGCCTTGCGCGTCGAACTTATCCTTTAACTTGAAGTCACGACGCTCGATCTCCGGGTGATAGCTCCGGGAACAGAGGATGCGGGTCGCCCCGGTGTCCTGCACCAGGTCGGTCAGAACCTCTGACGATTTTCCCGAACGTAGGATCAGTCTGCTGCCCTTGTCCTCTAACGTGCTGGCCAGCGCCTCGAGGGACAGGCCCAGCCGCCATTTCGGAGCGGCGCCAAGCCTGTCGACGCTGGCGTCTCGGATAAAGATTGGCACCACCGGGCCCCGCTTGCAGGCCGCCGTCAAAGCCGGGTGATCAGAGAGCCGCAGATCGCGGCGGAACCAGAGAAGTGTTGTCACGAATGCCCCCTTTTTCACTGATACGCAGCCCGGCAACCCCCGGATCACACGAGATGTTCTGAGCTGACGCAAAGGTATGGCGAAATCCTTTCCTGCCAAGCCGCGCAGGTCTAGTCTGGCCGCACCGAAGTTTTCGAAAGGTGCCTGTGTGACCTGCGCCCTGATCCTGCCCGCCGCCGGCCGCTCCAGCCGGATGCGCGGCGCCGACAAGCTGCTTGAGGACGTGGGCGGCATGCCCTGCCTGCGCGCCATGGCCCTGCGTGGGCTCAGCGCCGGTCTGTCGGTGATCGTTACCCTGCCCGGCGCCGATCATCCGCGCGCCCAGGCCTTGGCGGAAACCCCGGTGCGGCGCGTTCTGGTGCCAGACGCCGCCGAAGGCATGGCCGCCTCGCTGCGCGCCGCCGTGGCGGCCCTGCCCGAGGGCACTGACGCCGCGCTCGTCCTGCCGCCCGACATGCCCGATATCACCAGCGCCGATCTGCGCGCGCTGGTCCGCGCGGCCGAGGCCGACCCGGAGGCGCTGATATTTCAGGCCACGACCCGGGACGGCGCGCCAGGCCATCCGATCCTGTTTCGCAACGCCTTGTTCGACGCGTTTCACCAGCTCACCGGCGACACCGGCGCGCGGAGCATCCTTCAGGCGCACAAGGCGGCGCGCCGGCTTGTCGCCCTGCCGGGCGACCGCGCCCGGCTCGATCTCGACACGCCCGAGGCCTGGGCGACCTGGCGTCAGCGCAAGACGGCCTAACCGGCAAACAGCACCCGCGCCTGATGCGCCTTGAGCGTGGCGCGGGCGGCAGGATAGACCTGATGCAGGTTGTCGCGCGCAGCCAGCTCCGGGAACAGCGCCAACAGCTCGGCCCGCTGATCGCCGTCAAGCGCGGCCAGGGTCATGTCGCCGGGCTGAAAGCTCTCGGTCCAGATTCCATCGCTCAGCACCACTTCGTGCTGGTCGAAAAGGATGTGGACATAGGTCACCGCCGCTTCGGCCCCGGCCACCTCGACCCCGTCGAGACAGGTCAGATGGGTGGCGGCGACAAGCACCTCTTCCTCGCCAAACCACATCTGCGTCGCGGCATTGCCCACCAACACCCGGTGTTGCGGCGAGACCTTCATGTCGCGGTCGGGCGTCTCGGGGCCAAGCGCGCCACGGCGGATGTGGATCGGCCGCAATGCCGGCGCCCCGGCCAGCTGACTGGCGTCGAGCCGGCGCGCCCCGACCCAGCGGATCATCTGATAGCCATTGTCGCGGGTCAGCACCCGGTCGCCCACGCGCAGCGCCTCGACCGGCACTTCTCCCCTTAACGTCTTGATCAAGGTTCCAGGCGTAAAGCACGGTATATAATCAACATTCTCGATATCCGAGAAGGTCAGGGAACTGCCGTCAAGCCAGGTGACCGTGCCGCTTTCCAGATCGGTCTCGTCATAGGTGATGACGGCCGGGCCGGTGATCACCAGCGTGTCGTTGTCCTCCCCGCCAGACCCGCCATCGACCATGTCGCCGCGGCCGCCGTGGATGATATCGGCACCGTCGCCACCAAGAATGGAATCCGCGCCCTCGCCACCGTCGATCAGATCGTTGTCAGCGCCGCCGTCGATGGTGTCGGCCGCCTCGCCACCGCTGATCGTGTCGTCGCCGGCGTAGCCATGGATCGTGTCGGCGGTGCCGTCGCTGCCATCGGTCTGGTCGCCTTCGGCATCGACGTAATCCACCCCCATGGCATCGCCGGCCGACGTGCCGTCAACGATCCGGTTCGACGGAATACCGATGGCCACCAGGAAATCGAGATCGCCGGCGGTGTCCGGCGCGATGCCTACAAGCGTGATGCTTTCACCGCCCGGAAAGGTCAGCACGGCATTGCCGGTGCCATCGTCGCTCACCACCACGTCGCGGGCAGTGACCGGGGTCACACCGCCATCTGTGGTAAGCCCGCTGACATCCAGCGTGTCATTGGCGCTGAGCGTACCGTCGGCCCCCACACTCGGCGCGGCAAAGCCCTCAACGATGTCCGCGCCACCGAAATCGGCCAGGATCAGCGTGTCATTACCGCCGCCCAGAATGATGTTTTCGATATCGGTAAAGGTGGCGGTCGCGGTGCCGTCGGAAAAACTGCCGTTCTCGGGGTTCACGTCGGTCAGATCGATGCTTAGCCCGGTGGTGGTGCCGCTCAGGTCGAGCGTGTCGCCCGACGTCTCGGCCGAGGCATCGCCATCAATCGTGTCATTGCCGAAATTGTCCTCGATGACAAAGGTATCGTCGTTGTAGCCGCCCCAGATCGAATCGTCGCCGGCCCCGCCATAGAGAACATCCTCGCCAAAGGAGCCGCGCAGGAAATCATTGCCGTCACCGCCGAAAAGAGTGTCATTGCCGGTGTTGCCATAGACGGTGTCGTCACCGGTGCCGCCATATTGCAGATCGTCGCCAGAGCCGCCGTCAAGCGTGTCGGACCCGGCGCCGCCGCGCAGCGTATCGTCGTTCTCATCGCCAAAAAGCGAGTCGTTGCCGCCGCCGCCGTCCAGGCTGTCGTGGCCGGTGCCGGCATACAGCGTATCGCCGCCTTCGCCGCCGTCCAGCGTATCGGCGCCCTGCCCGCCATGCAGAAGATCGTCACCGGCGCCGCCGGAGAGGCTGTCATTGCCAAGGCCGCCCTCCACCGTATCATTGCCGAGCCCGGCAACCACCACGTCATCGCCGGCGCCGGCATCGACGGAATCGGCATTGCTGCCGTCGCTGTGATCCAGCGCATCGATCCGGTCGCCCTCGGGGTCGGCCAGATAGCCGGCATCGATGGTGTCATTGCCGGCGGTGCCCTCGACAACGAAGTTTCGCGCAACATCCAGAGACAGATTGTCGAGCGCGATGCCGGTCAGCGTCTGGGCGCCGGGATCATTGTCGGTCGCGATGGTGAAATCCGAGGCGCTCTCGGTCGGGGTGAAGGTAAAGCTCACTTCCTGCCAATAGGGCGCCGTCACCCCGGTGCTGTCGATTGGTATGCTGAACGTCTGGCTGCCGATGGTCACGTTCAGATTGGTCGCGCCCGGCTGGTTGACCGAGCCGTCGGAGTCGTTGACGTAATAGTCGAAGGTAAAGGTGTAGGTCTTGCCCGCTTCAACCGGCGCGGCCAACGTAGTGGTCAGCCCCTCGTTGTAGCTCTCGTTGGAATACATCGTGATGTAGCCAGTGCCGTCCGCCGCATCGAGATCGGCGGGCATCCAGCTTCCGGCCCATTCAAAACCGCCATCGGTCTGAAGATCGGGCGAGCCTTCGGTGCGGGTCCAGCCTGCCGGGGCCTGATTGCTGCCCGAGGCGGTATTGGTCTCGAAGACACCGTTCGAAATGAGATTTGCCATCGATCAGCCCCCCAAGATCCGGGTGCGGTCTGACGGGCTGGCCTTGGCCCGGCCTTCGGTGATCCGTGGGCGAATTCTTCCCCGGCGGCGCAATTCTTGCATCTGTAACTGGTTACCCCCTTCACTTGCCTCCGGCGCACACCGAAGACCACACGGGATGCGCCGGCGTGCAGGCCCAGATGTGACCGGACTTTGGGTCAGCGATGTGGTGGCTTGCGGGAAAGATCATGGAGCGTTGGCCCGGCGAGGCAAAAGCCAAAGCGGTTCAAACTTTGACGCCGCGGGCGATGTTTCCAAAGTGGAAACACTGTAATCACATGAAAATTTTTGATTAATTCCGGCCGACGTGGACTGGCCCCGCCGCCCGCGCTGACGACAACGCGCGACACGCTCAAAACGCGCCGCTGAAATGTGGCGATTTCGCGGCGAGATCGGCGAAGATGCGGCCAGAGCCGGTCCTGCCGCCCCTGGCCATGATAGACAGGCGCCCCCCGTAAAGAGGGACGCCCGTGCGCTGCATAATCAGAACCTAGCGGACCAGAAGCTTGGCTTCGTGCTTCTTCAGCGACCGGCGGGCGGCCGCGTAGTCTTGCAGGCCTTCGGCGGTCTGAAGCTCGGGGAAGAGCTCGAAGATTTCCGCCTTGGCTCCGGCGCCCATGCTGTCCATGGTCTGATCGCCGGGCTGGAAGCTTTCGGTCCAGACGCCGTTCGACAGAACCACTTCGTGTTGATCGAACATGAAGTGGATGTAGGTGACGCCCAGGGTGCCCACTTCGTCGACGCCATCGAGATCGGTCAGGTGTTTGGCCGCCGCCAGAACCTCGCGTTCCTCGAAGAAGAGCTGCGCCTTCTCGCCGCTCATCAGGATGCGGTGCTGCGGGCTCACCAGAATGTCCTGCTCGGGCAGGTTCGGGCCAAGGCTGCCGGCCTGGATCAGGATCGGGCGCAGATGCGGCGCGCGCGCCAGCTTGTGCCCGGTCAGCTCGGTGGTGCCGATCCAGCGGATTTCCTGCAACCCGTTGTCACGGGTGATGATCCGGTCGCCCTCGCGCAGATCCTCGATCAGACGCTCGCCGGTGGGTGTGGCGATGGTCGTGCCGGGGGTAAAGCAGGGAATGACGTTCTCGATGTCCTCGAAAGTCGAGCTGCCGAGCAGCGCGCCGGTGTCGTCGAAATATTCGACAAAGCCGTCTTCGCGGTCGGCCGTGGTATAGGTCACCGAGAGACTGCCGCCCGCCGGCGCCGAGCCGGTCAGATCGAGCGTGTCATAATCGTTGGGCAGACCGTCCGCGCCGTCGCCGGCCGGGCCGTCGCCGCCATCGACGCTGTCGCCGACGTTCGAGCCGATGATGGTGTCGCGTCCGTCGCCGCCAAGGACGGTATCGGCGCCCGCGCCACCTTCGAGCAGGTCTTCGTCGATCCCGCCATCGATCACGTCGTCGCCTTCACCGCCCAGGAGCGTGTCGTCGTCGTCACCACCGAAGATGGTGTCGTTGCCCATTTCGCCATCGACGAAATCACGATCATTGTCCGGCACCGGATCGGTGGCGTCGGGTTCGTTGCTGAACAGCATCGAACTGGTCTGCGAGCTGGCGTCGATCGAATCGTCGCCGTCATAGCCCAGGATGGTATCCGAACCGTGGCCGCCGATCAGGCTGTCGTCGCCGGTCCAGCCGTCGATGTAATCGTCGTCGATGCCGCCGTCGATGGTGTCGGCGCCGTCGCCGCCATCGATGGTATCGGCATCGTCGCCGGTCGCGATCAGATCGTCGCCCGCGCCGCCCATGACGGAATCGCGGCCGTCGTCGGTGTTGGGATCGGACAGGATGCCACCAATCGGCAGGTTCGGATCGTCGCCTTCATAATCCGAGAAGGTGTCGATCCCGGCGATGATCGTGTCGTTGCCGTCGCCGCCGTCGATGGTGTCGGCGCCCTGAATATCGTTGATGCTGTCGTTGCCGCCGCCGCCGGTCACCAGGTCGTCGTCGATGCCGGGGGTGATGACGTCATCCCCTTCGCCGCCGTCGATGGTGTCGCGGTCATCGCCGGTCGAGATGGTGTCGTCGCCCGCGCCGCCCGACACGCTGTCGCGGTCGTTCTCCGGGTCGTCGTCGACCGGCACGCCGGGAAAGGTCGGCACGTCGATCGCCTCGTCATTGGCGTCGGACATCAGCTCGTCATTGCCGGCGCCGCCGTTGAGCGTGTCGCTGCCGTCGCCCGCGCGCACGGTATCATGGCCATCCCCGGCATCGACGGAATCGTCGCCATCGCCGGCGAGGACGGAATCGTTGCCCTCGTAGGCTTCGATGATGTCGTCTTCGGCATCGGCCGGATCGGTCGAGAAGATATTGTCGCTGAAATCGACGCGGTCGCCCTCGGGATCGCCGGTATACCCCGCGTCGATGGTATCGTCGCCGGAGGTGCCTTCGACAATGCCGTCGAGACCGCTCGAGGGGCCGCCGTCATTGCCGCTTTGCTGCGTGGTGGGCGGGGTGTTGTTGTTGTTCTCTGATACGGGCACGTTAGGAACGCCTCCCTTCGTCAATGCTGTTGAAATATGTTTCGATCTGCATCATCGCTTCGCGGATGCCAAAAACGATCCGCCAAGACGGCGGTTGAAGGTCACCACTAGTCTTTCTGGTCTCAGGCATCGCGCCCCCTTTACCTTTTAACGCTCGGATCACCGTGCAGACTGAAAACGCCCGGATCACGCGCCGCTCTTGAAAGTGCCATACGAACTGGGATGCAGACAGGATCTCGGGTCCGGCAAAATCCGCCGGATGCCTTCGGATGCAGTGCAATCGCACCCGTCCAACTGATCGTGTCCGTCATCAGAAGTATGACTGTTTAGCGGCCGCCCCCGTGGCCAGCAGTTACCCCCCAGTGGGCAGGATTGAGAGTATGGCGAGGCGTTGCTCAAACAAAGCAGAAATTGTTCGGAAAACAGACCGTCTCTTGCGGGGAAACGGGTTGAGCCGGGCCCGCGGCACCTGTCGTTTCGCCACGTCCGGTCAGAGCGTTCCTGCAAATTTCCCCATATTTTTAGGGAAATTAATGAATTGTTAACCGGTACGCTGCTGCGGGCCTGGCTTCGTCCGGGATGGTTTTTCCGGCCCGGAGCCCCCCGCATTTTCCCATGGCGCCACGAAAATTGTGCAATAACAACGCCGAGGATTGTTGGCGTTCTGTCGCCAATGGCCTGTTTTCCGGGGGACTGATTACAACTGAACGATGAGCCGAATAGCTCGAATTGATTCGAAATATCGGCGGGTTAAGCTCCGAATGGCTGTTTGGTGCCGTCACGGCAGGTAAAATGATACTGCTTTTCGCGCCAATTGCGCTGCCTTTCTCCGCCGAATTCCGCGCTTTCGACCCTAGCGAAAGTCGTCGTTCCTGTCGCCGGACATTCCGCAGTGCTGACCTGTGCATAGGGATAGGCCGCAATCGCCGGCCGCGTCCATTGCCAATCGGGTCACGGCCGGAACGACCGTGGCGGTCGGCCGTATTGCGCCACGAAGGCCCGCGTCATTGCCGCCGCGCCGGCATAGCCGCAGCGCAAGGCGATCTCGGTGATGGAATAATCCGATTGTTCCGCATACCGCCGCGCCGCCGCCAGCCGCAGCCATTTGTAGACCGCTTTCGGCGCCGCCCCCAGATCGGCCTGAAACGCCCGTGTCAGGGTGCGCTGCGTGGTCTGCAAGCGCGCCGCTAGGGTGGCAATCGGCAGCGGCGTCTCGAGCGCGCCGGACATCAGGGTGATCGCCTGTTCCACCAGCGGCGAGGCAGGGCCGCGAAACATCCGGTCGACCGGCGGCTCAGCGGTGCGATGCAGGAAAAACGCCGAGACCTCGAGCCCCAGCGCTTCGCCATGGGCGGCGCGGATCATCGCCAGCACCGTGTCGAAGGCCGCCATCGCCCCGCCCGACGTGGTGCGGTTGCCGCAGGTCACCACCCGGTCAGAGACCGTCTCGATCGTGTCGAACCGTTCGGAAAACGCCGTCATCTCGGCCCAGTGGATTGTCGCCCGCGCGCCATCGAGCAGCCCGGCCTGGGCCAGAAGCCAGGCGCCGGTGTCCATCCCCACCACATGGCCGAACCGGTGCGCCGCGGATTTCAACGCGGCCGCCGCCGCCGGGGTGGCGTGGTGGCGCACGTCGTAGCTGGACAGAACCACCAGGTGATCTCCGCCGGGATGGTCGCGCAGCGGCCCATGCGGCAGCACCGGCAATCCGCTCGAGGATTCCACCGTCTCGCCGTCGAGCGTGACGAAGCGCCAGCGATAGGCCTCGCGCATCAGGATTTCATTGGCGGCGCGCAGCGGCTCGACCGCATTGGCCAGACAGAGGTTGGAGAACCTCGGAAAGAGGAGAACCGCCACCTCCTGCGGCGCGACGGCCGGATTTGTCCAGTTTCGCATGTTTTCTGTCTAGAAGCGCATCCTGCCGGGCGTCAAGCCAGATAGCTCTGGGGCAACGCAGCACCGGGAGAGCGCCATGCAGTTCGGACTGACCGCGGAACAGGAGATGATCGTCTCCACCGTCCGCAGCTTTGTCGAGAAAGAGATCTATCCGCATGAGGCCGAGGTCGAGCGCAGCGGACAGGTGCCGCCGGAGCTTGCCGCCGAGATCAAGCGCAAGTGCCGCGCGCTCGGGTTCTATGCCTGCAATTTCCCCGAAGAGGTTGGCGGCGCCGGGCTGAGCCAGCTGGATTTCACCCTGGTCGAGCGCGAACTGGGGCGCGGCTCGATGGCGCTGACGCATTTCTTTGGCCGGCCGCAGAACATCCTGATGGCCTGCGACAGTGCCCAGCGCGAACGCTACCTGCTTCCGGCGGTACGCGGCGAGAAAATGGATGCCCTTGCGATGACCGAGCCCGACGCCGGGTCGGACGTGCGGGGGATGAAATGCACCGCGGTGCGCGAGGGCGGCGACTGGCTGGTAAACGGCTCCAAGCATTTCATCTCGGGCGCCGAACACGCGGATTTCTTTATCGTTTTCGTGGCCACCGGCGAGGACGAGACGCCGAAGGGGCCCAAGAAGCGGATCACCACCTTCCTCGTCGATCGCGGCACGCCGGGGTTCGAGGTGCGCGAGGGCTATGCCTCGGTCAGCCATCGCGGCTATCGCAACTCCATTCTGGATTTCGACAATTGCCGCCTGCCCGACGCCCAGGTTCTGGGCGCGGTCGACGGCGGCTTCGAGGTGATGAACACCTGGCTCTACGCCACCCGGTTGACGGTGGCGGCCTTTTGCGTCGGCCGGGCGCGGCGCTGTTTCGATCTGGCGCTGACCCAGGCCGCCGAGCGCCGGCAATTCGGCCAGCCGATCGGCAGGTTTCAGGGCGTGGGCTTCCAGATCGCCGACATGGTGACCGAGATCGACGCCGCCGACTGGCTGACCCTGGCGGCGGCCTGGCGGCTCGATCAGGGCTTGCCAGCAAACCGCGAGATCGCCTCGGCCAAGCTCTACGCCTCGGAAATGCTGGCACGGGTGACCGACAGCAGCTTGCAGATTTTCGGCGGCATGGGGCTGATGGACGACTTTCCCATCGAGCGGTTCTGGCGGGATGCGCGGGTGGAGCGGATCTGGGACGGAACCTCGGAAATCCAGCGGCACATCATCAGCCGCGATCTGCTTCGGCCCTTGGGGGCGTGATGGCCGGGCGTGATACATGCTGGGATCAGGGCGGCTCCTCGGGGCTCGAGCGGCTGTTGCGGCCGCGTTCGATCGCGGTGATCGGCGGCGGAAGCTGGTGCAGGAATGTCATCGAGCAATGCCGCAAGATCGGGTTTGGCGGCGAGATCTGGCCGGTGCATCCGACACGCGCGACGGTTGGCGGGGTGGCGTGCTTTCCGGATGTCGGCGCCCTGCCCGGCGTGCCGGATGCGGCCTTTGTCGGGGTCAACCGAGAAGCGACCGTCGCGGTGGTGCGGGCGCTGGCGGCGCGGGGCGCGGGCGGCGCGGTCTGTTTCGCCTCGGGCTTTCGCGAGGCCCGGGGGGAGACCGCGGATGGCGCCCGGTTGCAGGCGGCCTTGCTGGAGGCGGCGGGCGGCATGACGCTGCTCGGGCCGAATTGTTACGGCTTTCTCAATTACCTCGACGGCGCGGCGCTCTGGCCCGATCAGCATGGCGGCCTGCCGGTGGCGCGCGGCGTGGCGATTGTCACCCAATCGTCGAACATCGCCATCAACCTGACCATGCAGGCGCGCGGGCTGCCGCTGGCCTATGTGGTGACCGTCGGCAACCAGGCGCAGACCGGCCTGTCGGACGTGTCACAGACGCTGTTGCGCGACCCGAGGGTGACGGCGCTGGGGCTGCATATCGAAGGGATCGACGATCTGCGGGCCTTCGAGGCGATGGCGGCCGAGGCGCAGGCGCTGGGCAAACCGGTGGTGGCGCTCAAGATCGGTCGATCCGATCAGGCGCGCGCGGCCACGGTAACTCATACCGCGTCGCTGGCCGGCAGCGACGCCGGCGCGCGGGCGCTGTTGCACCGGCTGGGGATCGGCCAGGTGGCTTCCCTGCCGGTCCTGCTCGAAACGCTCAAGCTCCTGCATGTGACCGGGCCGCTGACCTCCAACCGCATCGCCTCGATGTCCTGTTCCGGCGGCGAAGCCAGCCTGATGGCGGATATGGCGGAAGGCTCCGGGCTGGTCTTTCCGCCGCTCGACGCCACCCGGCGGGCGGCCTTGCGGCGCGTGCTCGGGCCCAGGGTGGCGCTGGCCAACCCGTTGGATTACCACACCTATATCTGGGGCGACATCCCGGCGATGACCACGGTGTTCAGCGCGATGACGGGCGGCGATCTGGCACTGGGCTGCGTGGTGCTGGATCTTCCCCGCGCCGATCGCTGCGACCCGGGTGCCTGGACGCCGGTGATCACCGCGATGGAACGCGCCCGGGATGCGACCGGCACCCCCCTGGCGCTGGTCAGTTCCCTGCCCGAGACCTTGCCGGAAGAGGTTGCTTTGCGGTTGATGGACAACGGCATCCTTTCTTTCGGCGGCATGGCCGAGGCCATCGCCGCCCTTTCCGCCGCCGCCCGGATGCGCCCGGCCGAGGGCGCGCCGCTGCTGGTGCCGCCGGTCGCGCCGCAGGGCCGGACTTTGAGCGAGGCCGAGGCCAAGGCGGCCCTGGCCGCCGACGGGCTGCGCATCCCGGCTTCGGCGCCGGCCGCAACCCCCGAGAGCGCCGCCACCGCAGCGGCGCGCATCGGATGCCCGGTGGTGCTCAAGGGCTGCGGCATCGCGCACAAGACCGAGGCCGGGGCGGTGGTGCTGGGGCTGGCCACGCCCGACGCCGTGGCCCGGGCGGCGGCGGACATGCCGGGGCCGAGCTTTCTGGTCGAGGAGATGGTGACCGACGGCCTCGCCGAAGTGCTGATCGGCGTCGTCGCCGATCCGGCGCATGGCTATGTCCTCACCCTGGCGGCGGGTGGTACGCTGACCGAAATCCTCGAGGATCGGGTCTCGCTGCTGGTGCCTGCCAGCCGCGCGGAATTGCGCCAGGCGCTCTCGCAACTCAGGATCGCGGTGCTGCTCCAAGGCTATCGCGGGCGCCCCGCCGCCGACATCGACGCCCTGCTTGACGCGGTGATGGCGGTGCAGGCCCATGTAGCCAGAACCTTGCCGCAGGAACTTGAAATCAACCCGCTGATCTGCACCGCCACCGGCGCGGTGGCGGCGGACGCATTGATCCGAACCGGAGAGGAATGATGACCGAAAGCCCGATCAAGACCCACCGCCGCGGCCATGTGCTGGAAGTGACGCTGGACCGGCCCAAGGCCAATGCCATCGATCTGGCCACCAGCCGGATCATGGGCGATGTCTTTACCGCGTTTCGCGACGATCCCGATCTGCGGGTGGCGCTGCTGACCGCGGCCGGCGAAAAGTTCTTTTGCCCCGGATGGGATCTCAAGGCCGCCGCCGAAGGCGACGCGGTGGACGGCGACTATGGGGTCGGCGGCTTTGGCGGCTTGCAGGAGCTGCGCGGGTTGAACAAGCCGGTGATTGCCGCGGTCAACGGCATCTGCTGTGGTGGCGGTCTGGAACTGGCGCTGTCGGCCGATATCATCCTCGCCGCCGATCACGCCAGCTTTGCCCTGCCCGAGATCCGTTCGGGCACCGTCGCCGATGCCGCCTCGGTCAAGCTGCCCAAGCGCATTCCCTATCACATTGCGATGGAAATGCTGCTGACCGGCCGCTGGCTCGACACCGCAGAGGCGGCGCGCTGGGGGCTGATCAACCACGTCTATCCGGCCGGCGAACTGATGGCAGAAGCCCGCAAGCTGGCCGATCTGCTGGCCGCCGGGCCGCCACTGGTCCAGGCGGCGATCAAGGAAGTGGTGCGCGAGGCCGAGGGCATGAAATTCCAGGATGCGATGAACCGCATCACCAAGAGCCAGTTCGCCACGGTCGAGCGGCTCTATCGCTCCGAGGACCAGAAGGAAGGCGCCCGCGCCTTTGCCGAAAAACGCGATCCCGTTTGGAAGGGGAAATAGATGCCATTGAACATGAATCGCAACGTCTTCATCACCTGCGCGGTGACCGGATCGGGCGGCACGCAGGACAGAAGCCCGCATGTGCCGCGCAGCCCGGCCGAGATCGCCGAGAGCGCCATTGACGCCGCCAAGGCCGGCGCGGCGGTGGTGCATTGCCATGTCCGCGACCCCGAGACCGGCGCGCCCTCGCGCCGTCTGGAGCTCTACCGCGAAGTGACCGAACGCATCCGCGCCGCCGAAGTCGACGTGGTGCTGAACCTGACGGCGGGCATGGGCGGCGACATGGTCTTTGGCCCGCCCGAGGCGCCGCTGCCGCTGAACGAGACCGGCACCGACATGATCGGCGCGGGTGAACGCATGGCGCATGTCCGCGCCTGCCTGCCCGAGATCTGCACGCTCGATTGCGGTACGATGAACTTTGCCGAGGCCGACTACGTGATGACCAACACGCCCGGCATGCTGCGCGCCATGGGCGGGATGATGACTGACCTGGGGGTGAAGCCCGAGATCGAGGCTTTCGACACCGGCCATCTCTGGTTTGCCAAGGAGCTGGTGCGAGAGGGCACCCTGGCACCGCAGGCGCTGGTGCAGCTCTGCATGGGGGTGCCCTGGGGCGCGCCCAATGATCTCAACACCCTGATGGCGATGGTCAACAACATCCCCGAGGATTGGACCTGGTCGGCGTTTTCGCTGGGCCGCGATCAGATGCCCTATGCCGCCGCCGCGGTACTGGCCGGCGGCAATGTGCGCGTCGGGCTGGAGGACAACCTCTTTCTCGACAAGGGCGTGCTGGCCACCAACGCGCAGCTGGTCGACCGCGCGGTGACGATTGTCGAGAACATGGGGGCAAAGGTGATCGGCCCGGCAGAGGTCCGCGACAGGCTGGGGCTGGTGAAACGCGCGCCGCAAGGAGGTGCCGCATGACCCGCAAGGCAGCGATCATCGGCGGCGGCGTCATCGGCGGCGGCTGGGCCGCGCGCTTTCTGCTCAATGGCTGGGACGTGGCGGTCTTCGACCCCGACCCCGAGGCGCGGCGCAAGATCGACGAGGTGCTGGCCAACGCCCGCCGGGCCCTGCCCGCGCTTTATGACAAGGCGCTGCCACCCGAGGGAAATCTGAGCTATCACTCGGATTTGCACGCGGCCGTGGCCGGCGCGCTCTGGGTGCAGGAGAGCGTGCCCGAACGGCTCGACCTCAAGCACCGGGTGCATGACGCAATCACCCGGGCCGCCGATGCCGAGGCGGTGATCGGCTCGTCGACCTCGGGCTTCCGCCCCTCGCAGCTGACCGCCGAGGGCGCGCGGGTGATCGTCGCCCATCCGTTCAACCCGGTCTACCTGCTGCCCCTGGTCGAACTGGTGGGCGAGGCCGGGCATTGCGCGCGGGCGGCAGAGATGCTGCACGAGATCGGAATGTCTCCCCTGACGCTGCGCAAGGAGATCGACGCCCATATAGCCGACCGGCTGCTCGAGGCGGTCTGGCGCGAGAGCCTCTGGCTGGTCAAGGACGGCATCGCCACCACCGAAGAGATCGACGAGGCGATCCGCATGGGCTTCGGGTTGCGCTGGGCGCAGATGGGGCTGTTCGAGACCTATCGCATCGCCGGCGGCGAGGCCGGGATGAAGCATTTCCTGGCCCAGTTCGGCCCGGCGCTGCAATGGCCCTGGACCAAGCTGATGGATGTGCCCGAGTTCACGCCCGAGCTGGTCGACCTGATCGCCGGGCAATCAGAGGCGCAATCCGGGCATCTCTCGATCCGCGATCTCGAGCGGCTGCGCGACGACAACCTTGTCGGCATGATGCGGGCTCTGCGCAAGTCCGGCAGCGGCGCCGGCGGCACGATCACCGCGCATGAGGCGGCCTTGCCCGATGCCGCGTCCGCCGACCTGCCGGTGACGGTGGACCGGGTGATCCCGCAGAGCTGGACCGACTACAACGGCCACATGAACGAGGCGCATTATGTCGAGGTCTCCTGTCAGGCCACCGACCGTTTCATGGAGATGATCGGCGCCGATGCCGCCTATGTGGCGGCGGGCGGCAGCTATTTCACGGTCGAGAACCACGTCCGCTACCTGGCCGAAATGCGCGCCGGCGGGCGGGTGACGGTGACGACCCAGGTGCTCGCGGGTGCCGGCAAAAAGATGCATCTGTTCCACCGTCTGCTGATGGCGGACGGCACATTGGCCGCCACGGTCGAAACGCTGCTCCTGCATGTCGACATGGCCACCCGCCGCAGCGCGCCGCCGTCGACGGAGGTCGCCGGAGCGCTCGGCCGCTTTGCCGAGGCCCATGCCGGCCTGCCGAAGCCGAAGGGGGTCGGGCTTGCGGTGGGTCACCGGGGCTGAGCCACGCGCGGCCCCGAGGCCGGGCGTTCGTGCTGGCCAGGAGGTCCCGGATCGGGGTCTGGGACGCGGGGACAGGCCGCCGCCCGCCGATTCTCTCGCGCGTCCCGGCCGCCGCGCCGGGGCCTCACCCTGCCCCGCGCCCCCGCCTGCGCCGCAAAACCCGCACAGATCGCCCCGCCCCGACTTCCCGCTTGTTCCTCTTGAATAATCTCTGCCGAAAGATACGGTGGCAGGCATAAATCAAACGGGAGGAACAATAACATGAAACTTGCCAGATACTTTGCCATTGCCACACTGGTCGCCGCCACCCCGGCGCTGTCGCAGATGCAGCTCTCGATCGCCACCGGCGGCACCGGCGGCGTCTATTACCCGATGGGCGGCGGCTTGGCCGAGGTGATCAACAATCACGTCGACGGCTACAGCGCGACCGCCGAGGTCACCGGCGCCTCGGTCGAGAATATGGGGCTGATCGCGACCGGCGACGCCGATTTCGCCATCGGCCTCGCCGACACCGTGCAGCAGGCCTATACCGGCACCGGCCGTTTCGAGGGCCAGCAGCTGCCGATGATCCGCGCCGTGGGCTCGCTTTATGCCAATATGGTGCAGATCGTGACCCTGGCCGACAGCGGCATTGAGGGGCTCGACGATCTCAAGGGCAAGCGCGTCTCGGTCGGTGCACCGGGCTCGGGCACCGAGGTCAACGCCCGCACCCTGCTCGAGGCCAATGGCATCAGCTTCGATGATTTCGACGCCCAGCGGCTGAACTTCAACGAGACCGCCGATGCGCTCAACAACGGCGATATCGACGCCGGCTTCTGGAGCGTCGGCGCGCCGACCTCGTCGATCCTCAACCTTGCCACCACCAACTCGATCCGCATGATCGGCCTGAATGACGAACAGCTCGCGGCGGCCGATGCAGCCGACGAGACCTTTGCCCCGCTGAAGCTCGCGGGCGGCGTCTATCAGGGCGTCGATGATGAAGTGTCCACCGTGGGCGTGCCCAACGTGCTGGTGGTGTCGTCCGAGATGGACGCGGACACCGTCTATCAGATTACCAAGGCGATGTACGAGAACATTGCCGACATGCAGGCGGTGCACCCGGCGGCGAACGAGACCACGATCGAATTCTCGATGAACGCCACCCCGGTGCCGCTGCACCCCGGTGCGCTGCGCTATTTCGAGGAAGCCGGCGCCACCGTTCCCGACCATCTGCGCCCGTGATCGGCGCTTTCGGAAGAGGGCTTGCGGCCCTCTTCCTCACCGTTTCGACCGTCCAGGCCGGCGTTCTGACCGCCACCCTGCCCGACGGCACCGAGATCGGCCGCATTGCCGTCGCCGAGGGCGGTGGATGGTGCGTGCTGTGGAACCATTCGGTGCAGGGCTTTCCGGTGCAGGATTGTTACCAGAACCGCCAGGGCCGCATGGTGCTCACGCGCTCGCACCAGCCCGATTTCGCCGCCGGTCTCGGCCATCTGCCCGGCCGGGGGCGGCAGGTCTCCGACGGCGCCGGCGGCTATTGGATCGAAGACATCGACGAGCCGGTCCCGGGGGATGCCTATGTGCTCCGCCCCGGCCGCGCTGCCGTCAATCACAGGATCGTTGCAGGTAACGCCGAAATCCCGCTTTCGGCCCGCGCCGCGCGCCAGCGGGTCCGGATCGCTCTGCAACCGGGAGACCCCGAATGACCGACACCTATGAAGTCAAGGCGCCCGGCGCCGACCGCCAGCCGCGCTCGGTGCTGATGGCGATCGCCATCGTCGCCATCACCCTGTCGCTGTTCCAGCTCTATGCCGCCGGCATCCAGCCGCTGGGGCTGTTCTTTCAGCGGCCGATCCACCTGGGCTTCATTCTGGTACTCTGTTTCCTGATGTATCCGGTCACCGGCAACCGGCCGCGCGGGCTGGTCGGCTGGGCCATCGACGGGCCGCTGATCGCCTGTGGCGTGCTGGTCGGCTATTGGGTGCCGGCCAATATCGACGCCATCGCCAATGCCATCATCCCGCGGCAGCAGGATGTCGTCGTCGGCGTCATCACCACCCTCGTGGTGCTCGAGGCGGCGCGGCGCGCCATCGGCCTCGGCATGACGATCATCGGCGCCATGTTCATTCTCTACGCCTTTGCCGGGTCGCGCGGCGAACTGCCCTGGCTGGCCGACTGGATGCCCGGCATCCTCAACCACCGGGGCTATACGCTGGACCGGCTGGCCAGCCAGATGACCCTGGGCGCCGAAGGCATCTTCGGCCTGCCGCTGGGCGTGGCCGCCACCTTCATCTTTGTCTTCGTGCTGTTCGGTGCCTTCCTCGAAGTCACCGGCGCCGGCAAGTTCTTCATCGACCTGGCCTATGCCGCCACCGGCCGCCAGCGCGGCGGCCCGGCCAAGGCGGCGGTGATCGCCTCGGCCGGCATGGGGTCGATCTCGGGCTCGGCGATCGCCAATGTGGTGACCACTGGCGCCTTTACCATCCCGTTGATGAAACGCCTCGGCTACCGCCCGGCGCAGGCCGGGGGCATCGAGGCCGCGGCCTCGACCGGCGGCCAGATCATGCCGCCGCTGATGGGCGCCGGCGCCTTCCTGATGAGCGAATTCACCCGCGTGCCGTATATCGAGATCGTGCTGGTCTCGATCTTTCCGGCCGTCCTCTATTTCGGCGCGGTCTATCTGCTGGTGCATATCGCCGCCGTCAAACAGGGCATGAAGGGCATTCCCTCCGCCGATCTGCCCCGGGTCCGTGAGGTGCTGGCCGAGGGCTGGCATTTCCTCTTGCCGCTGGTGGCGCTGGTCTGGCTGCTGGTGGTCGGCTATTCGCCGATGCGCGTCGGCTTTTACGCCATCCTCGCGGTGATCGGCGCCGCGGTGCTGCGCGGGCTGATGCAATATTTCGCCGCCGGCCCGACGCTGGCCGGACTGGTGGCGCTGGCCAGGGCAGGCTTTGCCAAGACGCTCGAAGCGCTGGAGCTGGGCGCGCGCAATGCCGTTGCCGTCTCGATGGCCTGCGCCGTGGCCGGGATCGTCGTCGGCGTCGTCGGCCTGACCGGGCTGGGGCTGAAGTTCTCGGCGATGATGCTGGCCTTTTCCAATGGCAACCTGCTGCTGGCGCTGCTTTTGGTGGTGATCGCCAGCCTGATCCTCGGCATGGGGCTGCCGGTGACCGCGGCCTATATCGTGCTGATCATCCTCGTCGGCCCGGCGCTGACCGAGGAATTCGGCATTCCGCTGCTGATCTCGCATCTGGTGGTCTTCTGGTGGAGCCAGGACAGCAACGTCACGCCACCGGTGGCGCTCGCCGGCTTTGCCGGCGCGGCGATTGCCAATGCCTCGCCGATGGAGACCTCGGTGCAGGCGTGGAAATACGCCAAGGGGCTCTACCTGATCCCGCTCTTCATGGTCTACAACCCGTCGATCATCGAAGGCGGGCCGGTGCCGCTGGTGCTCTGGAACGGCTTTATCGCGATCCTGGCGCTGACCGCCTTTGCCGCCGCGCTCGAGGCCTATCTCTTCGGCCCGATGCCGCATTGGGCACGGCTGCTGGTGGTGCCAGGGATGATCGCGGTATTCTGGCCCAGCCTCCAGATCGAGATCGCGGGCGCCCTGCTGCTCTGCGCGCTGCTGGCGATGAACTGGCTCGGCGCGCGCGACCACAGACAACCGGCACCGGGATGAGGCGGCACATGAAATCCGGCTGATTGATTGCGGTTGCGGGCGTCCCGGCCGATAAAGGCGCCGATACCCAGTTGCCGGAGTGTGCCGCCATGACCTTGCGCTTCATCCATGCGTCCGACCTGCATATCGGGCGCAAGTTCGCCAATATCCCACAGCCCGAAGACGGCAACATCCGCGGTCGGTTGATGGAGGCCCGCCATGGCGCGATTGCCCGGCTGGCCGAGGTGGCGCAGTCCCGCGATGCCGGCCATGTCCTGCTGGCCGGCGACACCTTTGACACCGCCACGCCCTCGCCTGCGGTGATCCGGCAGGCGCTGGCGGCGATGGGCGAAGCCGGTGGCGTGACCTGGTGGCTCCTGCCCGGCAACCACGACAACCTGCGCGATGCCGAGCCGCTCTGGGAGGCGATCCGCCGCGACGCGCCCGCCAATGTCGTGGCGCTCACCGAGGCGGACCCGCAACCACTGGGTGACGTGGCCACGCTGCTGCCGGCACCGGTGGCCTTTCGCGCCGGGGCCAGCGATCCGACCGAGCCGCTGGTGCGCATGGAAAGCGAGGCCGGCCTGATGCGCGTGGGGCTGGCCCATGGCGGCGTCACCGATTTCACCGGCTCGGGCGAGGCCATCGCCCCCGACCGCGACCGCAGCGCGCGGCTCGACTACCTGGCACTGGGCGACTGGCACGGGCGGCTGCCGGTCTCGGACCGGGTGCACTATTGCGGCAGCCCCGAGCAGGACCGTTTCAAGCATGGCCGGCGCGGCGTCTGCCTTGCGGTCACGCTTGAGGGCCCCGGCGCCCCGCCGCAGGTCGAAGAAGTCGAGACCGGCGCCTTCCTCTGGACCGAGCGCCCGCTGGCGCTGCACCCGCGGCAGGACGCGGCGCAGGCGCTGGCGACGATCCTGCCCGAAACCGGGCGGCGCGACGTGCTGTTGCGGGTGCGGGCCAATGGCTGGGCCGGGCTGTCGGATCAGGCCGATCTGCGCCACGCGGCGGATCGGGTCGCACCCGATTTCGCGCATTTCGAGCTGCTGACCGACGAACTCGGCACGCAATACGATGCCGGCGACCTCGACGAGATCGACCGCGCCGGTGCCTTGCGGCTGGCCGCCGAGAGCTTGCAGGAGGCGGCGCAATCCGAAACCCTGTCGCACCAGGATCGGCAGGTGGCCGGGGATGCGCTTGCCCGGCTCTACGCCTATGTTCGGGAGGACGCGCAATGAAGCTCCGCGCCATCACCGTCAACAATGTCCGCCGTTTCACCGATCCGGTGGCGATCGACGCCATCGGCGACGGGCTCAACCTGCTCTGCGCGCCAAACGAACACGGTAAATCCACGCTGTTCGACGCGATACAGGCGCTGTTTTTCAAACCGCATGGCTCGCGCGACAAGGAGGTCAGCGCGCTGCGGCCCCATGCCGGCGGAACGCCCGAGGTCAGCGTCACGGTCGAGACCGAGGCGGGGCGCTTCACCCTGTTCAAACGCTGGCTTGGCAAGGCCGCCGCGACGGTGCACCGCGACGGCACGCTGATCGCCCAGGCCGATGAGGCCGAGGCCTGGATCGCCGAACTTCTGGGCGGTGACGGGGGCGGGCCTTCGGGGCTGATCTGGGTGCGGCAGGGCATGACCGAGCTGACAGGCGGCACCACCAAGGAGCAGAAGCTGGCGCTCGAGGCACGGCGCGATCTGATGACTTCGGTCGGCGAAGAGGTCGAGCAGATGACCGGCGGGCGGCGCATGGACATGGCGCTGGCCAGATGCCGCGCCGAACTCGACGATCTTGCCACCGGCAAGAACCGCAATCCGCGCAAGGGCGGCCCATGGCGCGCCGCGCTCGACCGGGTGGAAACGCTGACCGAGCGGCGCGACAGTCTCGCTGCAACGGCGGAGGCGCTGCACGCGGCCCTTGCCGAGCGCAAGCGAGCCCGGCGCGAGCTGCATGCCTGGGAGGCGCCCGAGGCGGTGGAAGAACGCCGCGCCCGGCTCGAGGCGGCCGAGGCGGCACATACCGCCGCCAAACGCCATGCCGAAGATGTCGCCGCCGAGGCGCAGAAGCTCCAGACCGCCCGGCTCACCGCAGAGACCACCCGCGCCCGCCTGAATACCCTGCGCGAAACGCTGGCCGAACATGACGAGGCGGCCAGGCTCCTTGCGGCGGCCGAGCAGGAAGCGGCGCAGGCCCGTGCCACGGCCGAGACCGCCCGCGCGGCCCGGGATGCCGCCGAAGGTGATCTTGCCACCGCGCAAGAGGCTTTGACCGAAGCGGAAACACAGCGCGCCGCCGCCCTGCGCGCCCAGGCGGCGCGCGACGGTGCCGACCGCAGGCGCGCCCTCACCGCGCGCATCGCCGAGGCCGAAAAGACCCGCAGCGCCATGGAAGACGCCGCCGCCGCCGCGCGTCAGGGCCCCGACGACACGGCGTTGCGCCGGCTCGAAACCCTCGCCACCGCCCATGCCACGGCCAAGGCCGCGCGCGAAGCTACGGCCACTCAAGTCATTGCCCGCTACGCCCCGGGACAGGACGGCGCCATATCGCTGGGCGACCGCGCCCTGCCCGAGGGCACGGCCACCGCCCTGCCCCGCTCCACGCAACTGACCATCGCCGGCATCGGCACGCTCGAGGTGCGCCCGGGCGAAGGCCAGCACGACGATACCTCGGTCAAGGCGGCGGCGCAGGCGCTGCGCGATGCGCTCGAGGCACTGGATGTCGAGACCCTCGAGGCCGCCCGCGCGGCGGGCGAAACCCGCGTCGCCGCCGAACGCCGGGCCGGCGAGGCCCGCGCGGTCCTGGCCAGTCTCGCGCCCGACGGCATCGATCAATTGCGCGCGGCGCTGGCCGCCATTCCGCAGCCCGAAGACCGGGCCGAGGCGCCCGATCCCGAGGCGGCGGAACAGGCGTTGAGCGCCGCGAGACAGGCCTTTGACGCCGCCCGCATCGCACATCAGACCGCCGCCGACCACTTCGCCGATGCCCGCAACGAAGCGACCCGCAGCGACACCACGCTGACCTCTCTGCAAGACCGGCTGGCCCGCGCCGAAACAGCCCGCGCCCGGCTGGGCGACAGCGCCGAAGTGACGCTGGCCGCAGAACTGCATCAGGCGGAAACGGCGCTGCGCGCGGCCGAGACCCGCCATGCCGACAAGGCCCGCGGCGCCCCCGATCTGGCCAGCACCGAAGCGGCGCTGAACCGCGCCACATCGGTCGAACGGAACGCGCGGGAAGAGATCACCCGGCTGAAGCCGCTGCTGGCCCGGCTCGACGAACGCATCGGCCGCTCCTCCGGCGAGGCGGTCGAGGAACGGCTGGAGGAAACACGGCAGGAACTTGAAATCGCCGAGGCCGCGCTGGCGCGGATCGTGCATGAAAAGGATGTGCTGATCCGGCTCGAGGCGGCGCTCGAAGCCGCCCGCACCGAAGCGCGGGAGCGCTATTTCAGCCCCATCGCCCGCGAGCTGAAGCCGCTGCTGCACCTGCTCTGGCCTGAGGCCGAGCTGACCTGGGGCGACAGCTCGCTGCTGCCCGACGCGTTGGTGCGCGATGGCCGGGAAGAGCCGATCACCATCCTTTCGGGCGGCACCCAGGAACAGGTGGCGTTGCTGGTGCGGCTGGCCTTTGCCCGGCTGCTGGCGGCAACCGGGCGGACGGCGCCGGTGATCCTCGACGATGCGCTGGTCTTTACCGATGACGACCGGATCGAGCGCATGTTCGACGCGCTGCACCGCCAGGCCGGCGATCTTCAGATCATCGTGCTGAGCTGTCGCCAGCGGGCGTTTCGCGGGCTCGGCGGCAACAGTCTGCATCTCTCGCCGGTCCCCTCGGCCAAGGCCGCCGAGTAAGGCTCAGCGAAAAATTGCCGCACGCCGGCGGCCACGCGACGTCAACCAGAGCATGAAAGTTCTCAGCTCTGGACTATCGACACGATCTTGGTGATGTTTGGCGTCTGTCTCACGGGCCCGCGACAAAAGAGGCCCGGACGCAATCGCGAGAAAGGGAGATCTCGACAATGACACGCCATCTTTTGCTGACAACGGCCGCCGCAGTCCTGCTGGCCGCCAGCGGCACCACGCTTGCCGCACAGGATACGCACCCCGAAACCGGCGAACCCCTGGCTGAAACCCAGGTGTTCAAATATCGTCTGCTCGACCAGTTCCCGACCATCGATCCGCAACTGATCGAGGAAACCGCCGGCGGCCATGTGGCGCGTCAGATCTTCGAAGGGCTGCTGACCCAGAATGCCGACGGCACCCTGCGCCCCGGCGTCGCCACCGAATGGTCGAGCGAGGACAACCAGACCTGGACCTTCACGCTGCGCGACAATGCCAAGTGGTCGAACGGCGATCCGGTCACCGCCCATGACTTCGTCTATGCCTGGCGCCGGGCCGCCGATCCGGCCACCGCCTCGGAATATGCCTGGTATGTCGAGCTGACCCAGATGCAGGGCGCCAAGGAAATCATTGCCGGAGACGCCGCCACCGACACGCTGGGCGTGCGCGCCGTGGATGACCATACGCTCGAGGTCGCGCTGACCCAGCCGCTGCCCTATTTCCCGCAGATGGCGGTGCATTACACCCTGATGCCGGCGCATCAGCCCACCATCGAGGCGCATGGCGCCGATTGGACCGACCCCGAGAACATCGTGGTCAATGGCGCCTATACCTTGGCCGAAATCAGGGTCAACGAATTCTTCCGGCTCGAGCGGAACCCGGAATACTGGGGCGCCGAGGATGTCATCATCGACGAGGTCTACGGCTATGTCATCAATGACGCCAATCAGGCGCTGAGCCGCTTTCAGGCCGGCGAATTCGACATGATGGACGACCTGCCCGCCGGCTCCTATCCCGATCTCGAAGAGGAAAGCCCTGAGACCGCCCATGCGGTGCCGCGGCTCTGTTCCTACTACTACACTTTCAACCAGTCCGAGAGCGGGCACGAGGCGCTCAAGGATCCCAAGGTCCGCAAGGCGCTGAGCTATGCGGTGCGCCGCAATGTGATCACCGACCAGATCCTACAGGCCGGTCAGAAGCCCGCCTACAGCTTTACCCATTGGGCGACCGCCGATTTCGAACTGCCAACCATCGATTATTCGCAGATGTCGCAGGACGCGCGGATGGAAAAGGCCATGGAGCTGATGCAGGAGGCGGGCTATGGCCCCGACAACCCGCTTGATCTCGACCTGATCTACAACACTTCGGAAAACCACAAGCAGATCGCCATCGCGGTCAGCCAGATGTGGAAACCGCTGGGCGTCAACATCACCCTGTCGAACTATGAATGGCAGTCCTACCTCGACATTCGCGGCAATCAGCAATTCGACATCGCACGCTCGGCCTGGTGCGCGGATTACAACGAAGCCTCGACCTTCCTGGACCTGCTGACCTCGAACAATGCCAACAACGACGGCAAATACATCTCGGAAGAGTTCGACCAGCTGATGGACGAGGCCGCCAAGGCCGATGATCCGCAGCCGCTCTACACCCAGGCGGAAGAGGTGCTCGCCCGCGACATGGCGATCATCCCGATCTACCACTACACCCAGAACTTCGTGCTGAACCCGGAGGTCAGGAACTGGCCGATGGAGAACGCCGAGAACAACTGGTACGTGCGCGATCTCTACCGCGCCGCGGCCGAGTAACAGGTGCGCGCCAGGGCGGGCTGAGCTTGCCTGCCCTGGCGCCACACACTCCGCATGACAGCCTTCATCCTTCGCCGCCTTCTGTTCGCGATCCCGGTCCTTTTGATCCTGATCGTGCTCACCTTTGTCCTGATGTACACCGCGCCGGGCAGCCCCTTTGCCTCGGACCGCGGGGTGCCGCCTGCCGTGCTGGCCAATCTCGAGCGGGAATACGGCCTCGACCGGCCCTTCCTCGCCCAGATCGGCACCTATATCTGGAAGATCGTCACCCAGTTCGATTTCGGCCCCTCGTTCCAATACCGCGACCAGGACGTGAACGACCTGATCGAACAGGGATTTCCTGTCACCCTGACCTATGGTTTCTGGAGCTTCCTTGTCGCCGTTGTCGTCGGCGGCACGCTGGGCGTTGTCGCGGCGATCCGGCAGAACACCTGGCTCGATTACTTCGCCGTCGGCATTTCCATCGGCGCGCAGGTGCTGCCCAACTTCGTGATGGCGCCGATCCTGGTGCTCGTCTTCACCCTCTGGCTGGGCTGGCTGCCCGGCGGCGGCTGGCAGGGCGGGCAGATCGAATACCTGATCATGCCGGTGATCGCGCTCTCGACCTCCTTCATGGCCTCGATCGCGCGGATCGCGCGGGCCTCGATGCTCGAAGTGATGACCTCGAACTTCATCCGCACCGCCCGCGCCAAGGGCCTGCCGGGGCGCACCATCGTGTTGCGCCATGCGCTGAAGCCGGCGCTCCTGCCGGTGATCTCCTATCTCGGGCCGGCCTTCGTGGGGATGATCACCGGGTCGGTGGTGATCGATCTCTATTTCTCCACCGGCGGCATCGGCCAGTTCTTTGTCGCCTCGGCGCTGAACCGCGATTACGGCGTGATGATGGGGATCACGGTGCTGCTGGGCGCGCTGACGATCCTGTTCAACCTCTTGGTCGATATCCTCTACGCGTGGATCGACCCCAAGATCCGGTACTGACGCAATGGTTGTCTCCCATTCCCAATCGGCGGCTCTGACCGCCGCGGCCCCCATGGGGCCGCCCCGCTCGCTCTGGGCCGATGCCCGGGCGCGCTTCTTCCGCAACCGCGCCGCCGTTGGCGGGCTGGTGGTTCTGGGCCTTGTGGCCGGTTTTGCGATCTTCGGCCCCTTCGTGGCGCAGCATTCCATCGAGGAAATCAATTGGTCGATCCTCGGCAAGGTCGATGACGCCGGCGGCCCCTGTTTCCTGTCAGGCCCCGACAACGAGATCCCGCCCTGTTCCGAGACCGGCCATTGGTTCGGCACCGATGCCCAGGCCCGCGATCTCTTTGCCCGCACCGTGCAGGGCACACAGATCAGCCTGATGGTCGGCGTGGTCGGTGCGTTGATCGCGGTGCTGGTCGGCACGATCTATGGCGCGGTCTCCGGCTATTTCGGCGGCAGGCTCGACAACATGATGATGCGCGTGGTCGATGTGCTGATGTCGGTGCCCTACATGTTCGTTCTGATCCTTCTGCTGGTGGTCTTCGGCCGGTCGATCCTGATGCTTTTCATCGGCATCGGCCTGATCTCCTGGCTCGACATGGCGCGGATCGCCCGCGGCCAGACGCTGAGTCTTCGTGGCCGCGATTTCATCGAAGCCGCGATCGCCACCGGCGTGCACCCCTTCCGCATCATCCTGCGCCATATCGTGCCCAACCTGCTTGGCGTGGTGATCGTCTATGCGACGCTGCTGGTGCCCTCGATGATCATCTACGAAAGCTTCATCTCCTTCCTCGGGCTCGGCGTGCAGGAGCCGCTGACCTCCTGGGGGGCGCTGATCAACGAAGGCGCAGACCAGATGCGCCAGGGACTTTGGATGCTACTGATTCCACTTGCTTTCTTTGTCGTCTCGCTGTTCGGCTTCTTCTTTGTCGGCGACGGGCTGCGCGACGCGCTTGACCCGAAGGACCGCTGAGATGACAGAGCACCTTCTCTCCGTCCGCGACCTCTCGGTCAGCTTCGACACGCCCGATGGCACGGTGCGCGCGGTCAACGGCATTTCGCTCGATCTGGCGAAACGCGACACGCTGGCGATTGTCGGCGAAAGCGGCTCGGGCAAGACGCAGCTGGCCTTTGCCATGTTGGGGCTGCTCGCGCGCAACGGCCGTTCGGAAGGCTCGGTCAGGATCGAGGGCCAGGACATTCTCAACCTGCCCGAGGCCAAGCTGAACAAGGTCCGCGCCGAACGGGTGGCGATGATCTTTCAGGATCCGATGACCTCGCTGAACCCCTATCTCAAGATCGGCACCCAGATGGCCGAGGTCCTACAACTGCACCTCGGAAAGTCGAAGCGCGCGGCAATGGAAGATGCCGCAAGGATGCTCGACGCGGTGCGCATTCCCGATGCCAAACGCCGGCTGGGCATGTACCCGCACGAGTTCTCCGGCGGCATGCGGCAGCGGATCATGATCGCCATGGCGCTGCTCTGCCGTCCGGCGCTGCTGATCGCCGACGAGCCGACCACCGCGCTCGACGTCACCGTGCAAGCGCAGATCATGGAGCTTCTGACCGAGGTGCGCGAGGAATTCGGCACCGCGATCATCCTGATCACCCATGACCTCGGCATTGTCGCCGGATCTTGCGAGCGGACCATGGTGATGTACGGCGGCCGGGTGATGGAAACCGGCCCCACGGACAAGCTCTTCGAGGCGCCCTCGCACCCCTATACGCTAGGCCTTCTGGCGGCCGTGCCCCGGCTGGATATCCCGCAGGAGGACTTGCTGACCATTCCCGGCGATCCGCCGGACCTGCTGGGCCTTGCGGGCGGCTGCCCCTTCACCCCGCGCTGCCCGCTGGCGCATGAGCCCTGCCCGCAGCGGATGCCCGATCTGTTGTCTTTCGACACCGACCGCAAGCGCGCCTGCCACGCCGCAAGGGAGGATGTTCACCGATGACCGACGTGTTGCTGGAAACCCGCGATCTCGACGTCACCTTCGACATTGCCAAACGCGGCGCCATGCCCTGGACCCGGCCCGACGCGCTTCAGGCGGTGTCAAAGGCCAATCTGACGGTGCACCGGGGCGAGACCCTCGGCCTTGTCGGCGAAAGCGGATCGGGCAAGTCGACGCTGGCGCGCGCCATCGTCGGCACGGTCAGGCCCACCGGCGGCCGGGTGTTGTGGAAAGGCCGCGACATCACCGCCCTGAAGCCGGCCGAACGCCGCGCCCATGGCCGCCATGTGCAGATGGTGTTTCAGGATCCGCTGGCGGCGCTCGATCCCCGGATGAACGTCGGCCAGATCATCGCCGAACCGCTGAAAACCCATCGCGGCGACCTCGACGCCAAGGAACAGCGCCGCCGCGTCGGCGAGATGATGGAACGCGTGGGCCTCCTGCCCAACCTGCAAAACCGCTATCCGCATGAGTTCTCCGGCGGCCAATGTCAGCGCATCGGCATCGCCCGCGCGCTGATCACCGAGCCGGAACTGGTGATCTGCGACGAGCCGGTCTCGGCGCTTGACGTCTCGGTTCAGGCGCAGGTGGTCAACCTGTTGAAAGGGCTGCAAAAGGACATGGGGCTGAGCCTGATGTTCATCGCCCATGACCTCTCGGTGGTGCGCCATATCTCGAGCCGCATCGACGTACTCTACCTTGGCCGCATCGTCGAGACCGGCACTGCGGCAGAGGTCACCGGCGCGCCGAAACATCCCTATACCCGCGCGCTGATCTCCTCGGTGCCGATCCCCGATCCACGGCTGGAACGGACGCGGCACCGGCCGGTGCTCAAGGGCGAGCTGCCCTCACCGATGGACCCACCGTCGGGCTGCGTGTTTCGCACCCGCTGCCCGATCGCCCGCGAGAGCTGTGCCGAGGCCCGGCCGCCGCTGCTCGAGGCCGCGCCGGGCCATTGTGTCGCCTGCCCGTTTTACGAGGATGCCGGGGCCATGGGCGGCGCGGTTTCAGCCTGAGCGGTCAGAGAATGGCGCCGATGCGGTCGATGGCCTTGCGGATGTTCGCCTCGGAATTGGCGTAGGAAAAGCGCAGATAGCCTTCGCCCATGGCGCCAAAGGAGGTGCCGGCGACGGTCGCGACCCCGGCCTCGTCGAGAAAGCGGTTCTGCGCCTCCATCGCGCTCATTCCGGTGCCTTCGATATTCGGGAAGGCATAAAATGCCCCGCCCGGATCGGAACAGCGTACGCCGGGCAGATCGTTCAGCGCCGCGACGATCACCGCGCGGCGGCTGTCGAATTCGGCCACCATGTCGCGCACCGCGTCCTGCGGCCCGGTCAGAGCGGCGAGACCGGCAAATTGCGCCGCGGCGTTGACGCAGGAATGGTCGTTGATGCAGAGCCGGGTGACATGATCGACCGCCGCGTCGGGCCAGACCGCGAAGCCCAGCCGCCAGCCGGTCATCGCATAGGTCTTGGACCAGCCGTCGAGCAGGATCAGCCGGTCGCGGATCTCGGGATATTGCAGCAGGCTGACATGCTCCTGCCCGTGATAGAGCATCTGGGAATAGATCTCGTCCGACAAAAGCGCCACCTGCGGATGCTCCATCAACCCGGCGACCAGCTTGTCGATCTCTTCGCGCGGGGTGACGCCGCCGGTGGGATTGGCAGGCGAATTGATGATGATCAGCCGGGTCCTGTCGGTGATCTGGCCCAGCACCTCTTCGGCGGAAAAGGCAAAGCCGTTCTCTTCGCGCAGGCGGATCGGCACCGGGGTCGCACCGGAATACTTGATGACGGACTCATAGATCGGAAACCCGGGGTTGGGGTACATGATTTCCGTGCCCGGCTGGCCGAACATCAGCACGGCAAAGAACATCGTCGGCTTGCCGCCCGGCACCACCACCACGTTGTCGGGGTTGACCTCGGCACCGTGCCGGTGATGCAGATCGGCCGCCACCGCCTCGCGTAGCACCGGCAACCCGTTGGCGGGGGTATAGCCGTGATGGCCGTCGCGCAGCGCCTTGATCCCGGCTTCGACGATATGTTCAGGTGTCTGGAAATCCGGCTGGCCGATGCCCAGGTTGATGATCTCGCGGCCCTCTGCCGCCAGTTTCGAGGCGCGCGCCAGCACCATGAAGGCGCTTTCGGTTCCCAGCCGCGAGAGGCTGTCGGCAAAGATCAAGTCGGACATCGGGGAGCTTTCGTACTGGTGTCGGGGAGCGGTTTCGCGCGGATGCTACACCGCGGCGCCGGGAATGGAAAACCGGGTTTCGTGCGGCGGTCGTGCGGCCGTGGCTGCCCGATTTTCCGCCCCGTGCGGCCGCTGCCCGGCCGATTTCAGCCCAGCCGGGTTTGCCGCCTTGCCGCCGGCGTCAAAATAACGGTCATACTTGCCGGATAGACTGACGCCGAGACATCCGGGATTCGCCCATGCCCAATCCGCTTGCCAATGTCACCGTGCTCGACTTGACCCATGTGCTGGCCGGGCCCTTCGCCACCATGACGCTGGCCGATCTGGGCGCGCGGGTGATCAAGGTCGAACGGCCCCGCAGCGGCGATGACACCCGCGCCTTTCCCCCCTTCAAGGATGGCAAGAGCGCCTATTTCTCGGCTCTCAACCACTCCAAGAAAAGCATCGCGCTCGATCTCAAGGCCGAGGACGACCGCGCGGTCTTTCACCGGCTGCTGGCGCGCGCCGACGTGATTGTCGAGAATTTCCGCCCCGGGGTGATGGAGCGGCTGGGATACGGCTGGCGCGATCTGCACGCCGCCTATCCCCGGCTGATCTACGGCGCGGTCTCGGGCTTTGGCCACACCGGGCCGGATGCCCGGCGTCCGGCCTATGACATGGTGGCCCAGGCGCGTGGCGGGGTGATGTCGATCACCGGCGAAGCCGGCGGCGACCCGGTGCGCGTCGGCGCCTCGATCGGCGACATCGTGGCCGGCATGTATCTGACCCAGGGCGTGCTGGCGGCGCTGTTCGACCGCGAGACCACCGGCAAGGGCCGCAAGATCGATGTCGCCATGCTCGACAGCCAACTCGCCATTCTCGAACATGCCATTGCCATCACCACCGCCACCGGCACGCCGCCGGGGCGGACCGGCGCACGCCACCCGTCGATCACCCCGTTCGAGACCTTTCATGCTTCTGACGGGCTGTTTGTGATCGCCGCCGGCAACGACCAGCTCTTCGAGCGGCTCTGCGTCTGCCTCGCCCTGCCGATCGCCGAGGATCCGCGTTTTGCCACCAACCCGGCGCGCTGTGAAAACGCCCGCCTTCTCAAGCGTTTGATCGAGGCGGTGACGCTCGACAATACCGCCGCCTTCTGGATCGCCAAGCTCGGCGCCGCCGGCATTCCGACCGCCCCGATCCAGGATGTGGCCCAGGTGCTCAAGGATCCGCAGATCGAGGCGCGCAGGATGGTTGTCGACGTGCTCGACCGCAACGGTCGCCACGCCTTTACCGCCGCCGGCAACCCGATCAAGCTCTCCGGCATGGAGGACCGTACCACAAGACGCCCGGCCCCCGATCTCGACGGCAATCGCGGCGAAATCCTGCATTGGCTGGAGGACGACACCGGCGGCTGACGTATCCGCGGCGGCGCTTGCCGCTTGTGGGCCTTTTACTCAGCCCTGTCGTGCCTATAGTCGCGCCAAACGCGCGAAAGAGAATCCCATGTCCTCCCAAGATCCCCTTGTCGTCTTTACCCCCTCCGGCAAACGCGGCCGCTTTGCCGCCGGCACACCGATCCTGACCGCCGCCCGGCAGCTGGGCGTCGATCTGGATTCGGTCTGCGGCGGGCGCGGCATCTGCTCCAAGTGCCAGATCACCCCGGGGGTGGGCGAATTTTCCAAACATGGCGTGACCGTGGCGCCCGATGCGCTGTCGGCGTGGAACGCCGTCGAAGAGCGCTATGACCAGAAGCGCGGGCTGAAACCGGGGCGACGGCTGGGCTGTCAGGCGACGGTGCAGAGCGACGTGGTGATCGACGTGCCGCCCGAAAGCCAGGTGCACAAGCAGGTGGTGCGCAAAGCGGCAAGCGCCCGCGCCATCCTCATGGATCCGGCCACCCGGCTGTTCTTCGTGGAGGTCGAAGAGCCCGACATGCATGAACCCACCGGCGATTTCGAGCGGCTGGAACGCGCGCTCGAAAAGCAATGGGATATCAAGGGCCTGCGCGCCGACCTCAGCCTGATAGGCAAACTTCAGAAGGTTCTGCGCAAGGGCGACTGGCGGGTGACCGTGGCGCTGCATCACGATCATCGGGCCGCGCGATCCACCGTCATCGACATCTGGCCGGGGCTGCATGAGGCCGGGCTTTACGGGCTGGCGATCGACCTTGGCTCCACCACCGTGGCGGCGCATCTGACCGATCTCGAGACCGGCGAGGTCAAGGCATCCTCGGGCATCATGAACCCGCAAATTCGCTTTGGCGAAGACCTGATGAGCCGGGTGTCCTACGCGATGATGAATCCCGGCGGCGAGGTCGAGATGACCGCCGCCGTGCGCGAGGCGCTGAACACGCTGGCCGAGGAAATCGCCAAAGAGGCCGAGATCGACGCCAGCCTGATTGTCGAGACGGTCTTTGTCTGCAACCCGGTGATGCACCACCTGCTGCTGGGCATCGACCCGGTCGAGCTGGGACAGGCGCCCTTTGCGCTGGCGACGTCTGAGGCATTGCGGATTGACGCCAAGGAACTCGACCTGACCGCCATCAACTCGCGCGCCAAGACCTATGTGCTGCCCTGCATCGCCGGCCATGTCGGCGCCGATGCGGCTGCCGTGGCGCTGTCGGAGGAGCCGGGCAAATCCGAGGATCTGGCGCTGATGGTCGACGTTGGCACCAATGCCGAGATCCTGCTGGGCGACAAGAGCCGGGTTCTGGCCTGTTCCTCGCCCACCGGGCCGGCCTTTGAGGGCGCACAAATCTCTTCCGGCCAACGTGCCGCCCCCGGCGCGATCGAGGCGATCCGCATCGACCCCGAGACCAAGGAACCGCGGTTCCGCGTCATCGGCTGCGATCTCTGGTCCGACGAGGAAGGGTTCGCCGAAGCCACGGCGGCCACTGGCATCACCGGCATCTGCGGCTCAGGCATCATCGAGGCGGTGGCCGAGATGCGGCTGGCGGGCCTTGTCGATCCCTCGGGGCTGATTGGCGGCGCCGAAAAGACCGGCACCCCGCGTTCGGTCCCCGAGGGCCGCACCCATGCCTATCTGATCCATGACGCCAGCGCCGAGGGCGGGCCACGCATCACCGTGACCCAGGGCGACATCCGCGCGATTCAGCTTGCGAAGTCAGCGCTTTATGCCGGGGCGCGGCTGTTGATGGACACCCGCGGCGTGGACAAGGTGGATCGGGTGGTGCTGGCCGGGGCCTTTGGCGCGCATATTTCGCCGCTGCATGCCATGGTGCTGGGGATGATCCCCGACGTGCCGCTCGACAAGGTGACCAGCGCCGGCAACGCCGCCGGCACCGGCGCCCGGATCGCGCTCTGCAATATCGCCGCGCGCAAGGAGATCGAGCGGGTGGTGCGCCAGATCACCAAGGTCGAGACCGCCATCGAGCCGAAATTCCAGGAGCATTTCGTCAACGCCAATGCCATCCCGCATGCCACCGATCCGTTCCCTGAACTGCTCAAGCACGTCACCCTGCCTGACGTGAGCTTCAACACCGGCGGCGACGATGGGGAAAGCGGTGGCCGCCGGCGGCGCCGGCGGCGCGGCTGATCCCGGGGGCCGGCGCAACAGGAGAATGCAGATGTCCGACAACGACGCCCAGGCCGATTATTGGAGCAGCGACGCGGGCCGCAAGTGGATCACCCATGAGGCGGCAATGGACGCCTCGATGACAGCGGTGCTCGACCGCGTTCTCGCCCTGGCCGCGCTGGCGCCGGGCCAGCGGGTGCTCGATATCGGCTGTGGCGCCGGGGCGACAACCGGAGCGGCGGCGGCCCGTGTCGGGCCGACCGGTCATGTTACCGGGGCGGATATCTCCGCGCCGCTGCTGGCACGGGCACGCGAACGTTTCGCCGGCGCGGACAGGATCGATTTTCTGCGGGCCGATGCGCAGACGCATGACTTTGGCGGCGCGCGGTTCGACCGGGTGATTTCCCGCTTCGGCGTGATGTTCTTTGCCGATCCCGAGGCCGCCTTTGCCAATATCCGCCGCGCCATGCTGCCCGGTGCGCGTCTGGCCTTTGCCTGCTGGGGCGATCCAGCGCATATCCCCTGGTTCGCGATCCCCGCCGGGATCGCCGCCGCCCGCCTCGGCCCCGCCCCCGAGGCCGAGCCGACCGCCCCCGGCCCCACGGCCTTTCGCGATGCGGCGCGGGTGCGGGATATCCTCTCCGCCGCGGGGTTTTCCGACGTGGGGTCTGTCACCGAAAATATCCCGATCCGCCCGCCCGGTACGCTGCGCGACGTGGCCGAACTGGCCGGCAATCTTGGGCCTGCATCGTTTCTGTTGCGCCACCACGAAGGTGACGCCGAGGATCGCCGGTTCATCGTCGACGGCATCGCGGCGGCGCTGCCCCCCTATGAGACCGAAACCGGCATTACCCTGCCCTGTGAGGTTCACCTGATCACTGCCACCGCCTGAGCTGCCCCGACACACGGGCGGGTGAGAAATCGTGACAGGGTCCGACCGGCCGAAAGCGCTAGATTATCTGTGCAATCAAAAGGGAGGACACTGAGATGACCAAACATATTTTCGCTCTGGCGCTCGCAGCGGCCGCGGCCACCGCCAACGCGCAGGATGCGCCGTTCGGCACCGAGGCCGACGCGGCCTATGCCGCCGATCTCTGGAGCGTGATGGAAGAGCTGCGGATGGTCGGCGACGGCATGATCCACGCGATCCCCTATGAGGGCATCGAACCGCATGGCCTGATGCTCGAGACGTTTTTCACCGAAGGCACCGTCGATGGCCATACCGGCACGCTGATCGTCAAGCGCAACTACGGCCCGGCGGGCGTCTCGGCCGACGAGGTGCAGGCCGCGCCCGAAGAGCATCTCGGATCGATCACCGTCATGTTCCGCCGCGAGCAAGGGTATGACGCGGACAATCAGGATTGGTTCTGGGTGAAATACCTGCCCGACGGCACGCTTGATCAGAACCCGGCCGGGATGCAATTGGCGGGACGGGTGGCCAAGGGCGCCGATGCAGGCTGCATCGCCTGTCACTCCGGCTCGGACAACTATCTCTTTACCAATGCGGCGATTACCCCGTAACTCCGCGCCAGCGCGGTCTCGCGGCGTCACGCTGCGGGACACGCGGCATCACGTAACCGTGATCCAGGTAAACTAATTCGTTGGTGATCCCGTACTTCCTTGCATCCCGCGCCGATGACGGTGCGGCGACTTCAAAGGGAGACACCTTCATGACACGTATTCTTTCCGCGACCGCGCTCGCCGCCAGCATGGCGACTGCCGGCTTCGCCGCAAGCCATTCCGAAACCGAAAATCCGATGGTTGGCGGCGCCGCGATGTTTGCCGACAAGACGATTGTCGAAAACGCCGTCAATTCCGCCGATCACACCACGCTTGTCGCCGCCGTCAAGGCCGCCGGGCTGGTCGAAACGCTGTCCGGCGAAGGCCCATTCACCGTCTTTGCGCCCACCAACGACGCCTTTGCCGCCCTGCCCGACGGCACCGTCGAGGCGCTGCTGCAACCTGGCATGAAGGACGAATTGACCGAGGTGCTGACCTGCCACGTGGTGGCCGCCGATGCGATGTCGATGGCGATCAAGGGCATGATCGACGACGATGGTGGCACCCATCCGGTGTCGACGGTGGGCGGCTGCACCCTGCAAGCCACCTATATGGGTGACAAGATCATGATCGAGGACGAACAGGGCCGGACCGCGACCGTCACCATCGCCGACGTCAAGCAATCGAACGGCGTGATCCATGTCATCGATACCGTACTTCTGCCCGCCGAGGACGCGGCGATGGAAAGTGACGCCGCTATGGAAACCGATGCGGCGATGGAAATGGCGGACGCCGATGTTCCGATGGTGGGCGGCGCCAAGATGTTCCCCAACAGAACCATCGTCGAAAACGCGGTGAACTCGGCCGATCACACCACCCTGGTCGCCGCCGTGAAGGCCGCCGGTCTGGTCGAAACCCTGTCGGGCCCCGGCCCCTTCACCGTCTTTGCCCCCACCAATGACGCCTTTGCCGCCCTGCCCGACGGCACCGTCGAGACCCTGCTGAAACCCGAGAACAAGGACCAGCTGACCAAGATCCTGACCGCGCATGTGGTGGCCGGCAGCTGGACCGCCGAAGACATCATCCGCGAGGCACGCAAGAGCCGCGACAACTTCTATCACTTTGCAGCGGTCTCGGGCGATGCGCTCTCGGCCAAGGTGACGGCCGGCAATCGGGTGTTCATCTTTGACGAAAACGGCAATGCCTACGAGGTGACCCAGGCCGATGTCATGCAATCGAACGGTGTCATCCATGTGGTCGAAGGCGTGCTCCTGCCGCGCTGATCTCCGATCTTGCCACCCACAGAGCACAAAGGGCCGCCCCGCAACGCCGGGGCGGCTTTTTCGTGCCGGCTGCCGGATGCGGATCCTGCGCCATGGCTCTTGCAGAGCGTCGCGCTCTGCGCTATTTCGACGATCCAGAGCGCGGGTATGGTGAAAAGGTATCACGCGAGCTTCCCAAGCTTAAGTTACGGGTTCAATTCCCGTTACCCGCTCCATTTTCCCCACTCCAGGCCCAGTGTCGGGCCCGCTTTGCCGCCGCCTCTGCCAGCTCGCCGACCTCGGGTCTGACCGGCCCCGGGCGCGCCGCATCCTGCAACGTGGTGGTGAGATAGGCGGGCACCGGGCCGCGCTGTCGCACCCAGGTCAGGTCGCGCAGGATCGCAGAGGCCGCGCCGCCCAGCCTGTCGGGCAGTTCCTGCCCGCTCAGCACGCCCCAGACCCCGGTCCAGAGCCGCCCGACACTCCAGGGGTTGTAGCCACCGCCACCAAGCACCAGAAGCCGCGGCGCTGCGCCGTGCAGCCGCGCCACGAGGTCGAAATGCGCCCGGTTCGACAGTTCCAGTCGCGCCAGCGGATCTTCGGCCACCGCATCCGCGCCGCATTGCAAAACGATCGCCTGCGGATCGAGCCGGTCGATGGCGGGCAGGATCACCCGGTCGCGCAGCACGGCGAATTCGCTGTCATTCAGCCCGCGCGGCACCGGAAGGTTGAGCGCCGCACCGCCGGCCCGGTCCGCAAAGGCGCCAGTAAACGGCCAGCGCTGCGCCTCATGCACCGAGATCATGCGGATGTCGCCGGCGCCGGCCAGCGCCGCCTCGACCCCGTCGCAATGATGCGCATCGATATCGATATAGAGAATGCGCCGCAGCCCCTGCGCGCGGAACGCCAGCAAGGCCAGCACCGGATCGTTGAGATAGCAGAACCCGGCCGCCCGGTCGGCCATGCCGTGATGGGTGCCGCCCCCGGGATTGAACACCACGCCGCCGTCGCGCAGCAATGCCGCGGCCAGCAGCGACCCGCCGGCGGCCGTGGCCGGCCGGCGGTACATCTCGGCATAGACCGGGTTCGACAGGGTGCCCAGCCCGTGCAGCGCGCGCATCTCATGGCTCACCGCCTGCGCCGCCTCGGCCGCCAGCAGCGCCGCGATATACCCCGGCGTGTGAAAGGCCTGAAGGGCCACCGGCTTGGCCCGGGGCGAGACCCGGTAGCGATCCGGCGGCAACCAGCCCAGCGCGCGCGACAGGTCGATCACCGTCGGCACCCGCGGTATGCTCAGCGGATGACGCCGGCCGTAGGTCGAGCCGCGATAGATGCCCGAACCGATGAAAACTGCCTCTGTCATGCCGCCAGTCTGACCGGTTTTCACGCTGAGCGCGAGCCCATCGCAAGTTCGGCCGGCCCGGCCTTCACCTCCCTGACGTCGCGGTATAGAACGCCGGCAATGACTTTTCGCACTGTCTGTCTTACCTGTCTCCTGCTTCTGGCCTGCGGTCTGTTCGGCGCGCTGGCCGCGGCCCTCGGGCTGCCGATGCCCTGGATGATCGGCGCGCTGATCGGCTCGGCGCTGGCGGTGGCGGTGTTTCAGAACGGGCCGCTGGCCAGTTACGACTTCCCGATGCGGCTGCGCACCGGGTTCATCACCCTGATCGGCGTGATGATCGGCACCCAGGCCACGCCCGACCTGCTGTCCCAGCTGCAATATCTGCCGCTGACCCTGGCCGCGCTCATCGTCTTTATCGCCTGCGCCCATGCCGGCAATGTCGTGATCTTCCGTCGTCTCGGCGGCTACGACCGCACGACCGCCTTCTTCAGCGGCACCCCCGGCGGGCTGATGGAGAGCATTCTGCTGGGCGAAAGCGCCGGGGCCGATCTGCGCCTGCTGACGATCCAGCAGTTCCTGCGGATCATTGTCGTGGTCTCGCTGGTGCCCGCCGGTCTTTCGCTCTGGCTCGGCCACCCGGTGGGCAGCGCCGCGGGCGCGCTTCCCGGCGAGACGGCGCAGATCACCGCGGGCGAGCTGCTTCTGGTGCTGATCGCCGCCGCTGTCGGTCTGGCGCTGGCGCGCCTGCTGCGCCTGCCTGCGGGCCAGATCACCGGCCCTTTGTTTCTCACCGCCGGGCTGTCGATGGCGGGTTATATCGATCTGCATGTGCCGTTCTGGATGATCGCCACCGCGCAGGTCGTCGTCGGCGCCAGCCTCGGGCTGCGGTTCAAGGGGGTCACGGCGCGGATGCTGCGCCGCTCGGTCTGGCTGGCGCTGCTCTCGGTGGGCTTCATGCTGATCCTCGGCGCCGGGCTGGCCACCGGCCTGCATATTGCCACCGGTCTGCCCTTCCTGGTGCTGCTGATCAGCTTTGCCCCGGGCGGCGTGACCGAAATGTCGATCATCGCCCTCAGCCTCGCCGCCAGCCCGGCGCTGGTCAGCCTGCACCACGTGCTGCGCATCCTGCTGACGGTGGTGGAGCTGACCCTGCTGACCCGCGTGCAAACGACCAGACAGACCGCAAAAGTCCCGTCCGAGAACGACCCGCCCCGGCGGTGATCCAGCGGGCGTCCCGGCCACCGGGCGGACCCGGCGCAAAGACCGGGACGCGCGCCAGACGGTCAGGCCCGCCCCGGGGCCACGCGCCCAACCCGCCTCAGCCGGCCTTTTCTTCCAGCGTCAGCCATTCCTCCTCGGCCGCCTCAAGCTTGTCCTGGCGTTCGACCAGCGCCTCGGTGGCCTTCTTGAACTTCACCGGTTCGCGGGTGAACAGCGCCGGGTCGGCCAGGAGCCCCTCGAGCTTGCCGATTTCCGCCTCCAGCCGTTCGATCACCGCCGGCAATTCCTCGAGCCGGTGCTTCTCGGTAAAGCTGAGCCCGCCGGCGGGTGCCTTCATCTGCCGCTTCACCTTCGGCTTCGACGGCTTTGGCGTCTCGGCCTTTTCCACCACCGCCTCCGGCTGGCGCTGCGACTGGTAATCGCTCCAGCCGCCGGCATAGGCGGTCACCTTGCCATTGCCCTCCATGGCGATGGTCGTGGCCGCCACCCGATCAAGGAAATCCCGGTCGTGGCTGACCAGCAGCACCGTGCCGTCGTAATCGCCCAGCAGGTCCTGGAGCAGGTCCAGCGTCTCGACGTCGAGATCGTTGGTCGGCTCGTCGAGCACCAGCAGGTTGCTTTCCCGCGCCATGATCTTGGCCAGCAGCAGCCGCGCCCGTTCGCCACCGGAAAGCGAGGAAATCGGCGCCCGCGCCTGGCGCTCGTCGAACAGGAATTCCTTGAGATAGCCCACCACATGCTTGGGCTGGCCACGCACCATGATCTGATCGGCCTTGCCGGAAACCCGCATCTCGGGATCGCCGGTCAGATTGTCCCAGAGCGTCGCCTCCAGATCGAGCCGCGCCCGCGCCTGATCGAAGACCACCGGCATCAGGTTGGTGCCCAGGGTGACACGCCCGGCATCCGGCGCGATCTCGCCCAGCAGGATCTTCAGCAGCGTCGTCTTGCCCACGCCATTGGGACCGACAAAGGCCACCCGGTCACCGCGCTGGATCCGCAACGAGAAATCGCGGCAGATCGGCTTGTCGCCAAAGGTCTTGGAGATCGCCTCGGCCTCGATCACCTTGCGGCCCGATTTCGGCCCCGCCTCCAGCGCCATCGCCGCCGTGCCGGCGCGTTTGATCATCGAGGCGCGTTCCGCCCGCAGATCGCCGAGCGCGCGCACCCGGCCCATGTTGCGCTTGCGCCGCGCGCTGATGCCCTCGACCGCCCAGCGGGCCTCGCTCTTGATCTTGCGGTCGAGCTTGTGGCGCGCCTGATCCTCTTCTTCCCAGGTCTTGTCGCGCCAAGCCTCGAAATCGGCAAACCCCTTTTCCTGCCGGCGGGTCATGCCCCGGTCGATCCAGAGCGTCGCCCGGGTCAGCGCATTGAGAAACGCCCGGTCGTGCGAGATCAGCACAAAGGCGGCGCGCGGCGCCTTCAACTCGCGCTCCAGCCAGCCGATCGCCTGGATATCCAGATGGTTGGTCGGCTCGTCGAGCAGCATCAGGTCGGGCGCCTCGGCCATCAGCTTGGCCAGCGCCGCGCGCCGCCGCTCGCCGCCCGAGGCGGTCGCCACCGGCCGCGCCGGATCGAACTTCAGCCCCTCGCCGGCGCGCTCCACCTTGTAAAGCTCGCCCGGCTCCAGCCCGCTGGCCGCGAAATCGCCCAAGGTGGCAAAGCCCGAGAGGTCGGGCTCCTGCTCCATGTAGCCCACCGAAACGCCCGGCGGCACCACGCGGCTGCCGCGGTCGGGCTCGACCAGCCCGGCCATCACCTTCATCAGCGTCGACTTGCCCGAGCCGTTGCGCCCGACCAGCGCCACCCGGTCGCGCTCCTGCACCACCAGGTCGAGAGAATCGAACACCGGATCGCCGCCGAAGGTCAGGGAAATGCCGGAAAGTTGCAAAAGGGGTATCTGTGCCATGGCTCGCAGCTAGAGGCGCCACGCCCGATGGTCAAGGCCCGACACCGCTGCTTCCTCTTGCCGAAAATACCTTCTGCGCCGGCCAGATCGCGCGGTCGGCGCCGGCCTCCCGACACCGCCGCAAGCCGGGGCCGCGGGCCCGCACCCGATCCCGGCCGCCACCCGAACCGGCAGCTATCCCGCCACCGCCCGGAGCAGCTTCTTGCGGGCCGGCGGAATCGCCCCGATTTCCACCCCGGTAAAGACATGCAGCGTGTTCATCTGCCGGTCCACCACCGCATGATCCGACACCCAGCCGCCCATCATCAGATAGGTGCGCAGCAGGGGCGGCATCCGCCGCATGGCGAGCTTCATGTCGGGTTTGCGGCGCAGCCGGGCGGCAAAGCGAAAGACATTCGGCGCCTTGACCTTGGGCAGCCAGCGTTTCGGCCCGAGGTGGCGCTCCTTGAGCATGGCGAAGGCGTCGTAGTATTCGCCGGCCTCGGTGCCCCGGAACGAGGCGCAGCCAAACAGCAGCTCGACCGCATTGTCATCGACATAGGCGGTCATCGCCCCCCAGGCGACGCGCAGCACATCGGCGTCGGCCACCTCGGGATGCACGCAGAACCGGCCCATTTCGACCATCCGTCCCTGATAGGCGGAAAGCGCCGAAAGCTCGTAATATTGCGCCGAATAGCTGCGCGCGATCTCCGAGCCGCCGGTCAGCGGCAGGATGCGGAAACAGCAGACCAGCCTGTTGTCGCGCCGGTCCTCGACAAGCAGATGGGTGCAGTCGGCATCGAATTCATCGGCGTCGCGGCCCGGGCGGCCGTGAAAGGCCAGATGGCGCAGCGCCTGGGCGGCCGCGACATCCTCGGCGGTCTCGGCGATCCGCGACATATACCGGCCCTTGATCAGTGCTTTCATCAGAATGTTCCGCCTGGCAATGACCAACAGCTGGTCGGCCTCCTGCTGTCAGACAAGTATGACGGATTGATGACCACACGTCACGCCGCACCCGCGCTGTGGCGCCGCGGCCCGGCTCAGCCGCCGTCGCCGATGCCACCGAGGTTGATGCCGCCGATGTTGCCAAAGAGCTGGCGGATGAAGCCGATGTCGCCATCGCCGGTCACCGTCACCCGGCGTGTCAGCGCGACCACGCGACCATCCTCGAGCCCGTAGCGGGTGATATTGCGCACCACGCCATCGGCATCGAATTCCACCGCCACGATCTCGCGTTCGACGATTTCCGGCGGAAAGGCGCCGTAGTGGCGCACCCGGCTGCCGACGTAATAATAATTGCCCTGATCCAGAACGCCGCTGGTTCCGGGCACGCCGATGGTCTCGGCCACGGTGTCGCGGGTGTCGACGCCGACGATCACATCGGACAGTTCGCTGTCGCTGGGCAGGTAGCCGTGATTGCGGTATTGTGCCACGCAGGCCGACAGGACGGCGGCGCAGGCCAAGGCAACCACCATGCGCATGGCTTTGGTTCTGCCTGTCATTTCTGCCCTCTTGCTTTGCACCTGCCGTACTTTATATCCCGCTTACAGAAGGTTGGCCCGTGGTTCAAGAAAGGATGCGCTCAGGTTCATGTCACAAGAGATCGATTACAGCCGCCATGCGCTGGTGGTCACCGCCCTGCCGCATAACCGGCCGCATCGGTTCGCCCTCGCCCCGACCGAGCCCGAACGCCGGGCGCTGGCGGCCGATTTCGACCTGAGCGCGCTGCGCAAGCTGCGCTTCGAAGGCGAGATCCGCAGCGCCGGAAAACGCGACTTCGTGCTGACCGGACGGCTTGGCGCGACGGTGGTGCAGCCCTGCGTGCAGACGCTCGAGCCGGTAACCACGCGGATCGAGGCCGATGTCGAACGCCGTTATGTCTCGGACTGGCAGGAGACCGTGCAGGAAGGCGCCGAGACCGAGATGCCTGAGGATGACACCGCCGAGCCGCTGGCCAGCCATATCGACCCTCATGCGGTGATGCTCGAGGCGTTGGCGCTGCATATCCCCGACTATCCGCGCGCCGAGACTGCGCCGCCTCTGGGCGAAATGGTGGTGACCGAGCCGGGCAAGACACCGCTGCGCGACAAGGACACCAAACCCTTTGCCGCCCTGGCGGCCCTCAAGGGCAAGCTGGAAAACGGCGAGGGCGAGGTCTGAGCCATGCCCGCCCGCGCGCCCCGGACCCCGATCCGGGGCCTCCTTGCCGCCACAGCCACCGGGCCCGGGACGCGGGTTGCCTGCGACAAAGGAATCGCTTGCAAGGGGGCCGAAAAGTCGTATTTTCGCGCCCTCTGAGAGATTTGGGGTTGTATATACCGCACATGTGCGCGTATCTGCCCGGAACCATCCGAAACCGCGGGCGCGGCTGACGTGCCCCCCGAGAAAGACTTGAGATTGAGCCATGGCTGTTCAGCAGAATAAAGTGTCCAAATCGCGCCGGAACAACCGCCGTGCGCATGATTCCCTGGTCGCTGCCAACCCCAACGAATGCGACAACTGCGGTGAGCTGAAGCGCCCGCACCATGTCTGCCCGTCCTGCGGCCATTACGCGGAACGTGAAGTCGTTGCCGTGGCAGACGAAATCGAGCTGGACGAAGACGCAGCCTAAGGCTTCCTCTGGCAAGGCCTCTCCCTCATGACCGCACCCACGAGACAGACTGCGGCAGAGGCCGGGCCGGGTGACAGGCGTGTTGTCTTGTCGATTGACGCGATGGGCGGGGACCGAGGTCCCGGCCCCGTTGTCGCGGGATGTGACCGCTCGGCACGCAAAAACCCCGATCTGGGCTTTATCCTGCACGGTCCCGAGGACGAACTGCGCGCGCTTGTCGCCAAGCGCAAGACGCTGCGCGGCCGCTGTGAGATTCGCAATGCCGAGGGCGTTGTCGCGATGACCGACAAGCCCAGCCAGGTGATGCGCCGTGGCAAGGGCACCTCGATGTGGTCGGCGCTGGAATCGGTGCGCGACGGCGAGGCGGCCGTGGCGGTCTCCT
Organism: Marinovum sp. PR37; assembly: GCF_028807375.1. Taxonomy (NCBI): domain Bacteria; kingdom Pseudomonadati; phylum Pseudomonadota; class Alphaproteobacteria; order Rhodobacterales; family Roseobacteraceae; genus Marinovum; species Marinovum sp. PR37. Next base: position 279,207 of record NZ_JARAML010000001.1, on the reverse strand, counting down.
GTGGCAATACCGGCGCGCTGATGGCGCTCTCCATGGTGCGTCTGCGCAAGCTGCCGGGGGTAAACCGCCCGGCCATCGGTGTGCTCTGGCCCTCGCGCAACAAACAGGGGTTCAACGTCATGCTCGACGTCGGGGCGGATGTCCGCGCCGATGCGCATGATCTGTTCCAATACGCGCTGATGGGCGCTTCTTATGCGCGCAACGGCCTGCATGTCGATCCGCCGCGCATCGGGTTGCTCAACGTCGGCACCGAGGAACACAAGGGGCGGCAGGAGCTGCGCGAGGCGCATGACCTGATCCGCAACCACGCCCAGAACGGTCGCTATGAATTCGTGGGCTTCGTCGAAGGCGGTGACATCCCCGGCAACCGCGCCGACGTGATCGTGACCGACGGCTTCACCGGCAATGTCGCGCTCAAGACTGGCGAAGGCACCGCCAGCCTGATCGGCGACTTTCTCAAGGAAGCCTTCAAATACACCCCGCTGTCGCGGCTGGCGGCGCTTCTCGCCCTGCCCTCGCTGCGCCGGTTGCAAAAACGCATCGATCCGCGCCGGGTCAATGGCGGGGTTTTTCTCGGATTGAACGGAACTGTGGTAAAATCCCACGGATCGGCCGATGCCATGGCGGTGAGCGCCGCGGTCAAGCTGGCGTTCAAGCTGGCCAATGCCGGGTTCAACCAAAAAGTGGCTGCCCATATCGCGGCAGCCGCGCAGGTCGCCGAACAAGCCAGGGAAGACAACGCCCAGGGTGACGGAGCGACCACAGGAGAGCATATATGACGCGACGCGCGGTTGTTATCGGTGCAGGTCATTACCTGCCCGAACGGGTGGTCGAAAACGCCGAATTCGAAAAGACGCTGGATACCTCCGATGAATGGATCCGCTCGCGATCCGGCATCGAACGTCGCCACTTCGCCGCCGAGGGCGAAACCACCTCCGATCTTGCCACCAAGGCAGCCCAGCGCGCGCTGGACCAGGCCGGGCTCGCGGCCAATGACATCGACGCCATCGTCCTGGCCACCTCCACCGCCGATCTGACCTTTCCCTCCGCCGCCAGCATGGTGCAGGCCAAGCTGGGCATGGATCACGGCTTTGCCTTCGATCTTCAGGCAGTCTGTGCCGGCTTTGCCTATGCGCTGACCAATGCCAATGCGCTGATCCTCTCGGGCCAGGCCAGCCGGGTGCTGGTGATCGGTTCCGAGACCTTCAGCCGGATCATGGACTGGAACGACCGGTCGACCTGCGTGCTGTTCGGCGATGGCGCCGGCGCGCTGGTGCTCGAGGCGCAGGAGGGGAACGGCACCCCGGAGGATCGCGGCATCCTGGCCACCGATCTCAATTCCGACGGCCGCCACAAAGACATTCTCTATGTCGATGGCGGCATCTCGACCCAGACCACCGGCTTTCTGCGCATGCAGGGCAAGGAGGTCTTTCGCCATGCCGTCGAAAAGCTGGCCGCCACCGCCGTCAAGGCGATGGACAGCGCCGGCGTGTCCTCGGAGGATGTCGATTGGGTGGTGCCGCATCAGGCCAACATCCGCATCATCCAGGGCACCGCGCGCAAGATGGGCCTGCCGATGGACAAGGTGGTTGTCACCGTTCAGGACCACGGCAACACTTCGGCGGCATCGATTCCTCTTGCCCTCTCCGTCGGCGTCGAGCGCGGGCAGATCAAAAAGGGCGATCTCATCGTGACCGAGGCAATCGGCGGCGGCCTGGCCTGGGGGGCCGTGGTTCTGCGCTGGTAATCGACGGTTTTTGCACGGGTTTTTCGCCTTTGCCCCGGTCGTTCATATTGACTCGGATTTGCTCCCCCGCCTAAGCTGTGGAAAATCTGGGGAGATTTCTGATGAGCGACAAGACACTGACACGTATGGACCTCAGCGAAGCGGTGTTTCGCGAAGTCGGGCTTTCGCGCAACGAAAGCGCCGAACTCGTCGAACGTGTGCTCAGCCTGATGTCCGATGCGCTGGTCGCCGGTGAGCAGGTCAAGATCTCGTCCTTCGGCACCTTTTCCGTGCGTGACAAGGCCGCGCGCGTCGGCCGCAACCCCAAGACCGGGCAGGAAGTGCCGATCGAGCCGCGCCGCGTCCTGACGTTCCGGCCGTCGCACCTGATGAAAGACCGGGTCGCCGCGGGCAACCGGCGCTAAAGGGCGCGGGCGATGCCGAGCAAATCCCCCGACGCCTTTCGCACCATTTCCGAGGTCGCCGATTGGCTGAACACCCCGGCGCATGTGCTGCGCTTCTGGGAAAGCAAGTTCAGCCAGGTCAAGCCGGTCAAACGCGCCGGCGGACGGCGCTATTACCGCCCCGCCGACATGACGCTGCTCGGCGGCATCAAGAAGCTGCTGCATGACGACGGCATGACCATCAAGGGCGTGCAGAAGATCCTGCGTGAACAGGGGATCAAACACGTTTCGGCCATGTCGCCGCCACTCGAGGAAGATCTCGAGGCGATGATCGAGGCGACTCCACAGGCCACGCCGGCGCCCATGGCACCGGAAACCGGTCAGGTGCTGGATTTCACCAGTCGCAGCGGCCCGGGCGACGCCCCGCCGGACACGCCCGCCCCGAGCGAGCCCGAATCCGCCGTGCCCCTGTCCGCGCCGAGCGAGACACTTCGCGAGGCGACGCCCGAGATCACCGATCTCTTTGCGCCCGAAGGCACCGGCAGCGACAATGCCTTTGCCTCGCCGGAGGAAGCCACACCCGCCCCGAGCGCGCCGGACAGCCCGGCCGAAACGGCCGACACCGAGGATCTGCCGGACTTCTTGCAAAAACCGATGTCGGAACGTCTGGCCGAGACGCCCGGCGGCCCGTCGGCGACACCGCTGCCCGAAGAGGCGCTCGACAATCCGCCGCCGGCTGATCCGGCCGAGACCACGAAGGCCGCCGAAGATGCGCCGCAGGCGCCCTCGGAGCCGGAGCCAGACCCGCTGTCTCATGCCCTGCCCGACCCGGCGCCGGAAGCCACGGCACCGGTCCCGTCACAGGTGTCGCCCGAAGACGACGCCGCGCTGTTGGCCGCCGTCCTGCGCGACTCCGAGGCCGAGGAGGAGGACGACGACGATGATGCACCGCGCGTCCGCGACATCGATGTCCCGCCCGATCCGAGCGACCACGAGGTTGCCGCTGCCCCTGGCCTGCTGACCCTGCTCACCGCACCGAAAACCCGCGACCTGGGGCTGAGTGCCGAGCAGATCGAGACGCTGATCGTGCGGGTCCGCGACCATGCGCGCGCAATGAGTCACGCCGCCAGAAACTGACTTTGAAAATGTTGGCAATTACCTCTTGCCCCGCCGCCGAAAACAGGTATGTAGGCACTCCAGTCGGGCTATGGCGCAGCCTGGTAGCGCGTCCGTCTGGGGGACGGAAGGTCGCAGGTTCGAGTCCTGCTAGCCCGACCATTATACTCCTCCCCCAAAAGACACCCTGCGGTGTGTCGGGTCCTTGTTCGAAAGGAAACCGCACATGACAGGTGTACTCGCAAGCCAGCACATCAGCGATCTGATCGCCCAGGGGGCCATAACCGGCAATCCCGAGATCATCGAGGCGCAGATTCAGCCCGCCAGCCTCGATCTGCGGCTGGGTCACAAGGCCTATCGCGTGCGCGCCTCGTTCCTCGCCGGACAAAATCGCAAGGTCTCGGATCGGCTGGAAGAATTCGGCATGCACGAGATCGACCTCAGCGCCGGCGCGGTGCTGGAAAAGGGCGCGGTCTATGTGGTGCCGCTGATGGAATCGCTCGCCCTGCCCGCAGGTATCCAGGCGGTGGCCAATGCCAAGAGCTCGACCGGCCGGCTCGACTTGCTGACCCGGCTGATCACCGATCAGGGCACCGAGTTCGACCGCATCCCCGATGGCTACACCGGCCCGCTTTATGCCGAGATCTGCCCGCGGTCGTTCTCCGTGCTTGTCCGCCCCGGCATGCGGCTCAACCAGATCCGTTTTCGCAAGGGTCAGGCGGTGCTGGACGACGCCACCCTGCGCGCTGTCCACGCCGAGACACCGCTTGTCGACAGCGAGGCGGTGATCGATGGCGGCCTCGGCTTCTCCGTCGATCTGGAGCCGGCAGAGGGCACGCTGGTGGGCTACCGCGCCAAACCCCATACCGGGGTGATCGATCTTGACCGGATCGGCCATTACGATCCGCTGGAGTTCTGGGAAGAGCTGCACAGCACCAGCGGTCACCTGATCCTCGACCCCGGCGCCTTCTATATTCTGGTCAGCCGCGAAGCCGTGCATATCCCGCCCGCCTACGCCGCCGAGATGGCGCCCTATATCGCCATGGTAGGCGAGTTCCGGGTGCATTACGCCGGCTTCTTCGATCCCGGATTCGGCCATGATGCCGCCGGCGGTCAAGGCGCGCGCGGCGTGCTCGAGGTCCGCTGTCACGAGGCGCCCTTCGTGCTGGAACATGGCCAGATCGTCGGCCGGCTGGTCTATGAGCGGATGCAGGCACAGCCCGACGTGCTGTATGGCGCCGGCTTGCAGTCGAATTACCAGGGCCAGGGGTTGAAGTTGTCAAAGCACTTCAAGTAAGGCGTTTTTTAATTGCAAAACAATCTTTTACGTGGCGATCCTAATGCAAAGCCATAAGCCGGAAGGGAAGGTTCACCCATCACATGAAGTTGAGGCATTACCTTAACTTCATGCAATACCTTAAGTTAATGAATCGCGTTAAATTCATGCAACACATGAAGAGACGCTTACAACCGACCAGCCCGCCGCGCCATGCGGATTGCGCGCTTGGCCTGTTGCGCCTGAGCCTTGGTTTGCTTTGGGCTGTTTCCCCGCGCGCCGCTGCGTTTGGTGACCCGGTCGATGCCGGCATCGATGCCACGGCTCATCGCCTTTTTCAGAAACATCCGCACGACCATGTTGATCAGTTGATTGGCGTTCATCGCCCGCTCTCCCGTATGATGTGCCCATGGAATAACAGCAAATCGTGCCAGAATATGGGCGTTCCCGCGGTCAGTCTTCGAAAAGCTCGCTTTGTCCCGCTTCCGCCTCGGGTTCGTCCTCGCCTTCGCCGAATTGCGGCGTGCCGGGCAGCGGCCGGCTCTCCAGCAGGCCCGCCTGGCGCAGTTCCTTGAGCCCCGGCAGGTCGCGCGCGCTTTCCAGCCCGAAATGATCGAGGAATTCCGGCGTGACAACGAAGGTCACCGGCCGCCCCGGCGTCATCTTGCGGCGGCCAAAGCGGATCCACTCCATTTCCAAAAGCTGATCCACCGTACCGCGCGACACGCTCACACCACGAATTTCCTCGATCTCGGCGCGGGTGACCGGCTGGTGATACGCAATGATCGCCAGCGTCTCGATGGCGGCGCGTGACAGCTTGCGGGTCTCGACCGTTTCCTTCTGCATCAGAAAGGCCAGGTCGGCGGCGGTGCGCATCGCCCAGGCCTCGCCGACCTTGATGACCTGCACGCCGCGCCCCTCGTACCGCCGGCGCAGATGCACCAGCGCCTCGGCGGCATCGCAACCATGCGGCATTCGGGCCTCGAGATCCCTGACCGTCACCGGCTCGGCGCTCGCAAAGAGCACGGCTTCGACCATCCGCTCCTGTTCCGCCATGGGCGGGGCCGCGAAGAGGCTTTTCTCTTCGGTGTCAGTCGATTGCACGTCGTCGCTCATCTATTTATCCGTGATCCGGCGAAGCTCGATCGCCTCGAATGTGCCTTGCTGGCGCAATTCCGCCTTGCCCTCCTTGACCAGTTGCAACGAGGCCGCAAAGGTCGCCGCGGTGGCCGAACGGAGCCGCACCGGGTCTGCCGCCCAACCTTCTGGAAGATATAGGGAAATATCGGTCCAGGTGCCGGCGAACCCGATCATGCCCCGCATCCGCTCCAGCGCCTCTTCCATGGTAAAGACCGAGTCGCGGTCCATCACGAAGGGACGGAATTCGTCGCGCGTGCGGATGCGGGCATAGCCCTGCATCAAGTCCAGCAAGGTCGCCGTGTAAGTCACTGACTTCACGCGCTCAACCGTCTCCGGCACCCCGCGCGCGAAAACATCGCGCCCAAGCCGGTTGCGGGCCATGAGCTGGGCGGCGGCGGTGCGCATCGCCTGCAAACGTTCGAGCTGGAACGCCAGATGCGCCGCCAGGTCCTCGCCCGACGGACCTTCTTCCTCGGGATCGGGCGGCAACAGCAGCCGCGATTTGAGAAAGGCCAGCCAGGCCGCCATGACCAGGTAATCCGCCGCCAGCTCGATCCTGAGCGCCTTGGCCTTTTCGACAAAGGCCAGGTATTGCCGCGCCAGTTCCAGCACCGAGATCTTGCGCAGATCGACCTTTTGCGTGCGCGACAGCATCAGAAGCAGGTCGAGCGGACCTTCGAAACCGTCGACATCGACGATCAGCGCCTCGGCCGCCAGCCGGTCAGCAACGCTTTGTGGCTCTTGCGGTGTCTCGTCGAATTCGATTTCGTCCATAGCCTAGCGCCTTGCCAGAAGCGCCTCAAACTGCGCATCCAGAGCCTCGGTGTCAACCTCTCCTGCCGGCTGGCGCAGCGCCAGCGCGGCGCGTCCACGCAGCATCGCGCCCTCACTCATCGGCCCGGCGTTGTCGGCAACGTCGCGCATCTCGTCGAGATAGCCGTTGCAATGCAGCACCAGGTCACAGCCGGCGGCGATCGCCGCTTTGGCGCGGTCGCCCGGCGTGCCGCTCAGCGCCTGCATCGAGATGTCGTCGGTCATCAGCAAACCGGCAAAGCCGATCTCTTCACGGATCAGGTTGATCATCGCACCGGATTGCGTGGCCGGGAAATGTGGATCGACCGCCTCGAAGATCATATGCGCGGTCATGCCCATCGGCACATCGCTCAGCGCGGCAAAGGGCACCCAATCGACCGCCCGCAGCTCATGCACAGAGGCCCGCGTATGCGGCAGCTCGAGATGGCTGTCGACACGGCCCCGGCCATGGCCCGGGATGTGTTTCATCACCGGCAGCACGCCACCATCGAGCAGTCCGCGCACCACCGCGCGGCCGACGTCGGTCACCTGGTCGGGGGTTTCGCCGTAGCAGCGGTTGCGCAGGAACTCATGCGTGCCTTCACCCGCCACATCCAGCGTCGGGATGCAATTGACGTCGATGCCAAAGCCGCGCAGCTCTTCGGCCATGATCCGGGCGCGCAGGTACATGCCCTCGGGCGCTCTCGCGCCGAGCCGCGCCACATCGGTCAGCGGCGGACGCCAGCGCCGTGCCAGAGGCGGCAGGATGCGCTGCACCCGGCCGCCTTCCTGATCGATCAGGATCGCGGCGTCGCGGCCCACGGTTGCGCGCAGATCATCGCACAGCGCGCGGATCTGCGCCGCATCGCCAATGTTGCGGGCGAACAGGATAAAGCCCCAGGGGTCCACATCGCGAAAGAATTGCCGTTCAACGCCGGTCAGCTTCTCCCCGCGCGGGGCGAAAATCGCGGCGGTGGCGGTCATTTCACCACGACCGGAATGCAATCGGCCCGTTCCGCCACCAGCGCGGCACAGAACCGGCGGGCCTCGGCCAGATCGCCAAAGCCATGGGCGCGCAGACGATAGAAGGTGCGGCCGCCGCTCTTGGCTTTCTGGATCACCCGCGCCTTGCCGTCAAAGAAGCTGTCGAACCGGCCCGAAATCCGGCCCCATTCCTGCTCGGCGACCTCGGCGCTCTCATAGGCGCCCAGTTGCACAAGGCGGGTGCCGGTGGCCAGATCCGCGGCGGCCAGCGTCGCCACCTCGGCCACGGCGGGGGTGGCGGCCACCGGGGTGACGGCGGACACCTGGCTGGCGCGGACAAGCTCGGCGGGGCGGTTGCGCGGGCGCGGGCTGCGACGTACGCCGGGCCCGGTGACCACCGGCGCCTGTTCTTCCGCCACCGGTTTCAGCGCGGTCTTGACCGGCTGTCCCGCGGCAGGCGCGTCATCGCCCAGCGGCATGGCATCCGCGACCACCTGATCGACCAGCGCCTGGATCGTGGCATCGCCGTCCGGTTTGGGGGCGGTGCCCCCCTCGACCCGGTTGGTCATGATCGCCAGGGACGCGGGCACCGGCGCGGCCTCATCGGTGTCGGGCAAAGTGGCCAGTTCGGTCTGCGCTGCGGCCTCCTGGCTGCGCAGGCGCGGCGCTTCGCGCGGGACGTCTTCTTCTTCCAGCCCCACCGGTTGCGGCGCCAGCGCCACCCGGTCGACCGGGCCCGAGGCGGTGCCACGGCCGGCCACCTCATTGACGGCCAGGCCCTGGTGATCGGCGGCTTCGCCGCCGGGGTTTTCCGGCGCCACGCGCCAGGGCCCTGAGGTTGCCTTGACCACCGGCACGCCGGACACATCTCGCACCAGTAGCTGGTAGCCCCAGATGCCCACGCCCAGCAATAGCGCCAGCGACACCGCCGCCCCCGCCACATTGGCATAGGTGCCCATGCCGGCGCCCTTGCGACCGGGTTCAGGGGTATGTGTCTGGAATCCGCCTTGCCCACCGTATCCCACCGGGGATCCGGACATCTGGTAATCTGCCATTTTCGCCTCTCCGCTCCCCGCGATACGCGCCGCGGGGTTATGCTACTGACTGCTCTATTGACCGGCGACCAGATGTCTTAGCGCATCTCCTCCACCGGGGTCACGCCAAGGATACCAAGACCGGCGGAAATAACAACCGACACGGCCCGCGCCAATGCGATTTTCGCCAGCGATGTGTCCCGGTCACCCTCTTGCAGGAAACGCAGCTCGGGCAGATCGTTGCCCCGGTTCCAGAGCGTGTGGAATTCGCCAGCAAGTTCATAGAGATAGAAAGCAACGCGATGCGGCTCATGGGTGCGCGCCGCGATCTCGACAAGGCGCGGCCATTCGGCCAGTTTCTTGGCCACCGCCAGTTCCGCCGCATGGTCCAGCTTGGCCAGATCGGCCCGGCTCGGCGCGCCGGCCTCGGGCGCCATGCCTGCGTCGCGGGCCTTGCGCAGCACCGAATGCACCCGGGCATTGGCATATTGCACGTAGAACACCGGGTTTTCGCGGCTCTGTTCCAGCACCTTGTCGAAATCGAAATCCAGCGGCGCATCGTTCTTGCGCGTGAGCATGACAAAGCGGGTCACGTCGGGCCCGACCTGATCGACGACATCGCGCAGGGTGACGAAAGTGCCGGCGCGTTTCGACATCTTGAAAGGCGCGCCGTTCTTGTAGAGCTTGACCAGCTGCGTCAGCTTGATGTCGAGCGGCGTCTTGCCGTCCGACAGCGCCGAAACGGCCGCCTTCATGCGCTTGACATAGCCGCCGTGATCGGCGCCGAAGACATCGATAAGGCCGTCGAAGCCTCTGGATATCTTGTCATAGTGATAGGCGATGTCCGGCGCGAAATAGGTCCAGCTGCCGTCGGATTTCTTGATCGGCCGGTCCACGTCATCGCCATGGGCGGTGGATTTGAACAGGGTCTGCTCCCGCGGTTCCCAATCCTCGGGCTTTTTGCCCTTGGGCGGCTCGAGCGTGCCGCGATAGATCAGCCCCTTGGCGTCGAGGTCCTGGATCGCGGCTTCGATCCGGCCGGTGCCATAAAGCGATTTCTCGGAATAGAAATGATCCATCTGCACGCCCAGCAGGCCCAGATCGGCGCGGATCAGTTCCATCATCGCCTCGGTGGCATAGTCGCGCACCTCGGCCAGCCAGACCTCTTCGCCCTGGTCGACATAGGCGTCGCCGACCTTGTCCTTGAGCGCCTCGCCCACCGGGATCAGGTAATCGCCGGGATAGGTGCCGTCTTCGAAGGCGACTTCCTGACCATGTGCCTCGAGATACCGGAGATAGACCGAGCGGGCCAGCACATCGACCTGTGCGCCGCCGTCATTGATGTAATATTCGCGGGTCACCGTATGGCCGGAATAATCCAGCAGGCTGGCCAGCGCGTCGCCAAAGACCGCGCCCCGGGTGTGGCCCACGTGCAGCGGGCCGGTGGGGTTGGCCGAGACATATTCGACGTTGATCTTCTGGCCCTGCCCCATGTCGGAGCGGCCGAAATCCCTGCCCTGCGTCAGGACCGTGCCGACCACGCCCTGCCAGACGGCGGGCGACAGCCGCATGTTGAGAAAGCCGGGGCCGGCAACATCGGCCTCGGTGATCCGATCGTCGGCGCGCAGCTTATCGGCCAGCGCCTCGGCGATGTCGCGGGGCTTTTTCTGCGCCGGTTTGGCCAGCACCATCGCGGCATTGGTGGCCATGTCGCCGTGCAGCGGATCGCGCGGCGGTTCCACCGCCACATTGGCGAAATCGAGGCCCTCGGGCAGCAAGCCCTCGGCGGTCATCTGGTCGAGCGCGGCAATCACCGTCCCGCGCAGGTCGGAAAAGAGGTTCATCGTCTGGTCCTTCAAGCTTGCCCGGGGTTTATCATGCCGCGCGCGGGCGTCAATCGAAGCCTCGGGCCGCCGCCCGGCCCGCCCGCGGCACGCGCCGGCCTGTCAGCCGTCGCCCGTCGACCCGCCGCAGAGCTGTCGGTTCGATTGCAGGGCGAAGCGATCGGTCATGCCCGCGATGTAATCCGACACGCTGCGCGCGCGTCTGACCATGTCATCGGGCGCCTGTCGCAACTCGGCGTGCCAGGCTTCGGGCAGCAAATCGGGGCTTTTCATGTAGATCGCAAAGAGGTTTTCCACCGCCTGCCCGACCTCGCGGCGCACCTCCATCACACCCGGCGCCCGGTACATGCGCTGAAACAGAAAGCTGCGGATCGCCTGAATGTCCTGCCAGAGCGGCGTCGAAAACCGGACCACCGGGCCGGAATGCTCGCGGATGTCCTGGGCCGAGGTGGCGCCGGTCTCCTGCAAAAGCGCCGCAGACGTGTCGATCACATCTGCAACCATCACACCAAAGACGCGCCGCAAGCCTTCGTGGCGCCTGCGTTTTTTCTGCAACCCGGGATATCTCGCATCAACCTCGGAAAAACAGGCGCCGACAATCGGCAGATCGCAGATATCGGCCTCGGTAAAGAGCCCGGCGCGCAGCCCGTCGTGCAGATCGTGGTTGTTGTAAGCGACGTCATCGGCGATGGCCGCAACCTGCGCCTCGGCGCTGGCGTGGGTGTGCAATTCAAGGTCGTGCCGGGCATCATATGCGGCTAGGGCCCAGGGCAGATCGCCCACCACGGGACCGTTATGTTTGGCAATGCCTTCAAGGGTTTCCCAGGTGAGGTTCAACCCGTCGAACTCGGCGTAATGCTGCTCGAGCATGGTGACGATGCGCAACGCCTGGGCGTTGTGGTCAAAGCCGCCGTATGGCGTCATCAAGGCGTCGAGCACATCCTCGCCGGTGTGACCGAACGGCGTATGCCCGAGGTCATGCGCCAGGGCCACCGCCTCGGTCAGTTCCTGGTTGAGCTCCAGCGCGCCCGAGATCGTCCGCGCCACCTGGGCCACCTCGATCGAATGGGTCAGCCGCGTACGGTAATAATCGCCTTCGTGCTCGACAAAAACCTGGGTCTTGTGCTTGAGCCTGCGAAAGGCGCTGGAATGGATGATCCGGTCGCGATCGCGTTGAAAACACGAGCGAAAATGGCTCTCTTCTTCCGGTTTGAGACGTCCGCGCGAAGTTTCGGGTCGGGACGCATAAGGCGCGATCATCGCAGCCTCCTTGTTGACGGCCTGCGCCGCTTCTATATTGCACCATGGAAGACGATAAAACCGCCCGGCAGGGCGTTTGTGCAGGAAAACCGGAGATTTGTCATGCAGTTGCCGCCGAAAGTGACCGAGCGCGCCTTTGAACGCCTGGCCGAGATCGGCGCCAGTGCCGAGGGCAAGGCCCTTCGCGTGGCCGTGGAGGGCGGCGGATGCTCGGGCTTTCAGTACGATATCCGGCTCGACAACCCGTCCGACGATGACCTCGTGCTTGAAAGCAAAGGCGAAAAGGTTGTGGTAGACGCGGTGTCGCTGCCGTTTCTGACCGAGGCGGTCATCGATTTCAGCGAAGAGCTGATCGGCGCGCGTTTCGTGATCGAGAACCCCAATGCCACCAGCGCCTGCGGCTGCGGCACGTCATTTTCGATCTGAGGTTGGATCAGCCCCGTGCCAAGACGGGCTTGCGAAAGCTGACCGGCATCGCATGGTCCGGCGCGGTTTCCGCCTGGGATTGATCGAATACCAGGTAAGCGCCTGAAACCATGACGATAATCGCGCCGATCAGCGTGCTGGCCTGGGGCACTTCGTTGAACACGACCAGCCCGATCAGCACCATCCAGACGAATTGCAGATTCATCAGCGGTGTGACCGCATAGGCGGTGAGATGGCGCAGCGCGATCACCAGAAGCAGCCGCGCCGAAAACAGCACCACCGCGCAGAGCACCGCCATCATCAGATCGAACAGCGGCATCGGCTGCCAGCCCAGAGGCGCCAGAAGCAGCATCGACAGAAAGACCGCGAGCTGCGGATAGAAGACCTGGGCCAGCGGCGTGTTCTCGCGCCGCCCGATGTAGCGCGACAGCACGATCGAACCGGTGCCCGAGACCGCGCCGACAAAGGCCGCGATGTGGCCTGTGGTAATCGTCGACAGGCGAATCTCGACCATGCACAGCACCCCGAGAAAGCCGCATCCCAGCGCGACCCAGGCAGCCGGGCGCACCCGTTCCCCAAGAATCGGCCCCGACATCAGCGCCGAAAGCAGCGGCACCAGCGCGACAAAGAGAAAGACCTGCGCCAGCGCCAAGGTTGCCAGCGCATAAAAGAACATCACCGTCGCAACCACCGTCAGCGCGGCGCGCATCGCCATCACGCCGGGGAAATTGGTGCGCAGGGTCACCTTTTCGCCGCGTACCCGGCTGCTGCCGAGCGACATCAGCGCGATCAGCAGCGCAATGATGCTCAGAAGCTGCGGCGCGCCATAGGATTGCGCCAGGTATTTCGTGATCGCATCGGAAAAGGTGATCAGCAGCGTATAGATCAGCACCAGCCCGGTGCCGAAAGTCGTGATACTGATCCCTGCCGGCCCCACCCGCATCAGGCGCTAACCTTTTGTGCGCGGGCGAATTCTTCGAAAAACGCCTCGAAATGCCCGGTCGAGGCCTCGGCCTGCGCCAGTCGCGCGCGGGCGGTGTCGGTCAGGTTGGCGCCGATCTGGCTGCGCATCGCGGCCCAGGCGTCAGAGCGGTCGTCCATGCGGAACAGCTGAACCGAGATTTCGCGCAGCGCCGCCGATCCGGCGCGCGGCCGGTGAATGGCCAAGGCCCCCGACTGGCCCCTGCGGCGCAACGGCACTTCGCCAAAGGGCGTTTCTCCCTGAACGCCGGCAAGCCAGGACGAGGTCAGATATTCGTGATAGACATCGGCCACGGGCCGCTGCCCCGGCTGGCCTGCATCCAATTCTGAAATCTCAAATTCGCTCATCTTGCAATTGATCCACTCTTCCCAAATCCCCGAGGGGTTGAAACCTGCATAGCGCATTGCCACGCAAATCTCAGCAAGAAGATCCAGGTTTCCGTCAAGAAAAGCCAAAAGCCCTGCATTCTCCAGCGACCGCAACTCATTCGGCCCCAGATCCGGGTCTTTCCGCCCATACTCCGAGAGGTAGAATACGATGTGCGTCAGCTCGAAGGCAGCCTTTTTGTTGGGCAATGCAAAGCGTTCCGGACGCGCAATGAAGTCACGCAGACGCGCTTCAGCGGCACCCTGGTCGCCAAGTGGATCCATTCCGCGCCGTTGCATCAGCCGAAAAGCCTCGGCACGTTGGATGTCAGAGGTCTCTCCGCCGACCAGATCCTGCCGCAGCGCCCAGGCGCACATCGATTCGGCATGATCACCCGGCATCCCGAGCGCCTCGAGATCGAGGGTCAGCGAGAGGATGAAGCGATAATATTGGGGAAAGAACGCCAGCTTTTCGCGGGCGTTGTCATAGAAGGCGCCATAAGGCTCCAGCAGCGTCGCCGGAACCTCCTGGCCGGTGCATTCGAGGATGTTCAGCAGCTCGGCGTTTTCCTTGAGCCAGAACACATCCTCGGGGCCGCGCCGATGCGCGGCGAATGAGCGGATGAGCGCGCCGGAACGCGCCGCTCGCCGCTCCCTGGGGCCGGGCACATTCAAATAGACAACGTTCGACATGATTGGGTCCTCCGATGAATATCAAATGCGCCCGGTCCGAGCGTGTTCAGTCCTGCGCGCCGCTCAGGACACGCACATCATCGCCTGGACCTGGTCACCGTCGAACATGTCGGTGCCGGTTTCGATCGAGACGCACATCATCGTGTCGACGTGATCGCCGGCCGAGATCTCGGTGGTCTCGATGACCAGTTCTTCGGTTTTGGTTTCGTTAAGGGTTTCTTGAACAAGTGCGAGCATCGTGTGTCTCCGTGTTGAATGTTTTCGACACGGCCAGATTTCTCCACCCTTCCGAGCATTTCAAAACATTTTTCAACTATACCTTGTGGATAAGTCTTTTATCCACACAAGATATGGTATACAGGCATTTGCCAATATTACATAAAACCTAAATCGCACAAATTTATAGCACGGCCGGAAAATCCCAGAAAATCGCGGGTTGCGGCAGTAAATTCCATCGAATCAACTATAGCTTATGCGCATTTCGTCGCTGGACCCGGCGCAATTTTGCGCTTGTCCCCTGACCCTATCGAAAGGATATTGGCCTCCGATCAAGGAGGCCGCGATGAAGATTGCCACTTTCAACATTAATGGCATCAAGGCGCGAATCAATGCGCTGACCGATTGGCTTGGCGATGCCGCGCCGGATGTCGCCGTACTTCAGGAGATCAAGTCGGTCGACGAAGGCTTTCCCCGAGAACATTTCGAGGACATGGGGTACAATGTTGAAACCCATGGTCAAAAAGGCTTCAACGGGGTCGCCCTGCTTTCGCGCCTGCCGCTCGAGGATGTGACCCGTGGCCTGCCCGGCGATGACAGTGACGAACAGGCGCGCTGGATCGAAGCCACTGTAATGGGATCGCAGCACGCAATCCGGATCTGCGGGCTTTACTTACCTAACGGCAACCCGGTCCCCGGCCCCAAGTACGATTATAAACTTGCCTGGATGGAACGGCTGAAAATCCGCGCCGAAACCTTAATGGCAGAAGAGCTCCCCACACTTATAACGGGAGATTTTAATATAATTCCTCAATCAGAAGATGCAGAAACGCCCGCGCAATGGAAAGACGACGCGCTTTTCCTTCCGGCGAGCCGCGCCGCTTTCCGTCGGATCGAGAATCTGGGCTATACCGAGGCCTTTCGCGCGCGGGTTCAGGGGCCCGGGCATTACACCTTCTGGGATTACCAGGCCGGCGCCTGGCAGCGCAACAACGGCATCCGGATCGATCACTTCCTGCTGTCGCCGGAATGCGCGGATCTAATGCAGGATTGCCAGATCGACGCCGCCGTGCGCGGCGGCGAAAAGCCTTCGGATCACGTGCCGGTCTGGGTCGATCTCGCCGCTTGAGACCGGCGGATGCGCGGTGGGTTGAGAACCCACTCTATAAAGCCGCGCATCCCCTCATCGTGCCGTATCGTTCACCCGACAACGCCGCAGTTCAGATCACCCGTTCGACAAACCAATAGGCGCCGACCAGCGCGATCACCGCCGAGGCCGGCACCGCGATGGCGGGCCGATACCAGCTCTTGCGGCCAAACCAGAGCCCGACCGCAAGAAAGGCCATGGCAATCACGGTAAGCTGGCCCAGCTCGACCCCGACGTTGAACCCCAGAAGCGCCGGGATAAATTGCCCCTGCGGAAGACCGAATTCGCTCAGCACCGAGGCAAAACCCAGCCCGTGCAGCAGCCCGAAGCCAAAGACCACAAGCGGCCGCCAGGCGTGCATCCGGGGCGAAAAGATGTTCTCGACCGCGACATAGACAATCGAGGCGGCAATGATCGGCTCGACGATACTGCCAGGAATGGTGACGATGCCAAGCGCGCCAAGCGCCAGCGTCACCGTATGGGCGGCGGTGAACGCGGTGACCTGCCACAACAGCGGGCCAAGCCGCGTGCTGAGAAAGAACAGCCCCAACACAAACAGGATGTGATCCAGCCCCTTGGGCAGGATATGGTCAAAGCCGACCGGGATATATTCGGCAAAGACCGCAAACCCGGATTTCGGCGTCTGCCCGGTCGGCAGGATGCTGTCGCTCATGTCGCCGCCCTCGATTATGCCGGTATAGCCCGTCTCGAGCCCCAACTGCCGCAACACCAGGGTGCCGTAGCCGTCGGGCCAGTGCAGCACCAGCGGCGCGGTGCTGTTCGACAGATCCGCGCGCAGCGACAACGTGCTTTCGCGCGCAAACGTCGGATTGCCGATTTCGCCCGGTGCAAAGCCGGTCACCGCCAGCGGCACCGCCGTCCCGCCGCTTTCCAGCCGGATCGCCTCGGCCATGGTGTCGGCCGTCGGTGCCATGCGCTCGGCCAGGTCTTCGGGCGTTAGCGCGCGCAGGGCGTCATAGACATCGGAGCGGTCGGTGGTGTTGGTGTCTTCGAGCCCGTCAAGATCGATCCCGGCGATGAACGCCTCGGCATTCAGCCGCAGCTCGATCTGCGCCGCACCCTCGGTCACCGTGAGATCGCCAATCGTCGGCATCACCTCATGCGCCCCGGCCGCGCCCGCCCAAAGGCCCAATACACTCAACAAAATCCGCTTCATCACAATCTCACCCTGTTTGCCTGGCGGCAGAATGCCGCGATCCTTCCCAGCTGCAACCCCAAGCTACGGCTTGCGGCGAAAAAAGTTTCGCGCCATGAAGGGCTTCAATGGGGAATGTTCTTTGCATAGGGTCCGTGCTCTGGGACGTGATCGGCCGGTCGGCCTCGGTGATGCGCCAGGGCTCCGACGTGCCCGGCCGGATCACCCAGATCCCCGGCGGCGTGGCGCTCAATATCGCCATGACTCTGGTGCGTTTCGGCATGAAACCGGCGCTTCTGAGCGCGGTGGGCCGCGATGTGCTGGGCGATGTGCTGATCGCCGAATGCGAGGGCATGGGCCTGGATTGCACCTGGCTCTATCGCTCCGAGGATCTGCCAACCGATCGCTACATGGCAATCGAAGGCGCCAATGGTCTGATTGCCGCCATCGCCGATGCGCATTCGCTGGAAGCCGCCGATGACAAGATCCTGCGACCGCTGAAAGACGGCCGGCTGGGCAGCGCCGAGGCGCCCTATGCCGGACTGATCGCGCTTGACGGCAACCTGACCGAAACCCTGCTGTCGAAGATTTCCCGCGATCCGGCCTTTGCCGCCGCCGATCTGCGTGTCGCCCCCGCCTCGCCGGGCAAGGCCGAGCGGTTGCAGCCCTTTGTCACCCGCCCCGGCGCGGTGCTCTACGTGAACCGCGAAGAGGCCGGCATCCTGTGTCAGAGCGATTTTGCCGACGCCCCCGGCGCGGCCGCGGCGCTGGTTGCCCGGGGGGCGAAACGTGCGGTGGTGACCGATGGCGGCAACGCCTGTGCCGATGCCTCGGCCGAGGGGCTGGTGTCGGAACGCCCGCCCGAGGTGTTGGTGACACGGGTCACCGGCGCGGGCGATACCTTCATGGCGGCGCATATGGCCGCCGAAGCCGCCGGCCAGGACCGCGAGGCCGCACTCAGCCGCGCCCTGACCGCCGCCGCACGTTATGTCTCCGGAGAAACACCCCATGATTGAGATCCGCTATTCCGCCGAAGTGAACAAGGCCCGCGCCGAGAACATCCCGCTGGTCGCGCTGGAAAGCACGATCATCACCCATGGCATGCCCTGGCCCAAGAACCTCGAGATGGCGCGCGGGGTCGAACAGGTGATCCGCGACAATGGCGCCATCCCGGCGACGATCGCGGTGATCGAGGGTCAGCTCTGCATCGGGCTCGACGATGCCCAGCTCGAAGGGCTGGCGCAGACCAAGGGTGCGGCCAAGCTGTCGCGCGCCGACATGGCGGCCTGCATGGCCACCGGTGGCACCGGCGCCACCACCGTGGCGGCGACGATGATCGGCGCGGCGCAGGCCGGGATCGGCGTCTTTGCCACCGGTGGCATTGGCGGGGTGCATCGCGGCGCCGAACAGAGCTTTGACATCTCGGCCGACCTGCAAGAGCTGTCGCGCACCGCCGTCACCGTGGTGGCGGCCGGCGCCAAGGCGATCCTCGACCTGTCGAAGACGCTGGAGGTGCTGGAAACCCTGGGCGTGCCGGTGATCGCCTATGGCCAACAGGCCTTTCCAGCCTTCTGGTCGGCGACCTCGGCTTACCGTGCGCCGCTGAGAATGGACGATCCCGAAACCATCGCCCGCGCCCACCTGGCGCGCGGCGCGCTGGGCCTCTCGGGTGGCCAGTTGGTGGCCAATCCGATCCCGGCCGAGGCCGAAATCCCACGCAGCGAGATCGACCCGGTGATCGCCCGCGCCCTGGCCGACGCCCAGACCCACAACATCGGCGGCAAGGATGTGACGCCCTATCTGCTGCAACGGATCTACGAGTTGACCGAAGGCCGTTCGCTCACCGCAAATATCGCGCTGGTCCGCAACAATGCCCGCCTCGGGGCCGAGATCGCCTGCGCTTTGGGCAAAATCGTTACCTGAACAGGTTATTCACGTCCCAAGCCATTGAGGTTGGCATGCAAAATGCATAGCTTGGCCGACGGGGATGACCACGGGATCACGGACCTGAATGACCACGCCATTTGATGAAGATCCACTGCCGCGGCCGCGGTCGGGGTGGATGGCAAGCCGGATGGCCAGTCTGCGCGCCTCTTTCCTGACCGGGATCGTGGTGATTGCGCCCGTCGGCCTGACGGTCTGGCTGATCTGGACGGTAATCGGCTGGGTCGATGGCTTTGTCTGGCCGTTCGTGCCGCAGGCCTATCAACCCGAAGCCCTGCTCAACCGCTTTCTCGGCATCCGCGATGCCTCTGATCCCGATTGGATCAGCGTCAACGTGCGCGGCGTCGGCGTCATCGTCTTTCTGCTCTTTACCCTGCTGGTCGGCTGGATCGCCAAGGGGCTGATCGGCCGCTCGCTGGTGCGCTATGCCGAGAGCCTGGTCGAGCGGGTGCCGGTGGTGCGTTCGATCTATTCCGGGGTCAAGCAGATCGCCGAGACGGTGTTCAACCAGGAGGACCGGTCGTTCGAGAAAGCCTGCCTGATCCAGTATCCGCGCAAGGGGATCTGGGCGATCGGCTTCATCTCGACCACCGCCAAGGGCGAGATTTCGCGCCGCGCCGAAACCGGCGGGCGGCTGATGTCGATCTTTGTGCCGACCACGCCGAACCCGACCTCGGGGTTTCTGCTGTTCTTTCCCGAGGAAGACGTGATCGAGCTCGACATGACCGTCGAACAGGCGGCCAAACTGGTGATCTCGGCCGGGCTGGTCTATCCCAACGGCGACGACCCGACCAAGCCGCCGCGAAAATGATCCGGCGCCGGGTCGGCGCAGCAAGTCCATACAGAAGAAACACGTCCCGGACACGATCCGGGACCCAGGGCTGCACCCCATAACCCCAGCGCAGCTCCGGGGCGGTGGACATTGCGCCGCAGATGCGCGGTGATCTCCGGCGGGATATTGGCGATATGGTTGACCGCGGCGGCGGGTTCGAAAAACGCGAGCTCCGGCTTGGCGACGTCGCATCCCATCTTGGCATGAGGTCGGGTCATGGGGCCTGATCCTGTGATGCAAAGTACGCGTGAACAGCCTCGCGCAACGGAGCAGCTTGCGGGCGTCGGGACGGGATCACGGATAGCGTCCGTATGTGCCGGGCAATTGTCGCGCTCTCGACAGTGGTATCCCGGGTGGGCGTCGCGGTTGGGGCCGAGCCGGAGACGCCAGCCGGAAAAGCCGGCGCGTACCTGGAACTTTGTCACGCAGGTTTTGCAATGATCCGGCACAGTTGCCGACAGGTCTTTCGCCACATGATGCCCTGTACCGCCCGGCGCGGGAGGGCTATGACGAAGACCGTGATTGGCCCGGTTCCGGGCGGCAAAGACAGGCAAGGCATGACCCCGACACCTTCCGAGATGCTCAGCGCCTTCGGGCGGATCGGGCTTTTGTCTTTTGGCGGCCCGGCGGCGCAGATCGCGGTGATGCACCGCGAGCTGGTCGACGACCGCAAGTGGATGACCGAGGCCCAGTTCCTGCGCGCGCTCAGTTTCTGCATGATGTTGCCCGGCCCCGAGGCGATGCAGCTTGCCACCTATGCCGGTTGGCGGTTGCGCGGCACCTTCGGCGGCGTGCTGGCCGGGCTGCTCTTTGTCCTGCCGGGGGCCGTGGTCATCACCGCGCTGGCCGCGATCTACATCAGCTATGGCGAAGTGCCGCTGGTGCAGACGCTGTTTCTGGGCGTCAAGGCAACGGTGATCGTCATCGTCGCCCAGGCGCTGGCGCGGCTATCGGGCAAGGCGCTGAAAGGCGCGGGCGACGTGGCGCTGGCGGTGGCGGCATTCGTGGCGCTCTTTGCCCTGCACCTGCCGTTTCCGCTGATCATCGCGCTGGCGGCGCTGATCGGCGCGCTGCGCGCGCCTGTGGTGCCGGACGAGGCCCTGCCGCCGCGCCGGGGCCGCGCACCCTGGCTGGCGGTTCCGGTCTGGGGCGGGCTCTGGCTGCTGCCGCTGGTGGTCCTCTGGACGCTCAACATGCCCTTCCTGCTCGATCTGGCGCTGTTCTTCGGCAAGCTGGCGCTGGTCACCTTCGGTGGCGCCTATGCGGTGCTGGCTTATATGACCCAGGAGGTGGTGCAGGCCCAGGGCTGGATCACCACCGCCGAGATGATCGACGCGCTGGGCCTGGCCGAGACCACCCCCGGCCCGCTGATCCTGGTGACACAATTCGTCGGCCACCTGGCCGGCTTCAACGAGACCGGCTGGGCCGGGTTTGCCCTGGCCGGGGCGCTGACCCTCTGGATGACCTTCACCCCCTGTTTCCTGTGGATCTTCGCCGGCGCGCCCTATCTCGAACAGATCACCGCCCGGCCGCGGATCGGCGCCGCGCTCTCGGCGGTGACGGCGGCGGTGGTCGGTGTGATCGCCAATCTCTCGGTCTGGTTCGCCATCGGCGTGCTGTTTGCCCAGAGCGTCACATGGGCGGTCGGGCCGGTCCGCCTCACCCTGCCCGCCCCGGCCAGCCTCGATCCGACGGCGCTGCTGCTCACCGCATTTGCCGGCGGTCTGATCTTTGTTCTGCGCCTCGCGGTGCCGCTGACGCTGCTCTGCACGGCCCTGGCGGCGGTGGTGCTGATGTGGATCACCGGAATGTGACAAACGGCGGCCTGAGCCCCTTTTGTTTCGGCTCGAATCCCGTATGATCCAAGGACGAATTCCGGGGACCCTCAATGAAGACCAGTATCGACTACGGCAATCTCATGCACCGCGCCATGCGCGGGCTCATCCGCGAAGTGCTTGAGGATGTGGCAGAACACGGGTTGCCCGGCGATCACCACTTCTTCATCACCTTCGACACTACCCACCCGGATGTCGAGCTCGCGCAGTGGCTGACCGACCGCTACCCCACCGACATGACAGTGGTGATGCAGCATTGGTATGAAAACCTCGATGTCGGCGAAGACGGCTTCTCGGTGACGCTGAATTTCGGCGATGCGCCGGAGCCGCTCTACATCCCCTACGATGCGATCAAGACCTTCGTCGATCCCTCGGTGGAATTCGGCCTGCGGTTCGAGACCCAGGAAGAGGACGAGCAATCTCTCGCCGCGCTGCCGGACGAGGATGACACCCCCGACACCGAAGCCGACGGCGCCGAGGACAAGCACGACGCCGAGGTGGTGAGCCTCGACAGCTTCCGCAAGTGATCCCGCCCCGGACCTGATCCGGGGTCTCCCCCACAGCTGGCCAAGAGGTCCCGGATCAGGTCCGGGGCGCGGCGCTCCCATCGCGGGGTCCGGCCCGCATGTTAACGCCGAAGGTCGCGGTATTCCGTCGTATACATCATTGATCTTGGCCGCGGTTCTTGTATTGAAGGGGCAAACCGTCAAGGAGTGTCCCGATGACCGAAACCCGCACTGAAACCGACAGCTTCGGCCCGCTGGAAGTCCCTTCGGACAAGTATTGGGGCGCCCAGACCCAGCGTTCGATCCAGAACTTCCCGATCGGCTGGGAAAAGCAGCCGGTGGCCATCGTTCGCGCGCTCGGCGTGATCAAGAAGGCCTGTGCCATGGCCAACAAGGATCTGGGCAAGCTCGACGCGCCGATCGCCGATGCGATCATCCAGGCCGCCGGCGAGGTCTATGAGGGCAAGTTCGACGACAATTTCCCGCTGGTGGTCTGGCAGACCGGTTCGGGCACCCAGTCAAACATGAATTCCAACGAGGTGATCGGCAACCGCGCCATCGAGATCCTCGGCGGCCAGCTCGGTTCCAAGGATCCGGTTCACCCCAACGATCACTGCAACATGGGGCAAAGCTCCAACGACACCTTCCCCACCGCCATGCATATCGCCACCGCGATGACCGCGCATGACGTGCTGCTGCCCGGACTGGAGAAGCTCCATGCCGCGATGCAGAAGAAAGTCGAGGAATTCGACGGCATCATCAAGATCGGCCGCACCCACACCCAGGATGCGACACCGCTGACGCTCTCCCAGGAATTCGGCGGCTATACCCATCAGATCGCCATGGGCATCCAGCGGGTCAAGGATGGCCTCGGCCGGATCTACGAGCTGGCGCAGGGCGGCACCGCCGTCGGCACTGGCCTCAACACGCCGGAAGGCTGGGGCGAGAAGGTCGCCGCCAACATGGCCGAGATCACCGGCCTGCCCTTTGTCACCGCGCCCAACAAGTTCGAAGCGCTGGCCGCGCATGACGCCATGGTCGAGATCTCCGGCCAGCTCAAGGTGGTTGCCGCCTCGCTGTTCAAGATCGCCAATGACATCCGCCTGCTGGGCTCCGGCCCGCGCTGCGGTTTGGGCGAGCTGATCCTGCCGGAAAACGAGCCCGGCTCCTCGATCATGCCGGGCAAGGTCAATCCGACGCAATGCGAGGCGCTGACCCAGGTCTGCGCCCATGTCATGGGCAATGACGCGGCCGTCGGGTTTGCCGGTTCGCAGGGGCATTTCGAGCTCAATGTCTACAAGCCGATGATGGCCTATAACGTGCTTCAATCGATGCAACTTCTGGGCGACGCCGCCTCGGCCTTCACCGACAATCTTGTGGTCGGCCTCCAGGCCGATCGCGACCGGATCGAAAAGCTGATGCGCGAGAGCCTGATGCTGGTGACCGCGCTGGCGCCGGAAATCGGCTATGACAATGCCACCACCGTCGCCAAGACCGCGCACAAGAACAAGACCACGTTGAAGGAAGAGGCCATAAAACTGGGCTTCGTCGACGAAGAGACCTTTGAACGGGTGGTCCGCCCGGAAGACATGGTCGGCCCCAGGTAAGCCGGCCCTTCGAGCCCAGGAAACGCCCGGCACGCGCTTGCCGGGCGTTTTTCTTGACCTATGTCCATGCCTAGTTAAGGTTGTTTCGGCAGAACAGGCGAAGAATGGCCAAGATCATCAATCTCAAGACCGCGCGCAAGCAGATAGCGCGCAAGAAAAAAGCCGCACAAGCTTCTGAAAACGCCGCGAAGTTTGGCCGGACATCCGGGCAGAAAGAGGCCGAGGCCGCGGCTGCGGAGCGCCAGCGCCGCAGGTTGGATCAGGCCGAGATTGAATCGCCCCCTTCCGGTGCCAATGATGACACGAATTCGCCTTAAAGTTTTGTAGAACTCGAAAAAATTGCGTAGTCTGCGGGCCGCACCAGGTAAGGTTTCTGCCAGAACCTTCTGATAAGCCATGTTTTACAATCTCTGCCTGTACCGGTGGCGAAGCGTTCTGGCCAAAAGAGTCCGGTCCTGGGTGTGGCTTGCTGTTGTGGGGAAGCTTGTCATGAACGGACGGCCCAAAAAACGATCACTGACGCTGCGGGGCCACCGCACGTCGGTCTCGCTCGAAGATGACTTCTGGCGCGCCTTTCGCGATATCGCCGATGAAAAAGGCCGGGCGATCAACGCCCTGGCCGCCGAGATCGACGAAGAGCGCGGCACCGATTGCGGGCTGGCCTCGGCCATCCGCCTGTTTGTGCTGCGCCACTATCGCAACGCCGCCTAAAAGCCCTCTTTCTGCGCCAGCGCCCAGGCGCAGATCGGAAAGTGCTCGTCATTGCTCAGGTCGTCATGGTCACGGTCCAGGACCGGCGGCCATCTGCCCACCAGGTTGCGCAGCCCCGCCGCCCGGTTGCCCCATTGGTCTGCAACCACGTTGTCCTCGGAAAACCCGGCCTCGATCAACAGGTTGGCCAGGCCCCGCGCCGACCAGCGCGAGCAATCCACCGGCGCCGCGTGATACGGCACGAAAAACGGCACGGCGAGCCAGAAATAGCCGCCCGGTCGCAGCATTTCGCGTACATGGCGAATGGCGGCATATGGCCGGTCGAGATGTTCCCAGACCTGATTGGCCAGCACGATATCGCAGGTGATCGCCGCCCCGTCCTCCTGCAACGGCCCCTGACAGATGTCATGCGCGGGATAAAAAAGCGACCGGTAAGTCCTGAAGCCCAGCGGCTTGCCCCAGGTGCCCGAAATCTCGACCGCATCGAGCCCCGCCGGCTCGAGCGTGCGGATCAGAATCCGGCTCTTCTTCTGCATGTAGACGCGGTTCAAGCTCGCCACGAATGTCCCTCTGCTCCTGTCGTCCCGGCCCGGCCTGGCGGGCCTCGGGCGCCTCTCCGCCCGCCACTCGGCCGGATCAGGGCAGGGAAATACGGCATTTCTGTGGCGTCCCGGCCCTCCGCCCGGGGTCAGGCTGGCCAGCGGTGCTCAGGCAAACATCTGGCGCAGCGCCAAGGTCTGTCTTTGCCCCAGATCCGTGCCATGGGCGTCCAGGAATCCTTCGGCCGCCGCGGCCCCGGCGTCATGCAGCTGGCCGATCACCGTCGCGAGCGGCACCAGCTTGGTGGCAACGCTGAGATCGTTCATCAGCGCGTCATCGGCGATCATGTGAATGCGGGCGTTTTTCATGCTGCCGTCTTCGATCTTGCCCTGGCCGATCAGCCGCTGGACAAAATCGATGGCGCGCAGCTCGCGCAGAAGCGAGGAATTGAAGCTGATCTCGTTGATCCGGTTCTGGATATCCTGGGCGCTGCGCGGCACTGCGCGGCGTTCGATCGGATTGATGTTGATGATCACGATGTCATCGGGCAACGCGGGGTCGAACAGCGGAAACAGCGCCGGGTTGCCGGTATAGCCGCCGTCCCAATAGGCCTCGGTGGTGCCGTCGGGCTGGGCGATCTCGACCGCCTGAAACAGCGTCGGCAGGCAGGCCGAGGCCAGGATCACGTCGGTGTTGATCTCGTCACCGGTAAAGACCTGCACCTTTCCGTCGCGCACCCGGGTGGCGCAGATGTGAAGATCCGGGCCCTGCCCCTCGTCACAGACCCGGCCATAGTCGAAATGACCGACCACCTTGGCCAGCGGATTCTGGTAGAACGGCCCATAGGCATAAGGCGAGACCACCCGGCTCAGGGTGTCGACAAAGGCAAAGGCGGGCGAGGCCTCGATCGCACGCGCGACAAAATAGGGATCGGGAACAAAGTTCTCCATCCAGGCCGGGATGCGCATGTCGCCCAGCCCGCTGACCTCGTTCCAGAGCGCGCGCAGGCTCTCGCGGGCGCCCGCGCGGCCATTGGCAACCCAGCCGGATTTCAGCGCGGCGCCATTGAGCGCCCCCGCCGAGGTGCCCGAGATGCCGGCAATCTCGATCCACTCCTCTTCGAGCAGCCGGTCGAGCACCCCCCAGGTAAAGGCGCCATGCGCGCCGCCGCCCTGCAAGGCCAGATTGATCCGCACGGTCTCGGGCAATCACCTATCCACTTCTTCTGTTTGGAAACCCCCTTGGGGGGCAGGCCGGAGGGCCCGGCAGGCCCGCCTTTCTGAACCTACGGGCAAGGCCCGCAGCCGCGCCCTCAGAGCGCGGTCCAGCCGCCGTCGACGCTGATCGTGGTGCCGGTGATCTGTGCCGCCGCGTCGGAACAAAGGAACACCGCGGTGCCGCCGATCTGTTCGGTGGTGGCAAATTCCTTCGAAGGCTGGCGCTCGAGGATGACCTTCTGCTTGGCCTCTTCCTCGGTCATGTCGTATTTCTTCGCGGTGTCGGGGATCTGGCTTTCGACCAGCGGCGTCAGCACATAGCCTGGGCAGATCGCATTGGCGGTGATCTCCTCGCGTGCGCATTCCAGCGCCACGGTCTTGGTCATGCCGACAACGCCGTGCTTGGCCGTCACATAGGCCGATTTGTACGGCGAGGCGGTCAGCCCATGGGCGCTGGCGATATTGATCACCCGGCCCCAGCCCGCCTTGCGCATCAACGGCAGCGCCACGGCGGTGGTGTGAAAGGCCGAGGACATGTTGATCGCGATGATCGCGTCCCATTTGTCCTGGGGGAATTCATCGATCGGTGCCACATGCTGGATGCCGGCGTTGTTCACCAGGATGTCGCAGACCCCGGCCTGCTCGATCAGCGCGCGGCACTCCGCGCCCTTGGACATGTCAGCTTTGATATACCTCGCGGTCACGCCGAACTCTTCGCCAAGCGCGCGCGCCAGGGCGTGATCTTCGTCGCGGTCGGTAAAGGAGTTGAGCACCACATCGGCGCCGGCCCTGGCCAACTCGCGCGCCACGCCAAGCCCGATGCCAGAATTCGATCCCGTGATAACAGCCGTCTTGCCCTTGAGCGTCATGATCCGCGTTCCCTTGATGCCGTGATTCTGCACCGCAGCCTAGTCGCTGCATTTGCAAAAGGCCAAGGGGTTGCGCCGGGCGCGCACATCGCTAAGAGGCAGATCTGCTTGGGTTTTGGGCAGAAAAAAACCCCGGCACGAAGCCGGGGTTAAGTTATTGAGGCAGGTTTCATACAGGCAAGAAACCTATCGAGCAGTGCCCCCTTTATAAGCAATCTCGCGCCGGTATCCAAGCTAAAAGTTTGAAAAGGCATAAATCCCCCGTTACGGTCCGAGGCCAATAATATAAGGCATGCGGGAGATTGTTGCCAAAATGCGTCCAGTTTTTTTCCGTCACCTCGCCGCCGCGGGTGCCGCAGCGGCACTGATGTCCGTCGCCGGATTCGCCTGGGCCGCGCCTCAGCATGGCATAGCTATGTACGGAGACCCGGCCCTTCCCCCAGATTTTGAGCATCTGCCCTATGCCAATCCCGATGCGCCCACCGGCGGGCGTATCGTCACCGGCGAGACCGGCGGCTTCGACAGCCTCAATCCGCATATCGCCAAGGGCTCGGTTCCTTGGCAGTTGCGGTTTCTGGCCTACGAGAGCCTGATGGGCCGGAGCTGGGATGAACCCTTCTCGCTCTACGGGCTTTTGGCCGAATCGATAGAGGTCGGGCCGAATCGAGGCTGGGCGGAATTCACCCTGCGCGAAGAGGCGCGGTTCTCGGATGGCAGCCCGGTCACTGTCGAAGACGTGATGTGGTCTTACGAGACGCTCGGCACCGTGGGCCACCCGCGTTACCACGGGCTGTGGAACAAGATCGAGACCATGGAGCAGACCGGTCCGCGCAAGATCCGCTTTACCTTCGCTGAAGAGGACCGGGAACTGGCGCTGCTGGTCGGCATGCGGCCGATCCTGAAAAAGGCGCAATGGCAGGACAAGGATTTCACCCGCTCCGGGCTCGACAATATCCCGGTCTCGACCGCGCCTTACGTGATCGAGGATTTCGAGGCTGGCCGCTTCGTCTCGCTCAAGCGCAACCCCGAGTATTGGGGCAAGGAACTGCCCTTCCGCCGCGGCACCAACGTGATCGACGAGATCCGCATGGAGTTCTACGGCGACGGCTCGGTCGCCTTCGAGGCCTTCAAGGCCGGCGAGGTCACCACCAACCGCGAATTCAACGGCGGCAAATGGGAGACGCAGTATGAATTCCCCGCCGTCGAACGCGGCGATGTGATCAAATCGGTGATCCCGCATCAGCGGCCCTCGGGCATCACCGGTTTCGTGATGAACACCCGCCGCGAGATCTTTCAGGACTGGCGGGTCCGCGACGCGCTGATCCATGCCTTCAACTTCGAATACATTAACGAGACGCTCACCGGCGGCGAACAGCCGCGCATCACCTCGTATTACTCGAATTCGGTGCTGGCGATGCGGGACGGCCCGGCCGAGGGGCTGGTGGCCGAGTTTCTCGAGCCGTTCGAGGACGAGCTGCTGCCCGGCGCGCTCGAAGGATACACCCTGCCCCAGGCCGATGGCTCGGCCCGCAACCGCAAGAACATCGCCAAGGCGATGGACTTGCTGGAACAGGCTGGCTGGACGGTACAGGACGGCGTGATGAAGAACGCCGAAGGCCAGCCCTTCCGCTTCGAAATCCTGCTCAGCCAGGGCGCGACCGAAGAGCAATCGATGATCGACCTCTATACCCAGGCGCTCGAACGGCTGGGCATCAGCCCGACGGTCACGATGGTCGACAGCGCGCAGTACAAGGACCGCACCAACAACTACGACTTCGACATGACCTATTACCGGGTCGGCGTTTCGCTCAGCCCGGGCAACGAGCAGCGCCTCTACTGGGGCAGCGAGGGCGTCGAGGCGCCGGGCACCAAGAACTGGATGGGGATGAATTCGCCGGCGGCCGAGGCGATGATCGACAAGCTGGTCAATTCCGAAAGCCGCGAGCAATTCCTCGCCTCGGTGCGGGCGCTTGACCGGGTGCTGACCACCGGGCGCTATGTGATCCCGATCTATCAGTTCAACATCAGCCGGATTGCACATGTAAAGGAACTCAAGTACCCCGCGCACATCCCGATGTACGGCGACTGGATCGGCTGGCAGCCTGACGTCTGGTGGTATGAAGAGGACTGATCATTGCGTTGCATTCTCCTGATTGTCGCATGCGGCACGCTTGTCGCCTGCGGCCCGGTCAAGGCGGTCATCAAGGCGCCGGTCAACGCCGCCGACGCGGTGGTCGATACCCTGCTCTGACCTACGAAACCATGGCGGTGGCGCCACGCGCCGCCGCCCTTTCCGGTTTATATTCGAATTTTCCGACAATGACGCTTGAGGCGTTGCCGCGACATGCTAAGGTCCGTTCAGCGAGGGGCGATCTTGACATAGGGCGCCATTATGGACTGGAACGATATAAGCACGAACTGGACCGTCAGCTTCAAACGGCTGAAGTCCCGCTTTCCGCGCATCGACGAACAGAAGTTCGGCGACGAGCCGGTGCGTCGTGACGTGCTTGCCGCGCATCTGGCGCATCAGCACGACCTGACCGAGCTTGAGGCCGAAGAGGAACTGCGCGACTGGGCCTATGTCCAGAGCCTCGCCCGCCAGGCCAGCGAACTCGAGGCCGGCTGAGCCCGCGCTCTGACGGCCCGCTCCGGTCTCTGACCTTCCGCTCCGGCCAACCTGTCACGCCAGCGATGTCACCCAGAGGATGGTTGCGTCATCCTGGCTGACGGAGATGACGTTGTGGCCCATGGTGGCATCGTAATAGGCGCTGTCGCCGCGGCGCATCTCGATCGGCTCGTAGAATTCGGTGTACAGCTTGATCGCCCCGGTCAGCACATACAGAAACTCTTCGCCGTCATGGCGCACCCAGCCGTCGAATTCCGCCAGGTCGCGGGCCCGGATGCGGGCGCGATACGGCAGCATCTGTTTCTTGGTCAGCCCTTCGGCCAGCAGCGCATGCTCATAGGTGGTCGTGGCATGTGCCGCGCCCTCGCCCGAACGGGTGACCGACATCCGGCCGTTGACCTTTTCGTTCTGCGGCTGAGTAAAGAGCTGCGGCACCGTGATGCCCAGCCCCTGCGCCAGCTTCTTGAGCGCGTCATAGGTGGGCGACATCTGGCCGTTTTCGATCTTGGACAGCGTCGACCGCGCCAGGCCCGCCTTCTTGGCGGCCTGTTCCAGCGTCCAGCCGTGGCCCTTGCGCAGCTCGCGCACACGCTCGCCCAGATCGAGCGGCTCGGTATGGATCGGCTCGCCTGTCTTGTCACGGGCGACGCGGATCAACTGCGCATTGTCTTCTTTCGTCATGCAAATGCTATAGGCAGGCTTGGCCGCGCTTGCAACTCTGCCTGCGCTTACCTAGGCCTTGCGCCATGATGACGCCCGATGCATCCAGCCTGTTCGATCAGGGCCCGCCGCCGCCCTGCCCCGCGCCCTTCAACCTGGCCGGTTTCGTGCTGCGCCATGCCAGCGCCCAGCCCGACAAGATCGCGCTTGCCCTGCTCGGTCCGTCACGGGCCGAACGCTGGAGCTATGCCCGGCTCGAGGGTGCGGTGCGCGGTATCGCCACCGGGCTCTTGCAGCGCGGGCTGACCCCGGGCGACCGGGTGCTGATGCGGCTGGGCAATACCCCGGATTTCCCGCTGGCCTTCCTCGGCTGCATTGCCGCCGGGCTGATCCCGGTGCCGACCTCGGCCCAGCTCTCCGACCCCGAGACCGCGCGAATCATCGACATCCTCTCTCCGGCGCTCATCCTGCGTGACCCGGCGGTGGCCTGCGCCGAGACCGACGTGCCGCTGCTGCCCGCCGCCGCACTGCACGAAATGGCCACCCTGCCGCCAGCGGATTTCGCCCTGGGGGCCCCCGACCGCCCGGCCTATATCGTCTTTACCTCCGGCACCTCCGGCGTGCCGCGCGCGGTGGTGCACGCGCATCGCGCGGTCTGGGCGCGGCAGATGATGGTGGCGGGCTGGTACGATCTGCGCGCCAGCGACCGGCTCTGCCACGCCGGTGCCTTCAACTGGACCTTCACCCTCGGCACCGGCCTGCTCGACCCCTGGGCCGCCGGGGCCACGGCGCTGATCCCGGCGCGCGGCTCCGATCCGGCGATGCTGCCGCTCCTGCTGAAACGCCACGACGCCACGCTCTTCGCCGCGGCCCCCGGCATCTTCCGCAAGCTGCTTTCGCGCCCGCTGCCGCCGCTGCCCAGGCTGCGGCATGCGCTCTCGGCCGGTGAAAAGCTGCCCGAGACCCTGCGCGGCACCTGGCGGGCCGAAACCGGAACCGAGATCTACGAGGCCTACGGCATGTCGGAATGTTCGACCTTCATATCCTCCAGCCCGGCCACGCCCGCGCGCCCCGGGCTGCTGGGCAGGCCCCAGCCCGGCCGCCGCATCGCGCTTTGCGACGGGGATGGCCCGGTGCCACTGGGAGAACCGGGCGAGATCTGCATTGCCGACAGCGATCCCGGGCTGATGCTGGAATACCTCGGCGCCCCCGAGGCCACCGCCGCCCGGCGTTATGACGGCTGGTTCCATACCGGCGACCTCGGGCGGATGGAGAGCGACGGCCAGATCGCCTATCTCGGCCGCGCCGACGACATGATGAACGCCGGCGGTTTCCGCGTCTCGCCGCAGGAGGTGGAACAGGCGCTGCACGATGTGCCCGGCCTGACCGGCCTCGCCGTCACCGATGTCGAGATCAAGGCCGACACCCGCGTCATCGCCGCCTTCTACACCGCCGAAACCGATCTGACCGAAGCGCTGACCCGCCGCGCCGAGGCGCAGCTTGCCCGCTACAAACAGCCCCGGCTGTTCCGCCGGCTGGACCGCCTGCCCACCGGCCCCAACGGCAAGCTGTCGCGCCGCGCACTGCGCCAGTGGTTCACCACCTGACGGGGCCCCGGCGCGGCCCGCGTCCCGGCCCCCGCCGGGACCTCCCCCCTCGCCATTCCGGCAACATCCTGTTACATGCCCGGGAATTCCGCAACAAAGGTGCCTGTTCCATGGTCAAGCTCGATATCCTCTCAGACCCGATCTGTCCGTGGTGCTACATCGGCAAATCCTACCTCGATCGCGCCCTGGCGGCGGCCCCCGATCACCCCTTTACCATCGAATGGCACCCCTTCCAGCTCAACCCCGAGATGCCCGCCGACGGCATGGACCGCCGCGCCTATCTCGAAGGCAAGTTCGGCGGCAAGGAGGCCGCGATCCAGGCCTATCTGCCGGTGCATGAACATGCCGAGACCGCCGGGCTGGAACTCCATCTCGACAAGATCACCCGCACGCCCAATACGCTCGACGCGCACCGGCTGATCCACTGGGCCGGCATCGAGGGCAAGCAGACCGCCGCGGTCTCGGCCCTGTTCAAGGCCTATTTCGTCGAGGGCCGCGACATCGGCGATCATGACACCCTGGCCGATATCGCCGACGGGCTCGAGATCGACGCCTCGGTGATCCTGCGCCTGCTGCAAAGCGACAGCGACGCCCAGGACATCCGCGACCGCGACGCCGCCGCCCGCGACATGGGCGTAACCAGCGTGCCGACCTTCATCGTCGATGGCAAACATGCGGTGCCCGGCGCGCAACCGCCCGAACTTTGGGCAAAGGTGATCGCGGAAATTCGCGAAAAGTCCGCCTGAGCGCCACAGTCGGTATACATTTGCATACAGGGCTTCTTTTGAGACGCGGTTTGCTCTAGCACTATATCCAGTGTTCGAACCGACCTATCAAAAGAGGCCCCGATGACCCGGATCAAGGTAGACACCCCCATCGTCGAGCTCGATGGCGACGAGATGACCCGCATCATGTGGGATTTCATCAAGAAAAAGCTGATCGAGCCCTATCTCGATATCGACCTGCTGTATTACGATCTCGGTATCGAGGAGCGCGACCGCACCGACGACAAGGTGACCTTCGACGCCGCCGAAAAGATCAAGGAGATCGGCGTCGGCGTCAAATGCGCCACCATCACGCCGGATGAAGCGCGGGTCGAGGAATTCGGCCTGAAACGCATGTACCCCTCGCCCAATGGCACCATCCGCAACATTCTGGGCGGCGTGGTGTTCCGGGCGCCGATCATCTGCCGCAACGTGCCGCGCCTGGTGCCGGGCTGGACCCAGCCGATCGTCGTCGGCCGCCACGCCTTCGGCGATCAGTACAAGGCCACCGATTTCCACTATCCCGGCCCCGGCAGGATTACCCTGAAATACGAAGGCGCCGATGGCACGGTGATCGAAAAAGAGGTATTTGACGCCCCCGCCGCCGGCGTCGCCATGGGCATGTACAACCTCGACGCGTCGATCCGCGATTTCGCCCGCGCGTCATTGAATTACGGGCTCAACCTCGGCTGGCCGGTCTATCTCTCGACCAAGAACACCATCCTCAAGGTCTATGACGGCCGCTTCAAGGACATCTTCGAAGAGGTCTACGAGGATGAATTCGCCGCCAGGTTCAAGGCCGCCGGCATCTGGTACGAACACCGGCTGATCGACGACATGGTGGCCAGCGCGCTGAAATGGTCGGGCGGCTTCGTCTGGGCCTGCAAGAATTACGACGGCGACGTGCAATCCGACACCGTGGCCCAGGGCTTCGGCTCGCTGGGGCTGATGACCTCGATCCTGATGACGCCCGATGGCAGGACGGTCGAGGCCGAGGCGGCCCATGGCACCGTCACCCGCCACTACCGCCAGCACCAGAAGGGCGAGGCCACCTCGACCAATTCCATCGCCTCGATCTACGCCTGGACCGGCGCGCTGAAACACCGCGCCAAGCTGGATGAAAACGTGGCCCTCCGGGCCTTTGCCGAAACGCTCGAGCGGGTGATCGTCGAAACCGTGGAATCCGGCCATATGACCAAGGATCTGGCACTGCTGGTCGGCCCCGATCAGAAGTGGCTCACCACCATGGGCTTCCTCGAAAAGATCGATCAGAACCTCGACCGCGCGCTCAAGGGGTAGGCTCGGCGAATCGCCGCGCCCGATTTCCGCCGCAATCGGGCGCGGCATTGTTTCGCCGGAGCGCGCAATCCCCCAAGGCCGCGCAGAATGGTTCCGACCAGGCAAAAGAGCCGCTGCAATTTGCTGAAAATGCGTCGTTTTTCGAGATGGAAGTTGTCAAAACAGCGGCTTGGGCTTACTCATGTCCCCATCGAATGAAAGTGGAAGACGCCCCCGGCGCAGGCCCCCACCCGCGGCCGCCCAGAGCTGGAGACGGCGGCCTCTTCCCCCCGGATCACAATTCCGCTGGACGGCTGAGGCCCTCTCAAGCGTTTCGCCCAAAGGCCGGCCCCGCTCTCACATCCGGGCCGGCCTTTCTCGTTCCCGTCTCGGTCCCGCACCACACGGGCGTCGGCCCTCACGCCTCCGGCGCGGCCCTGCCCCCCCGATAGCCCATCGCCACCACGAATTTCTCCGAGGAATCCGATCGCGAGCTCGGCGGTTTGACATGCGCCACCTTGGTGAAATTCTGCTTCAACAGCTTCTGAAGATCGCCCTCGGCCCCGCCGGCCAGCACCTTGGCGACAAAGGTTCCGCCGTCTTCCAGCACGTCAAAGGCAAAATGCGCCGCCGTCTCGCAGAGCATCATGATCCGCAAGTGGTCGGTCTGCTTGTGCCCCGAGGAGGCCGCCGCCATGTCCGACATCACCACATCCGCCGCGCCGCCCAGCCAGGTCTTCACCTTCTCGTCAGCGTCATCCTCGAGGAAATCGAGCTGATGGATCTCGGCCCCGGCAATCGGCTCGACCTCCTGGAGATCGATCCCCAGCACCGACCCCACCGCTTTGCCGCTTTTCTCGCCAAGCGCATTGACCCGTTTTACCGCCACCTGGCACCAGCCGCCCGGTGCACAGCCCAGGTCCACCACCCGCGCCCCCGGCACCAGAAAGCGGAACTTCTCGTCCAGCTCGAGGATCTTGAAGGCCGCGCGGCCGCGATAGCCCTCGGCCTGGGCCCGTTTGACATAGGGATCGTTCAACTGCCGCTGCAACCACCGCGTCGAGGACAGCTTGCGCCCCCGCGCGGTCTTGACCTTGACCTTGAGGTCGCGCTGCCCGCGCCCGGAGGTGTTCTTGCCGCTCGGTGTCTTCGCCATGGTCCAGCACTTCTTTTCTTCACAAATACCGCCGGGGGTTTGGGGGCAGAGCCCCCATTCCGGCCCGAAGGGCTCATTAAGCCTGCGCAGCAGCCATTGTCAAAGCGCCGGCCTCAGAACGGCCCGTCCTCGAGCACCCCGTCGGCCGACATCTGCGCATAAAGCAGTCCCTCGCGCAGCCCCCGGTCCGCCACCGAGAGCCGGTCGGTCGGCCAGCTCCGCAGCAGCGCCTGAAGGATCGCCGCGCCCGACATGATCAGCGCCTGCCGGTCCTGGCCGATCCGCGGATCGCGCCGCCGGCCCTCGGGGCCAAGCTCGAGATAGCGGTTGATCACCTTGTCGATCTGGTCGGAGGTCATCCGCAGCCCGTCCACCTTGGTCCGGTCATAGCGCTTCAGCCCGAGATGCGAGGCCGCCACCGTGGTCACGGTGCCGCTGGTGCCGACGATCTGGAACCCCTCGCGCGCCTGTTCGTCCTTGTAAGGCGCGAAATCGGCCAGGTTCTCCTCGAAGAACCACGACATCAGCGCATACCGCGCGGCATCGTCCTGCACGTCGTTGAACTGGTCGCGCAGCGTCGCCACGCCGAGCGGCACCGAGATCCAGTCCACCACCCGGGCCACCGGAAACGGGCTGTCGGCATTGTGAAAGCCGGCGTGCAGCCGCATGATCGCCCGCGGCCGGTCATGGTTGGGCACGGTCGAGAGATCGATCCAGACCAGCTCGGTCGAGCCGCCGCCGATATCCACCACGAGCAATTGCTCGGTTTTGGTCGAGACCAGGGGCGCGCAGGAGATCACCGCCAGCCGCGCCTCTTCCTCCGGCTCGATGATGTCGAGTTGCAGCCCGGTCTCGCGGCGGACGAATTTCACCAGGTCGCGGGCGTTCTTGGCCCGCCGACAGGCCTCCGTCGCCACCAGCCGCATGCGCGTCACCTTGTGGCGGCGCAGCTTCTGGCCGCAGATTCGCATCGCCTGAACCGTGCGCCCCATCGAGGCGCGGCTCAGCCGCCCGGAGCGTTCCAGCCCCGATCCCAGCTGCACCGACTTGGAGAAGCTGTCCACCACATGAAACTGACTGCCCTTGGGTTGGGCAATCAGCATGCGGCAGCTATTCGTGCCCAGATCCAGGGCGGCATAAAGCTCGTCCGGATTGGGCGGTTTCGGCGCGGGGCTCTCGACCGGTTTCGGGAATGCGCCCGCACCCTTGGGACGCCTGGGCGCCATCTTAACGCCCTCCGAGTATCGTGTTGCTTCCGAGGATAGGCGCGCGCCCGGCTTCGCGCAAGCCACCCTGTCATGCGATCGTCAACAAGGCGGCCTCTCGCCCGGGAAATCGGCATTGAGCCCGGCTCATCATCTGCATGAGTATTATGAGCGGGCTTCAGGGTTTCCCTTGGCGCCTCCTGCCTTTATCCAGAGTTCGGGCGCATCCGGCGTCGCTCGGACGCGGTCAATTGTCGAAATTGAGACGTGGCACCCGGCCCCCCTGATCTATTCAGGGTCCATCGGAGAAGGGGAATCGCATGGTTGATGTGACAGTGGTCTATTGGCGGGATATTCCGGCGCAGGTCATCGTCGGCAAGGGTCGCCGGGCTGCCAAGGTCCAGCTGCCGGAGCGGTTCGAACAAGCCATCGACAGGGCTGCAATGAAGGTTGGCGCCGACGGCACGGATGATTATCTGGCCGAATGGCGCAAGGCCGCCCCCTATCCGGTTGAGGGCGATGCCTCGGAGGTGGCCGCGCAGGAAGCGGCGCGGCTCGAGGCGGAGTATGATCGTGACAGGATCAAGGCTCTCATTGCCAACGACGGATGGGCAACTGCCGGCTAAGGCGGCCCGACCCGATGACGCCACACAAGCTATGGGAGGCCGCGATGGCCCTGCTCAGTTTCAAGAAGCGCGACACAGCGCCAGATCGTCCGGCCGCCGCCGAGGTCGAGGCCTTTCTGCAAGGCTATTCCATCGAGGTGATGCCCCGCACCGCCGAAAAGGTCGAGAGCTTTCGCGACCTGCTGG
Organism: Marinovum sp. PR37; assembly: GCF_028807375.1. Classification (NCBI taxonomy): domain Bacteria; kingdom Pseudomonadati; phylum Pseudomonadota; class Alphaproteobacteria; order Rhodobacterales; family Roseobacteraceae; genus Marinovum; species Marinovum sp. PR37. Next base: position 242,477 of record NZ_JARAML010000001.1, on the reverse strand, counting down.
CACCGGGCACCCGGGTCTATATCGCCCATATCGACGGCACCCTGATCGAGGACATGGTTGCCACCGCCCGCCGGCTGGCCGACGAGGGCTATCCGGTGATGCCGCATTTCCCGGCGCGCATCATCAAGGACCGCGCCACGCTGGAAAACTGGCTGGCCATGTACCGCGGCGAGGCCGGCGTCGACCAGGCGCTGCTGCTGGCCGGGGGCGTCACGACGCCGGTCGGTGACTTCGACAGCTCGATCCAGCTCTTGGAAACCGGTCTCTTCGACAAGGCGGGCTTCAAGCGTCTGCATGTCGCCGGCCACCCCGAGGGCAACCGCGACATCGATCCCGACGGCGGCTCGGCCAATGTCGATGCGGCGCTGCGCTGGAAGAACAAGTTCAACGAGACCACCGACGCCGAAATGGCGCTCGCCACCCAGTTCGCCTTCGAGGCCGGGCCGATCATCGCCTGGGCCGACGCGCTGCGCGAGGCCGGCATCACCCTGCCGATCCACATCGGCATCGCCGGCCCGGCCAAGCTGCAAACCCTGATCAAGTTCGCCATCGCCTGCGGTGTCGGCCCGTCGCTGAAAGTGCTGCAAAAGCGGGCGATGGATGTCTCCAAGCTGCTGCTGCCTTATGAGCCCACCGACGTCGTCACCGAGCTGGCGCTGCACAAGGCCCGCCACCCGGAATTCAACATCGAACAGGTGCATTTCTTCCCGCTGGGCGGGATCAAGGCCAATGCCACCTGGGCCATCGACCACGGCGGCGCGGCCACCCGCCCCGCCAGCCAGACCTGAGGACAGACATGCCCGCGTTGCTTTTCGATCTCGACGGAACGATGCTCAATTCGGATCCGATCCATCTTCAGGTCTACAAGGAGATGTGGGCAGCGCGTGGCATGGAGCTGGCGGACGCGGAATACATGACACATATGCACGGCCGCCTGAACGTCGATATCTATGCCGAATTCCTGCCCGACGAGCCCGACCACCAGGGCCTGTCGGACTGGAAGGAAGCGCAGTTCCGCGCGCGCCTGCCGCGGCCCTATCCGGCCATGCCGGGGGTCGAGGCGCTGGTGGCGCAGGCGGTGGCCGAGGATTGGCCGCGCGCCATCGTCACCAATGCCATGCGGCTCAATGCCGAAGCGATGCTGGGCGCGATCGGGCTGCGCCAGCATTTCGAGGTGATCGTGATCGGCGAGGAATGCCCCAGGGGCAAACCCGATCCCTATCCCTATCAGGAGGCCATGCGCCAGCTGGGCGTCACCCCCGATCAGGCGGTGGCCTTCGAAGACAGCCCCTCGGGCACCCGCGCGGCGCGCAGCTCGGGGGCCTATACCGTGGGCATCCGTTCGGGTCTGGACGACCACAGCCTGCGCCAGGCCGGGGCGCATGTCACCCTGCAAGATTTCACCGATCCCGCGCTGTCAGATGTCCTGAAGCGCTTCAAAGGAGTAGCCGCATGACGCGCACCATCGTCGAGTCGAAAACCAAAACCGCCGTCTTGGGCTTTGACGAGCCGTTCTGCGTCATTGGCGAACGGATCAACCCCACCGGCCGCAAGAAGCTGGCCGCCGAGCTGGAGGCCGGCGATTTCTCGACCGTCGAGACCGACGCGCTGGCGCAGGTCGCCGCCGGGGCCAATATCCTGGATATCAACGCCGGGGTGGTCTACAACTCCAACCCCAACCCGAACGAGACCGAGCCGCCGCTGATGACCAAGATCATCGAGCTGGTGCAGGGCCTCGTCGACGTGCCGCTCTGTATCGACAGCTCGGTGCCGGGCGCGCTCGAGGCCGGACTGGCCGCCGCCGAAGGTCGGCCGCTGCTGAACTCGGTCACCGGCGAGGAGGAGCGGCTGGAGCTGGTGCTGCCGCTGGTCAAGAAATACAACGTGCCGGTAGTGGCGATCTCGAACGACGACACCGGCATTTCCGAGGATCCCGACGTGCGCTTTGCGGTCGCCAGGAAGATCGTCGAACGCGCCGCCGATTTCGGCATTCCGGCGCATGACATCGTGGTCGACCCGCTGGTAATGCCGATCGGCGCGATGGCGACCGCCGGCAAACAGGTCTTTACCCTGGTCCGCCGGCTGCGCGACGAACTGGGGGTCAACACCACCTGCGGCGCCTCGAACATCTCGTTCGGCCTGCCCAACCGGCACGGCATCAACAACGCCTTCCTGCCGATGGCCATGGGCGCCGGCATGACCAGCGCCATCATGAACCCGGTCCAGATGCCGGTAACCCAGGCCAGGATCGCCGAAAAGAAGGCGGAAGTGGCTGCCGCCGGACTCGTTCTGCCCGAGGGGATGGACGACGAGACCTTCGTGACGCTCTTTGGCCTCGGCTCGACCAAGGTGCGCCCCGGCAAGGAGATGGAGGCCATTCGCGCCGCCAACCTGCTGACCGACAACGACGCCCATGGCGGCGCCTGGATCGCGTTCAACAAGGTGGCGCCGAAAGCCGGTCAGGAAGGCCGCGGCCGGGCCGGCCGCAGCGGCGGCCGCCGGCGCCGGGCCTGAGGGCGGAGCGAGGGGCCAGCCCCTCGCGCTCCCCGAGGTATTTCGAGCAAGAGGAAATCAGGGGCGCTGGCCGAGGTCGGCACCCCTTTCGGGTTCGGGCGGTCAGCGGCCTTCGTATTGCGCCGGGCGCTTTTCCATGAAGGCCAGAACACCCTCCTTGAAGTCGCGGGTCTGGCCGCATTTGCCTTGCAGCCGGGCCTCGAGCAGAAGCTGGTCGTCGAGCGGATTGTCGAACGAGCTGCGGATCGCGGTCTTGACGTGCCGGTAGGCTTCGGTCGGGCCCTTGGCGAGATGGGCGGCGCGGGCTTTCCAATGGGCGGCAAAGGCGTCATCCTCGACCGCTTCCCAGATCATGCCCCAATCGCTGGCCTGCTGCGCGCTGATCCGGTCGGCGAACAGCGCCGCGCCCATCGCCTTGGCGGCGCCCATCTGACGCGGCAGCCAATAGGTGCCGCCGGCGTCGGGGATCAGGCCGATGCGGGTGAAGGCCTGGAGGAAAAAGGCGCTCTCGGTGGCAATCACCACATCCGCTGCCAGTGCGAGATTGGCGCCGGCCCCGGCGGCCGGGCCGTTGACGGCGCAGATCGTCGGGATCGGACAATCGAAGATCGCGCGCAGCATCGGCACATATTCATCGCGCAGCACCCGCTCCAGATCGAGCTTGGCGGCAGAGCTGGCATCGCCCAGATCCTGGCCGGAGCAGAAGGAGGGCCCGGCCCCGGTCATCACCAGCACGCGGGCCGTTTCGCCCGCCGCCCGCACGGCATCGGTGATCTCGGCGCGCATCTGGGTGTTGAGCGCGTTCATCACATCGGCGCGGTTCAGCGTGAGTACGGCGATGTCGTCGGAAATCTCGAGGGTGATGGCTTCGTAGTTCATGTCTCGCGGCCCTGGTGTTTGCTGTCGGCGCGAGACTGGCGCAATGGCAGGTCCGAGGCCAGAGCAAACGCGGCGTCACGCCACCTCTCGGCGCCAGGCCTCGAGCGCCGGGTTGTCACCGGCGCCCGCAGAGGGGTCGGTCGCATCCGGCGCCTGCATGTCGTCAAGCCGGCGCAGATTGTCGACCACCTGCGGCACCTGCGCGACGGTCTGCGCCAGCTCGCGCCGGAACGCCTGGCCCTTGGCCTGGTGGCGGGCGCCGAAATAGAAGCTGACGATGGCCCCGAGCAGCCACCACAGCGGCTCTGGCACCAGGGCGATGCCCTGCATCCGGGCCGCGAACCAGATCGGATCGGTCATCGCCGCCACGAAAAGCCCCAGCGTGCCCATCGCCATCGCCGGCCGCGGCAGCCGGTTCACCGCATCCATCAGCCGGTCGAACCAGCCGCGCCGGTCGCGGCGGAACTCCTTGCCGAATTGCGCCAGCGTCGCCTGGTGCAGCGTCACCTCGCGCGCGGCGCCCTTTTCGGCATTCTCGCGAAACACCTCGACCGTTTCGGCCAGGGCATTGCGGCCGCCGCCAAAGACCAGCGACAGGGCCCGTTCGATCAGCCCCATGCCGCAACCCTCCGGCCGAATTCCGCATCAGTCAGGTGATAGCGCGGCGAGATGAAATCCTCGGCCCGCCGGATCCAGCCGCCCTTGCCGCCGGCCCGCGTGCGGGCATATTTGCGGCTGGCCGGGCGCCGGTCGGCGAGACGGAAATAGTAGTTGCGCCGGGCAATGCCATAGGCGTCGGCGAAATGGCGCGGGCCGGCCCGTTCGGCCCGGGCGGCGGCGGCGGCGGTCTGCGGGCCGATCACGCCGTCGACGGCGATTTTCTGGCCCATGTCGCACAACAGCCGCTGAAGGATCTTGACCGCATTGGCGCCGGCGTTGACATACATGTCAAAGGCGCTGGCCTGAATGCTTTCGGGCAGTTTCGCGATGCCGGGCCGAATGAAGTAATGGCGGATGAAGATATCCACCGCCTGCTCCTGGGTCAGCCGGCGGACATCGGCCGTTGTCACCGCGCCGTCACCGTCGAGATCGAGCCCGAGCCGGCGCAGGGTGTGAATGGTGACACCGTGCTTGGTAGCGCCGCCGGGATCGTCGGGGTCGTTCACATAGCCGCCCTCGCGGGCGATGATCTCATCGGCAATCTGCCGGACCGAATGTTGCAGCATCTCTGCCTCGCTTGCGCTGTTGACGCGACAAGTCTGGGCAGGACGGGGTTAACGCAGGCTCATGCCAGCGTGCGGTGCAACATCCGGCGGCCGCACACCACGCCGGATGCCGGCGCGGGCAAATCAGCCCTCCGGCTCTTGGTAGACACCTTGCTCCTTGAGCGCGTCCACCACCTCTCGCGGCATGTAGGTCTCATCGTGTTTGGCAAGGATTTCAGAGGCCTCAAAGGTTCCGTTGATGTATTTCCCGGTGCCCACCATGCCCTGATTCTCGGCAAAGAGGTCGGGCAGGATGCCCTGATAGCTGACCGGCACGACGGCGTTGCCATCGGTCACCTTGAAATCGATCCGGTTGTCCTGCCCCTGTTGCAGCGAGCCGGCTTCGACCAGCCCGCCGATGCGGAACACCTCGGTTTCGCGCGGCGGATCGGCAACCACTTGCGACGGCGAGCGGAAGAAGTTGATCCCGTCGCGCATGGCATAGCCGATCAGCCCGGTGGCCAGCACAAGCGCCACCGCTGCCACGGCGATCACCTGAATACGGCGTTGTTTTTTCAGGTTTCTCATCAGCGACCTCCCTATGGAAACAGCGGCGCCATCATCAGCCCGGCGGTTTCTTCCAGCCCAAGCATAAGATTGGCATTCTGAAGCGCTTGTCCAGAGGAGCCCTTGGTCAAATTGTCCAGTGCGACAATAAGGATCGCCCGCCCCGCGATGCGGTCGCCGGTGACACCGACATGCACGAAGTTCGAGCCGCGCACGTGATGGGTGCTCGGGGTCTGGCCAAACGGCAGCACCTCGACAAAGGGCTCATCGGCATAGGCCTTGGCAAAGGTCTCATGCACCTGCGCCGCATCGCCGCTGACATAACCGGTGGCCAGGATGCCGCGATTGGCCGGGATCAGGTGCGGGGTGAACTGAACCTTGACCTCGCGGCCGGCAAGTGCCGCGAATTCCTGATCGAATTCGCCCAGGTGCCGGTGTGTGCCGCCGACCGCATAGGCATTGTACCCCTCGGACAGCTCGGCATGGAGCAGATTTTCCTTGAGACTGCGCCCGGCGCCCGAAACGGCACATTTCATGTCGAGGATGATGTCGTCCAGCCCGATCACCCCGGCGGAAATCAACGGCCGCAGGGCAAACTGGCCGGTCGCGGCATTGCAGCCGGTGCCGGCCACCAGCCGCGCGGCGCGGATGTCGTTGCGGTAGAACTCGGTAAGGCCATAGACCGCCTCGCCCTGCATCTCGACCGCGGCATGGGCGTTGCCGTACCATTTTTCATAGGCCGCCGGATCACGCAGCCGGAAATCGGCGGACAGATCGACGATCTTGAGGTCGCGCGGCAGATCGCGGATCACCTCCTGGCTGGTCTTGTGCGGCAGGGCGCAGAAACACAGGTCGATGCCGGCAAAGTCGATCTCGTCGATCCTGACCAGATCGGGCAGATCGAGATGGCGCAGATGCGGGAAGACATCGGCCATCTTCAGGCCGGCCTTGCGCTCGGCCGCAAGCGCGGCGATTTCCATATCGGGATGGGTGGCGATCAGCCGGACCAGCTCTGCCCCGGTATACCCCGACGCGCCGAGGATTGCGATTTTCTTTGTCATATCAAGATCTCCCACAAGGGTATGAATGTGCCGCACGAGGCCTGCGGTCAGGGCCGTCGCCGCGCGTGCATTGGATCACGGTCAGGCTTTGACGAAGTCGATCTTTCGTCGCAGAAACCGCGTGGCGCCATCGCTCACCCGGCGCGGATCGCCGGTGGTCAGAAAGCGGGTTTCTCCGGCATCGCCAACCATTTGCGGATGGCGATGCAGGTAATCCGCGAGGCTCTCGGCGACGATATCGGCCTGGCTGAACACCTTGACATCGGGGCCCAGGGACTGCTGAAAAATCTCGGCCAGAAGCGGATAATGGGTGCATCCCAACACCGCCGCCTGCGGCCCAGGCATCTTACGCCTAAGCGCTTCGACATGGCTGCGCACCAGCGCTTCGGCAAGGATCAGATCGCCTTCTTCAATGGCGTCGACCACGCCGCCGCAAGCCTGAGCTTCGACGTCTACCCCTATGGCGCGAAAGGCCAATTCGCGCTGAAAAGCACGGCTCGATACGGTGGCCGGCGTGGCAAAGAGCGCCACGTGCTTGATCGCGACCTCGCGCGGCGGCGACTGGTCGCCCCAGTTTCGCTCGGTCATGGCCTCGATCAGCGGCACAAAGACGCCGAGCACCCGCTTGCCCTGCGGCACGCCGGCCTCTTGCATCCGGCGCAGCGCGGCGGCGCTGGCGGTGTTGCAGGCGAGGATCACCAGATCGCAGCCCTCATCCCAGAGACGGGTCACGCCGGCGCGCGTGAGATCGTGGATGTCATCCACGGTGCGCACGCCATAAGGCGCATGCGCCGAATCCGCATAATAGACAAAGGGCACCTCCGGCAGCCGCCTCGCCACCGCGTCCCAGACCGTCAGCCCCCCGAGGCCGCTATCGAAAATTCCAACTGCCATCAGCGCTTACGACCTGTGCCGCTCCTCGAACTCGAACCCGTAATCATAGGATTCCAAAGGTGTCGGAGACAGCTCATACGTGGCTTTGCGCAGGAAATCCATCATTGCCCGCCCATCCTTGGCGCGGGCCTGCAACTCCGCACGCGGGATCGGCTCGCCGATCGCCACCCGCACCGGGGTGTTGACCCGCCGCCGAAACTCCTGGATCAGCAGCCCCATGCGCAGGGTGTTGTGCAGATGGCTGGCCAGCTGGAACAGCCGCGAGGTGTGGCCATCGAAATAGATCGGCACCACCGCCGCATCGGATTTCGCGATCATCCGCGCGGTAAAGGTGCGCCACCCCGGATCCATCGGCCGCCTGAACGGTTTGACCGCGGTCGAAACCGTACCGCCGGGAAAGATGCCGATGGCGCCGCCCTCGGCCAGATAGGCCAGCGAGGCCTTGCGGGTCTCGATATTGGTGCGCATCGCCTCCTTGGATTCCGAGAAATCGACCGGCAGGATGATCCGGTCGAGCTCGGAGGCCTTGCGGAAAATCTTATGCGCCATGATGCGGAAATCGCCCCGCACCACCGACAGGATATGGCCCAGCATCAGCCCGTCGAGGATGCCGTAGGGATGATTGGCAATGACGATCAGCGGGCCGTCCCTGGGGATATTGTCCAGCGCGCCGCGCGTCACCTCCAGCCCCAGACCGTAACGTTCGACCATGACCTGCCAGAAATCCTCGCCATCGGCGACGGCCAGCTCATAGCCATCGGCCCGCTTGATCAGGCCAAGCCGGCCGGTGGCATTTTCCATCAGCCGGATCATGGCGCGGCCGCCACGGGTCTCGGCGGAATAGGCATAAGAGATGTCTCTGGCGACCTGCCGCTTGCTCTGCATGGCAAGACCTTTGTCAGGGGTTTTCGGCCTGTTTACATCCCTTTCCTGCCCGCTTCAAAGCAAAACCGCGTGGGCTCATTCGGCTGCCTTGCGCAGTTCGGGCCCGCCCGCGCGGATCACCGCCAGAAGCTCTTCGCGGCGCTTGGCCGCCTTGGCTTCATTGGCCGCCTTGACCGGACCAAAGCCGCGGATATCGAGCGGCAGCCGCGCCAGCGCGATGATGGCGTCGCGGGTATTGGCCGTCAGACCGGGCAGAACCTCGTCCAGGTCGCGCTCGTATTGCGTGATCAGGGCGCGTTCCAAGCGGCGATCCTCTGAATAGCCAAAGACATCCAGCGGCGTGCCCCGCAACCCTTTGAGCTTGGCGAGGATCTTCATCGGCCCAAGCAGCCATTCGCCGAACTCGCGCTTTTTCGGGCGGCCGTCAGGGCCCGCCTTGCTCAGGATCGGCGGCGCCATGTGCAGGCGCATCTTGAACTCACCCTCAAAAGTGCCTTTGGCCTTTTCCCGGCTGTCGATCAGCAGCCGCGCCACTTCATATTCGTCCTTGTAGGCCAGCAGCTTGTGATAGCCGAGCGCCACCGCCTCGCGCAGCGCCTCGTCCTCGATTGCATCGACGCGGCCGCGATAGCGCTTGGCCAGCCGATTGCCCTGATACCGGGTCAGATGATCGGCGCGGAAGGCGATGCGCTCTTCCAGAGATTTGGGCAGCTCGACCACCCTGGGTTTGGCCATCTCGTCGGCCTCTTGCGGGTACAGCGCAGCCCAGCGCCCGATTTCGAAAGCGCGCTGGTTGCGCTCGACCGCCTGGCCGTTCATCTCGACCGCCTGAAGGATGGACGCATGGCTGAGCGGCACGAGGCCTTTCTGCCAGGCGGCGCCAAACAGGATCATGTTGGAATAGATCGAGTCGCCCATCACCGCGCGGGCCAGTTCCGACGCGTCGAACATCGTCAGCCGATCTTTGAGCCGCGCCTCAAGAGCGAGCTGCAACCTGTCGGACGGAATGGAAAATTCCGTATTTCTGGTAAAGTCGCCGGTGATGATTTCATGGCTGTTGACCACGCCGCCGGTGCGCCCGCTGCGCATCAGGCCGATGGTCTTGGCCCCGGCCGAGACCACCAGATCACCGCCGATCAGCGCATCCATCTCGCCGGTTGCGACACGGATTGCGCTGATATCAGATGGTTTTTCCGCCAGCCGACAATGGATCGCCACGGCGCCGCCCTTCTGCGCAAGGCCGGCCATTTCCATCATGCCGGCGCCCTTGCCGTCAAGCTGCGCGGCCTGGGCCATCACCGCGCCGATTGTCACTACGCCGGTGCCGCCGACGCCGGTGATCACCACGTTGTGGGTGCCGTTGATCGCCGGCAATTCGGGTTGCGGCAGGTCCGGCAGGTCAAGCTCGCGCGTGGCACCCTTTTTCACCTTGGCCCCTTCCAACGTGAGGAACGACGGGCAAAACCCTTTCAGACAAGTGAAATCCTTGTTGCAGGCCGATTGGTCGATGGCCCGTTTGCGGCCAAGTTCGGTCTCTTCCGGCACGATGGCGACGCAGTTCGACTGCACGCCGCAATCGCCGCACCCCTCGCAGACGTCGGTGTTGATGAACACCCGCCTGTCGGGATCGGGGAACTTGCCGCGCTTGCGCCGGCGGCGCTTCTCGGCAGCACAGGTCTGGATATAGACGATGGCCGACACGCCTTCGATCTCGCGGCACCGGGTCTGGACGTTCTCCATCTCGTCGCGCTCTTGAATTTCCACGCCCTTGGGAAATTTCTCGAGATCGACGTCTTCTTTCTGGTCGTAAACCACGAAAACCTTGTTCACGCCCATCGCCTGCAATTCGCGCACGATGCGATAGGGGCTGAGGTCGCCCTCGTTGGGCTGGCCGCCGGTCATGGCGACGGCGTCATTGTATAGGATCTTGTAGGTGATATTCGTCCCTGCCGCCAACGCGGCGCGGATCGCCAGCGACCCGGAGTGGTTGTAGGTGCCGTCGCCGAGGTTCTGGAACACGTGGTTGGTGTTGGAAAACGGCGCCTCGCCGATCCAGTTCGCGCCCTCGGCCCCCATATGCGTAAAGCCAGTGGTCTGGCGGTCCATCCATTGCACCATGTAGTGACAGCCGATGCCGGCATAGGCCCGGCTGCCGTCGGGCACCTTGGTCGAGGTGTTGTGCGGACAGCCGGCGCAGTAATAGGGCAGCCGCGCCGCGATCTCCTGGGCGTTGTCGCCGGCGCGGGCCTGGCGCAGCGCGTCGAGCCCGGCGCGGATGCCATCGGTGCCGCGCCCTTCTTCGATCAGGATGTCGCCCAGTTTTTCGGCAATCCAGATCGGATCGAGCGCGCCACGGGTCGGGAAAAGCTCGTCGCGGTGCATGCCGCCGGCCCCGCCCTTGTACCAGCCATAGACGCGGCGGCCCCGCCGGTCGTCGAAGATTGCTTCCTTGACCTGCACCTCGATCAACTTGCGCTTTTCCTCGACGATGACGATCAGGTCGAGCCCCTCGGCCCAGTCGTGGAAGGAATGCATGTCGAGCGGGAAGGTCTGGCCCACCTTGTAGGTGGTGATACCCAGCCGGTCGGCCTCACCCTCGTGGATGTTGAGCAGGCTCATTGCATGTTGCAGATCGAGCCAGTTCTTGCCCGCGGCGACAAAGCCGATCTTGGCGCCGGGCTTGCCCCAGACGCGCTTGTCCATCCGGTTGGCGCGGGAAAAGGCCTCGGCGGCAAACCGCTTGTAATCGATCATCCGCGCTTCCTGGGCATGCGGCGTGTCGCCTAGCCGGATGTTGAGACCGCCTTCGGGCATGTCGAAGTCAGGCAAGCGGAAGCTCAGACGGTGCGGGTCGCCATTGACCACGGCGGTGGTCTCGATGGTGTCCTTCATCGTCTTGAGGCCGACCCAGAGCCCGGCAAACCGCGACAGGGCAAAGCCGTAGAGGCCGTAATCAAGGATCTCCTGCACCCCGGCCGGCGAAACCACCGGCATATAGGCATCGACAAGCGCCCATTCCGACTGGTGCAGCACGGTCGAGCTTTCGCCGGTGTGGTCGTCGCCCATCGCCATCAGCACGCCCCCCAGCGCCGAGGTGCCCGCCATATTGGCATGGCGCATCACGTCGCCGGAGCGGTCCACCCCCGGCCCCTTGCCGTACCAAAGGCCGAAGACGCCGTCATATTTACCCTCGCCGCGCAGCTCCGCCTGTTGCGAGCCCCAGAGCGCGGTGGCGGCCAGGTCTTCGTTCAGCCCGGGATTGAAGGTGACATCGGAGGCACGCAGCAGCTTTTCCGCCTTGCTCATCTGAAGATCGACCGCGCCCAGAGGCGAACCGCGATAGCCGGTGACATAGCCTGCGGTATTGTGCCCGGCCGCTGCATCGCGCGCCTTTTGCGCCAGCATCAGCCGGACAAGCGCCTGGGTGCCGTTCAACAGGACAGGCGATTTCGTCAGATCGAACCGGTCGTTCAGGGAAATTTTCTGCTGGCTCATGGACCCCTCCCAAGGTGCTGCGCGTGCTAGAGTATAGCGCCATATTAGGTCATAATTGCTGACCTTACGAGGAAAATTTTTCGTGACATTGCCATGTTAGCGTTATCTAGGCGTCGTAAAGGTTTTTCTTGCAAAATCAGGCGACAGGCATCACGAAAGAAACGACTATGGATTGGGATAAACTCAGAATATTTCATGCGGTTGCCGACGCCGGCAGCCTGACGCATGCGGGCGATGTGCTTCACCTGTCGCAATCGGCGGTGAGCCGGCAGATCCGTGCGCTCGAAGAAAGCCTGAACACGACGCTGTTTCACCGCCACGCGCGGGGGCTGATTCTCACCGAACAAGGCGAGCTGCTGTTCGACGCCACCTCGTCGATGAACAAACGGCTCGAAGCGGCCGCCGCGCGCATCCGTGACAGCGAGGAAGAGGTCTTTGGCAGCCTGCGGGTGACCACCACCACCGGCTTCGGCTCGCTCTGGCTGGCGCCACGTCTGGCCAAGCTCTATGAAAAATACCCCGACCTCAACATCGACCTGATGCTCGAGGAGCGCGTGCTCGACTTGCCGATGCGCGAGGCCGATGTCGCCATCCGCATGAAAGAGCCGAGCCAGGCTGATCTTGTGCGCAAGCGGCTGATGTCGGTCTGGATGCGGCTCTATGCGTCGCCGGAATATCTCGAACAGCATGGCACCCCCCAATCGCTGGATGATCTGGAAAACCACAGGTTGATCTGTCAAAGGACCGATTCTACCCAGGTAGGTGCCGGTCAAGTCTTTGTTCAGCGTTTGCTGACCTATGACGTGAAATCGACGCTCAACGTGAACAACTATTTCGGTGTGCTTCAGGCGGTGATCAACAATCTCGGCATCGGTGTTCTGCCGCATTACGTGATCGAGGATTTCCCCCGGGCCGTGCGGGTTCTGCCCGATGAAGAGAGCGGCGAAATCCCTGTTTTCCTTGCCTATCCCGAAGAGTTGCGGCAATCTCGCCGTATCGCTGCTTTCAGGGATTTCGTTCAGGAGGAAATCATCGCGCACCGCCGCCAGCTGCGTGAGAACATCTGAGCCACAGCCAACAACCCGCCCCGACGCCCACGAATTGATCACTCGCGAGGTGAGGTATGCCTGCAACGCATACCCACTATGCTGCACATGCGGCATTAATTCCCTTGATCGACTCAGCCCTGCGACTTATTTCAGCTTCATGAAGTTTGATTGCGCATCGCGCCAGACTTCATACCTCCCTGTTGGACTTCGGCCGAGCTTAGTGCTCGGCCTTTTTTTTGGCTGCCCGGAGTTTGAGCATCCGGCGCAACAGGTTTGAGCGCGCGCGAAACCCGGATTGTACCCGTCACGCCCATGTCGTAAACGGAGCCCAAACCGGAGCCTGGGGATTTTACGGATATGCAAGAGCCTTCCATCACGCCCGATCTGATCGCCGCACACGGGCTGAGCCCCGATGAATACGATCGGATCCTCGAAATCATCGGGCGTGAGCCAAGCTTTACCGAGCTTGGCATCTTCTCCGCCATGTGGAACGAACATTGTTCCTACAAATCCTCCAAGAAGTGGCTGCGCACCCTGCCGACCGACGGCCCGCAGGTGATCTGCGGCCCCGGCGAAAACGCCGGCATCGTCGATATCGGTGACGGCCAATGCGTGGTCTTCAAGATGGAGAGCCACAACCACCCGTCTTATATCGAGCCCTACCAGGGCGCGGCCACCGGCGTCGGCGGCATCCTGCGCGATGTCTTTACCATGGGCGCCCGGCCGATCGCGGCGATGAACTCGCTCAGCTTTGGCGAGGTGGCGCACCCCAAGACCAAACAGCTGGTCAACGGTGTGGTCGAAGGTGTCGGCGGCTATGGCAATTGCTTCGGCGTGCCCACCGTCGGCGGCGAGCTGCGCTTTGACCCGGCCTACAATGGCAACTGTCTGGTCAACGCCTTTGCCGCAGGCCTGGCCGAGACCGACAGTATCTTCTACTCTGCCGCCTCGGGCGTCGGCATGCCGGTGGTCTATCTCGGCGCCAAGACCGGCCGCGACGGTGTGGGTGGCGCGACCATGGCTTCGGCCGAGTTCGACGACACCATCGAGGAAAAGCGCCCCACCGTTCAGGTCGGCGATCCGTTTACCGAAAAGCGCCTGATGGAGGCGACGCTCGAGCTGATGCAGACCGGCGCCGTGATCTCGATCCAGGACATGGGCGCCGCCGGCCTCACCTGCTCGGCAGTGGAAATGGGCGACAAAGGCAAGCTGGGCATTCGGCTCGACCTCGAGAATGTGCCGGTGCGCGAAGAGAACATGAGCGCCTACGAGATGATGCTCTCGGAAAGCCAGGAGCGCATGTTGATGGTGCTGCGCCCGGAAAAGGAGGCCGAGGCCAAGGCGGTCTTTGACAAATGGGACCTCGATTTCGCCATCGTTGGCGAGACCATTGCCGAGGACCGTTTCCTCATCATGCACAACAACGAGGCCAAGGCCGATCTGCCACTGTCGCAGCTCGCCTCGACCGCGCCGGAATACGACCGGCCCTGGGTCGAGACGCCCGCCGCAGAAGCCCTGGCCGATGTGCCCGAGATCGACGGTGTCGACGGGCTCAAGGCGCTTCTGGCCTCGCCCAACTATGCCGCGCGCAATTGGGTCTACGAACAATATGACAGCCAAGTCATGGCCGACACCATCCGCACGCCGGGCTTTGGCGCCGGGCTGATCCGGGTGCATGGCACCGCCAAGGCGCTGGCCTTCACCTCGGACGTGACGCCGCGCTATGTGCAGGCCAACCCGGTCGAAGGCGGCAAGCAGGCGGTGGCCGAAGCCTATCGCAACCTCACCGCCGTGGGTGCCAAGCCCCTGGCCACAACCGACAATCTCAACTTCGGAAACCCCGAAAAGCCCGAGATCATGGGCCAGTTCGTCGGCGCCATCAAGGGCATCGGTGCGGCCGTCGCCGCGCTCGACATGCCGATCGTCTCGGGCAATGTCTCGCTCTACAACGAAACCGACGGTGCCGCGATCCTGCCGACGCCCACCATTGGCGCGGTCGGGTTGATCGACGACGCCGAACACGCCATCACCGGCGTGCCGCGCGAGGGCCATGTGCTCTTGATGCTGGGCGCGGCCGAGGGGCATCTGGGCCGCTCGGCGCTGCTGGCAGAGGTGTTCAACCGCACCGATGGCGACGCGCCGCATGTGGATCTCGAGGCCGAGAAGGCGGCCGGCGATTTCATCCGCGACAACCGCGACTGGATCACCGCCTGCACCGATATCTCGGACGGTGGCCTGGCGCTGGCGACCTATGAGATGGCCGAGGCCGGCGACGTCGGCGCGGTGCTCACGGTCACCGACACGACCGGGTTGTTCGGCGAGGATCAGGGCCGCTATCTGATCGCCTGCAACTTCGATCAGGCCGAGGCGCTGATGGGGGCGGCGGCCAAGGCCGATCTGCCGCTGGTCACGGTCGGAAAATTCACCGGCAGCGATCTGGTCATCGGCACTTCCAGCGCCGCTGTCGCGGAATTGCGGGAAACCTCTCGCGCCACCCTGCCCGCGCTCTTCGGCTGAGCCGATGCGGCGCCGGCTGACCTTTCTGATCGGCGCGCACAAGACCGCCTCGACCCATTTGCAACGCGCGCTGGTGGCGCAGCGCGCGGCGCTGGCCCCGGCCGGCGTCGGCGTGATCGGCCCGATGCCGATCGGCGGCACCCTTCTGCCGCTGTCCGAACTGCTGCGCGGCCGGGCCGAGCCCGACCTGCTGGCGCTGGCTTCGGAGGGGTTTCTGCACAAACATGCGGGAGACGCCGAAACCGTGGTGCTGATGAACGAGAACATCCTCAGCGCCTCTCTGGCCCCCGACATGGCCTTCAAGGACGGCCAGCTCTACAAATTCGCGCCGCAGCGGGTAAAACGGGTGCTCGACCTTTTTCCCGGCCATGACATCCAGGTCGGCATGGCGGTGCGCAACCCGGCCGGCTTTCTGGTCTCGTCCTGGCAGGAACACATGAAAGGCCATGCTTTCCGCCCCTTCCGCGACTACCTCGGCACCGCCGAGGTGGCGGAAATCGGCTGGCTCAAACCGGTCAGGCGCTTGCGCCAAGCCCTTGGCGACACACCGATTTTCCTCTGGCGCTACGAGGACTACCCCACCATCGCATCGAGGGTTCTGCATCAGTGCATGGGCGAGGCCGGCGCCCGCATCACCTTGCCCGAGAGCGCCGCCAATCCCGGCTTTTCGGCCCGGGCGCTCGACTATCTGGCCGAGGTGGGCCAGGTCACGCCGGAGACCACCGCCGAAGCGCTGCGCCGCTTTCCCAAGGGGCCGGGGTATCCCGCCTTTCAGCCTTGGACGCAGAGGGAAAAGACCGCAATGTCAGAGCGTTACGACCAAGATTTGCAGCGCATCGCCAGCCGCGGGCTGGCCCGGGTGCTGCATCCCTGATGCTGCGGCGGCCACTTGCCATCCCAACGCGCCACACTTACCTTTCGACCAAAGGACCAAAGGACACTCAATGCCGATCAATGCCACCGAAATCGAACAGCTGATCCGCCAGAGCTTTCCCGACGCCCAGATCATCGTTCAGGGCGATGACGGCCAGCATTTTGCGGCCGAAGTGGTGGACGAGAGCTTTCGCGGCATGAACCGCGTGCAGCAGCAACGCGCGGTCAACGCCGCCATCCGTGCCAAGCTCGACAGTGGCGAGCTGCATGCGCTGGCACTGACCACCCGCGCCCCGGACTAGGGCGATGGATCTCCTCGGCATCATCGTGCTGGTTCTGGCCATCATCGGAGTGACCCTCCTGCTGGCCCGGCGCGCGATCCGCGAGGACAAGAAACAGACCGGCCGCGGCTCCGAGCCCGGCAGCGGATATCACACCCTGCATTCGCATTATTCCTCGGGCCTGGGCGGGCAAGACAGCTCTTACAAGGTGCCGCGCGATCCGCAGGAATACGCCAAACGCTTCATTCCGAAGGGAAAAGACAAATGACAGAAGTCAAAGAGAACATCCAGCAAACCGTGACCGAAAACGACGTCGTGCTGTTCATGAAGGGCACCAAGGAAATGCCGCAATGCGGCTTTTCCAGCCGGGTCGCCGGTGTGCTGAACTACATGGGCGTCAACTTCAAGGACGTGAACGTCCTGGCCGACGACGGGCTGCGTCAGGGCATCAAGGAGTTTTCCGACTGGCCGACCATCCCGCAGCTCTACGTCAAGGGCGAGTTTGTCGGCGGCTGCGACATCATCACCGAGATGACGCTGTCGGGCGAACTTGACACCATGTTCGAGCAGAACGGCGTCGCCTTCGACAAGGACGCCGCCGAGAAGATCCGCGAAGCCAACGGCTAAGCGCCGCCCGCCCCGGCCCCCGCGCCGGGGCCTCCGGGCTGGCGAAAGACCCCGGCAGGGCAAGGAGCAAGGGAGAGGTCCCGGCGCAAGGCCGGGACGCGTGGCTTGCAGACCGCCCTGTCCCGCTAGCCCGACTGACCGGCCGCGTCCGACCGGCCTTTGGCCTCGACCTGCTCGGCCACGGCCTCGGCCCGCGCGGCCAGTTCGGCCAGGGTGTCGACAACCGCGCCGGGCACCACCGGCACCTCGATGCGCTCGGGCTCCGGCGCCGGCTTGTTGCGCAGGCCCTCGGCCTCGGCCCCCAGATCGGTGATCTTGTCCTCGAGCTCGCGCACCTTGTCCTCGAGGCCGGCGGTCTTGTCGGCCAGCATCAGCCCGGCCATCAACAGCATCCGCGATTCCGGCAGGCGGCCGATCTGATCCGACAACACCCGCGCCTCGCCGTCGAGCATGCCGGCGGCGGCATGCAGGAAATGCTCTTCGCCGGGCTGGCAGGCGACGTCGAAACTGCGGCCGCCGATGGTGATCGTGACTTCGGGCATCAGGCGTCCTCCCTTGGGGAATCATCGGGCAACAGCTGTTTGAAGGCCGCGGCGATCGCCTCGGCCTCGGCGGTTTCGGCCGAACGGGCGGCATTGAGCGCCTCGAGCTCGGCAATCATGCCGGTGTTGATCAGATGCGGATCGGCCAGCCCGGCCTTGTTGGCCTCGCGCAGGGCCTTGTTGTTGGCGCGCAGCTGCTCATTGGCCTTGCGCAGCCTTTGCAATTCGAGATCGACCTGTGCCGTGGCCTCGGATTGCGCGTCCATCCGCGCCTTCATCGTGGCTTGGGCATCTTCGAGCTTGGCATGCAGCGTCTTGATCCGTTCCTCGCGCTGCTGCCCGGCGATGCGCTCTTCCTCCAGCGCCGCCTCGGACGCGCCGAGCCTGGCCTGCAAATCCTCGATATCCACCGGATCCTCGGGCGGTTCGCTGGCCGCGTCCAGCCGCTCCACCCCTTTTCCGATCCGGTCGATCGCAGCCGTCAATCTGCGCTGCAACTCCTCGATGTCGGCCATACCGCCTGCCTTTCCTTTCTGCCACAACCGTATCGCGGTTTGCGTATCACCTGTGGCGCCTGTTGCCGGCCCCGCAGCGAATCATCGCGCAGGGTCTTTCCGGGCGAGTTTAGCCAACCCTGTGGAAAATTGCGCCCCGATTGACATCAAGCACTTACACGACACTGTTCACGCCGCCTTGAACTCTGCGGCCCGACTGCTATTCAGCTGGCAACCACAGCTCAAGAAGGAACGCTCCCTTGGACATCGACGCGCTGAAATCTGCCCATCCCGACCATTGGAAGAAAGCGGCAGCGATCCGTGCCCTGACGCTCGACGCGGTACATGCGGCCAATTCCGGGCATTCCGGCATGCCGATGGGCATGGCCGACGTGGCCACCGTGCTGTTTGAAAAGCACCTGAAATTCGACGCCGCCAACCCCGAGTGGCCCGACCGCGACCGCTTTATCCTTTCGGCCGGCCATGGTTCGATGCTGCTCTATTCGCTGCTCTACCTGACCGGCGATGCGGAAATCACCCTCGACCAGATCAAGAACTTCCGCCAGCTGGGCGCCAAGACCGCCGGCCACCCCGAGAACTTCCTCGCCAAGGCGATCGAGACCACAACCGGCCCGCTGGGTCAGGGCATCGCCAATTCCGTCGGCTTCGCCATGGCCGAAGAGATCCAGCGTGCCCGTTTCGGCGCCAAGCTGGTTGACCACCACACCTATGTCATCGCCGGCGACGGCTGCCTGATGGAAGGCGTCAGCCACGAGGCCATCGGCCTTGCCGGGCGGCAGAAGCTGTCCAAGCTCACCGTTTTCTGGGATGACAACAACATCACCATCGACGGCAAGGTCGCGCTGTCGGACCGCACCGATCAGAAAGCGCGCTTCGAGGCCGCCGGCTGGCATGTGCAGGAAATCGACGGCCACAACCCCGAGGAAATCGACGCCGCCATCACCGCCGCGAAGAAATCCGATCTGCCGTCGATGATCGCCTGCAAGACCCATATCGCCCTGGGCCATGCCGCGCAGGACACCTCCAAGGGCCATGGCGCGCTGACCGATCCCGAGCAGTTGACGGCCGCCAAGGAGGCCTATGACTGGCCTTACGGCCCCTTCGAAGTGCCGGCCGAGATCAAATCCGCCTGGGAAGCGATCGGCCAGCGCGGCGCGGCGGCGCGTGGCGACTGGGAGACGCGGTTCAGCGCGGCCTCCGGCGCCAAGCAGAAAGAGTTTGAGCGCCAGCAAAACGGCGAGGCGCCCAAGAAGCTCTCGGCCACGATCAAGGCGCTGAAGAAACAGGTCAGCGAAGAAAAGCCCAAGGCGGCGACCCGCAAGAGCTCGGAAATGGTGCTCGAGGTGATCAACCCGATCATGCCCGAGACCCTTGGCGGCTCGGCCGACCTGACCGGTTCGAACAACACCAAGACCGGCGATCTCGGGGTTTTCGACGTGGACAACCGCGCCGGGCGCTATGTCTATTTCGGCATCCGCGAACACGGCATGGCCTCGGCGATGAACGGCATGGCGCTGCATGGCGGCGTGCGGCCCTATGGCGGCACCTTCATGTGCTTTACCGATTACGCCCGCCCCGCCATGCGTCTCTCGGCGCTGATGCAGCAACCGGTGGTCTATGTCATGACCCATGACAGCATCGGCCTCGGCGAAGACGGCCCGACGCACCAGCCGGTCGAGCATCTGGCGATTTCGCGCGCCACCCCCAACACGCTGGTGTTTCGCCCGGCCGACACGGTGGAAACCGCCGAGGCCTGGGAAATCGCGCTGACCCAGCAGAAGACACCGTCGGTGCTGTCGCTGACCCGCCAGGGCCTGCCCACCGTGCGCACCGAGCACAAGACCAAGAACATGGTCGCGCAGGGCGGCTATGTGCTGGCCGATGCCGAGGGCAAGCGCGAGGTCATCCTGATCGCCACCGGTTCCGAGGTCGAGATCGCCATGCAGGCGCGCGAAACCCTTCAGGCTGAGGGGATCGGCGTGCGCGTGGTGTCGATGCCCTGCATGGAGCTTTTCGCCCAGCAGGACGACGCCTATCGCAAACGTGTCCTGCCCGGCGGCCCGGTGCGTGTCGGCATCGAGGCCGGCATGCGGGCCGGCGGGTGGGATCGCTGGCTTCTGGGCGAGCGCGGCCGCGAGGCCAAGGCCGGGTTCATCGGCATGGACAGCTTTGGCGCCTCGGCCCCGGCCGGCGAGCTTTTCGAGCATTTCGGCATCACCGCCGAGGCGGTTGTCGCCAAGGTCAAGGATCTGCTGGGCTGATCGCCCGCACCCCCTCCGGCCCGCGACCCGGGCCGGTACATCTTTGGACGGGCCGGGCGCGCAGGGAACTGCCTGCGCAACCGGCCCGTTCCTTTTCCGACGGCGGCCCTGCCCGCCCGGAGCCCGCCCCGGCGCGTAACACGAGGATCGACCGATGAGCGACAGTGCCTTTTTCGGCCTCGATGGCTATCATTTTCTGCTGACCGCGCTTGGCGGTGTGATCATCCTCGCCCATTGGCTGCCCCGCTGGGTGAGCCGGCGCGAGCCGGCGGCGCCGGGGCTGATGATCCTGCTGGGGATGCTGGCCTATGCGGTGGTGCCGGGCCTGCCCGCACTGCCCGATCCGCGCATCCAGCCCCAGCCTTGGGAAATTGTCGCCGAGCTGACGGTGATCATTGCGCTCTTTGCCACCGGCATCCGGATCGACAACCTGTCGTCGCTCCGCCGCTGGGCGCCGACGATCCGCCTGCTGGCGCTGGCGATGCCGCTGACCATTCTTGCCGTGGTGGTGATGGGCCATGTCTTTGCCGGCATGACGGTCGCCGCCGCGATCCTGCTGGGCGCGGTGCTGGCGCCCACCGATCCGGTGCTGGCCGGCGGCGTCCAGGTCGGCCCGCCGCTCGAGGGCGGCGAGCATCCGGTGCGCTTTGCGCTGACCACCGAGGCGGCGATGAACGACGGGCTGGCCTTTCCCTTTGTCTATCTCGGACTGGCGGTGGCGGCACAGGGCACGCTGTTTGGCGACTGGGGGCCGCAATGGCTGGCTCAGGACGTGGCCTGGCGGATTGCGGCCGGGGTGGCCATGGGCACCGCCGGCGGCTGGGCACTGGGACAGGTGCTTTTCGTGCTGCCCCGCGGCGCGACGCTGGCCGACACCGCCTCGGGCGTGGTGGCGCTGGCCGGGGTGCTGCTCTGTTACGGCAGCACCGAACTAGTCGAAGGATACGGCTTTATCGCCGTGGCGGTCATGGGGCTGACCCTGCGGCGGATCGAGGCCGAGCACGAGTTTCACCGCCGGCTGCACAATTTCACCCAGGCGCTGGAACATGCGCTGACGGCGGTGCTTCTGGTGGCGCTGGGGGCGGTTTTGCCGGCGCTGCTCCAAGGGCTGAGCTGGACCGATGCCGGCATCGCCCTGGCGCTGATCCTTCTGGTACGGCCGATTGCGGGCTGGCTGTCGCTGATCGGCACCGATGTGCGCGGCCGCGACCGGTGGGTGGTTGCGATCTATGGTGTGCGCGGTATCGGCTCGATCTATTACCTCGCCTATGCCGCCGGCAAGATCGAGTTTCTCAACGAAGACCGGCTTTGGGCGCTGGTCGGTTTCACCATCCTGATTTCCACCCTGCTGCACGGCTTCACCTCGGCCATGGCGATCGAGGATCTGTCGCAGGAAGCCGAAGGCCCCGAGGCCTGAGCCTCAGCCCCGGGCAAAGACCCGCGCCCAGAGCGGCGCGATCAGTTTGGTGCCGATCGGGATCAGCACAATCCCCAGCGCCAGCCCCAACAGCCCGTCAATCGCCGCCTTGCCGGTCCATTCCAGCGCGGCGCGCCAGCTATCCGCACCAAGATCGGCGACGGCCACGGCGTAGTGCTTGATCGCCTCTTCCGGCCCGTGCCAGCCCATCTCGGCCAGCCCGTGCACGATGATCGAGCCGCCGACCCAGAGCATGGCGGCGGTGCCGACAACCATCAGAAGCTTCATGAAGCCGGGCATGGCGGTCACGATCCCCCGGCCCAGCGCCCGGGTCAGGCCCAGCCGGCCCTTCGCCGCCATCCACAGCCCGAGGTCGTCGGCCTTCACGATCAGCGCCACCGCGCCATAGACCGCGAGCGTGATGCCCACCGCCACGGTCGCCAGCGTCGCCGCCTCGAGCCAGAAGGTGCTGGCCGGAATGGCCGCCAGGGCAATGGTCATGATCTCGGCCGACAGGATGAAATCGGTCTTGATCGCGCCCTTGATTTTCTCTTCTTCGAGATGCGCCGGATCCCGGTTGAGATGGCTGCCGTCCGGCCCGCCGTGATGGGCGCCAAAACCCAGCGCATGGGCCACCTTCTCGGCGCCCTCGAAACAGAGGTAGGCGCCGCCCAGCATCAACAGCGGCGCGATCAGCCAGGGCGCGAAGGCCGAAAGCGCCAGCCCCGCCGGCAGCAAGAACACCAGCTTGTTGATCAGCGAGCCCCGGGCGATGCGCCAGACGATGGGCAGTTCGCGCGCCGGCTCGAAACCGGTGAGATACTTCGGCGTCACCGCCGCATCGTCGATCACCGCGCCGGCCGCCTTGGCGCCCGCCTTGGCCGCCTGGCCGGCAATATCGTCGACCGACGCCGCCGCCACCTTGGCAATCCCCGCCACATCGTCCAGCAGCGCCAGCAAACCGCTCATGTCATTCTCCCCAGGCTGTCCGTGGGCAATGTAGAGGTCAGCTCTCCGGCTGCAAGGCCCATCGCCCCGGTCCATGCGCGGCCAGGACCAGGCACCCACCGGCAATCGCCCAGTTCTTGACAAAGATCGTCATCTGCCAGGGATCGTCGGGCAGGAAATGGAACACCGAGGTCACGCCGCAATAGAGCGCCAGCAGGACCGCCACCGCCCGCACCTGCACCCCGAACACCAACGCAAGGCCGGCCAGGGCGTTGAACCCGAGCGCCGGCCAGATCAGCCAGAGCGGAAGCTGCCAATCGGCCAGCAGGCCGGTCGTGCCGCCGGGGCTCAGCGCTTTCTGCACCGCACCGCCGAGGAAGAGGGCGGCAATCAGAAGGCGGCCGGTGAATACCGCGAGATCATCAAGTCGAGTCTTCATCGACGTCTACCTAGCGCGCCCGGCGCAAAGTCCCGCCGCCGCCGTTAACGCCACCATGCGAGGATAGCGCAAACAGGTTAGCGCCACCATGCGCTCCCGCGCCACGGTTAACGCTATCACATTGGAAAACAAGGCATTTCCCTTTGACATGCTGCGCCTGCTCGGTATCACCACGGCCAAGGAAACGCGCAGGAGAAATCGGATGACTGTCACTGTCGGGATCAACGGATTTGGCCGGATCGGCCGCTGCACGCTGGCGCATATCGCCGAGGCGGCGCGCAACGATGTGCAGGTGGTCAAGATCAACGCCACCGGCCCGCTCGAGACCTCGGCCCACCTCCTCCGCTATGACAGCGTGCATGGCCGCTTTCCCGGCGAGGTCAAAGTCGCCAATGGCACCATGGATCTCGGCCGCGGCCCGATGGAGATGTTCTCGACCTACGATCCCGCAGAGCTCGACTGGTCGGGCTGCGACGTGGTGCTGGAATGCACCGGCCAGTTCAACGACGGCAACAAGGCCGGCGTACACCTGGAACGTGGCGCCAAATCGGTGCTGATTTCGGCGCCGGCCAAGAACGTGCAGAAAACCGTGGTCTACGGCGTCAACCACCGCGATCTGATCCCCGGCGACACGATGATCTCGAACGGATCCTGCACCACCAACTGCCTGGCGCCGCTGGCCAAGGTGCTGGACGAGGCGATCGGCATCGAACGCGGCATCATGACCACGATCCACAGCTACACCGGCGATCAGCCGACGCTGGACCGCCGCCACAACGACCTCTACCGCGCCCGCGCCGCCGCCATGGCGATGATCCCCACCTCCACCGGTGCCGCCAAGGCGCTCGGCGAAGTGCTGCCCAACCTCAAGGGCAAGCTCGACGGCACCGCGATGCGGGTGCCGACGCCGAATGTCTCGGCCGTCGATCTGACCTTCGAAGCGGGCAAGGATGTCACCGTCGAGGACGTCAACGAGATCGTGCGCGAAGCCGCCGCCGGCCACATGGGCGCGGTGCTGGGCTATGACCCCGAACCCAAGGTGAGCATCGATTTCAACCACACGCCGCAAAGCTCGATCTTTGCCCCGGACCAGACCAAGGTCGTCGGCGGCCGCACCGTGCGGGTGCTCGCCTGGTACGACAACGAATGGGGCTTTTCGGTGCGTATGGCCGATGTCGCCGCCGCCATGGGCCGGCTGCTCCACTGAACCTTTCCGCAGCCCCACGATCCAGGCCCGCCGGTGTTCCGGCGGGCTTTTTTGCGGCGGCCGCCTGGGGATTGGCGCTGAACCAAAGTTATAGGCGGCAATTTTGCCTCTTTGGTGGATATCTCATGAAACTGTCACAGGCCAATGTCAGGGCAGACCCATGGATATCGGCCTTGTCAGAGGAAGCCCCCATGACCCACAGCCCAGGTTCGGCCTGCCCCTCCGTCACCGCCGTCCGCTGCTGCGATCCGGTGCAGCTTGGCCTGCGCTGGGCCCTGGCAGTCAGCTATCTCACCGCCATCGTGACGCCAGAGGGGGGCGCGGCCCATGTCTGGGCCGGCGCGATGCTTGGCCTCTGTCTTGTCCTGCGGCTGCTCTGGGGTGTGATCGGCCCGCAGAGCGCGGCGCTTGGCGCGCTCTGGCCGGGCCGGGCCGAGATCGCATTGCAGCTGTCCGATCTGGCGCGGGGCGAGCAACGCTTCGATCTCGGGCCATCACCCCTCGGCGCGGTGCTCTCGCTTGTCCTGCTGGCCATGCTGGCGCTGGTGGTGCTCAGTGGCGCCGCGCTGGCGCTTGGCGGCGCGCGCGGCGGGACGGAGGCGATCCACGAGGCGCTGGCCCTGGGCTTTCACGTGGCGCTGGCGGCCTATCTGGCCGGCGTGGTCTGGGCCAGCCTGCACTACCGGGCCAATCTGGTTCTGACCTTGCTCACCGGTGTCAAACCCCTGCCCGATGACCTATACTGGCACAATGGCCCCGACCACGACGCAGCAACCGCGCACCCTCGCGCTGGCAATCCTGGCGCAACTCCTGAGCGCCGGGTATTTCGTCGGCGACGTCATATATGATCTTCTGACCGAAGAATGGACGGCCCCCGAAGAGGCCGACCTGATCCCCGAAGCGCTGATCACGCTGACGCTGGTGTTGGCGATCTTCTTTCAGGTGCGCTATCTGCGGATGCTCTTGCAGCGCAAGACCGCGCTGGAGCGGCAGGTCAGCATCGCGGCGGGCGAGCTGCATCAGGTGATGCAGCGGCATTTCGAGGCCTGGGCCCTGACGCCGGCCGAAAGCGACGTCGCGCTCTTTACCCTCAAGGGGCTGACCATCCCCGAGATTGCCGGCCATCGCGGCTCGGCCGAGGGGACGGTCAAATCCCAGCTCAATGCGATCTATCGCAAGGCGGGGGTGTCCGGGCGCGGCGCGCTGCTCAGCCTTCTGATCGAGGATCTGATGCGCGCACCGCTGTTGACCGGAACCGGAGCTATTGCCCCAGTGCAATCCCTTCCCGGCGCGGATCGGCCCCTCCCGTCAGAGCCTCACCCAGCGAAATCGCATGCAGGCCTGACGTAAGCCCGCGCGCATTGACCTCGAACCCCATGTCCGCAAGCGCGGTGGTCAGATCGGCGGCCGAGGTGCTCTCTTCGACGTCATAGGTGCCGAAGCGGTTGACCAGATGCGGCATGGCGACGGCCTGCTGCACATCCATGCCCCAATCGAGCACGGCGATGATCGATTGCGCCACATAGCCGATGATCCGGCTGCCGCCCGGGCTGCCGGTAACCAGCACCGGCGCCCCGTCCCGGAGCACGATGGTCGGCGCCATCGAAGAGCGCGGTCGCTTGCCGGGCTCGACCCGGTTGGCGATGGGCATGCCGTCGGAATGGGTGCGGAAGGAGAAATCGGTCAGCTCGTTGTTGAGCAGGAAGCCGCGCACGAAGAGCCGCGAACCGAAGCCGTTTTCGATTGTCGTAGTCATCGACAGCGCATTGCCCTCGGCATCGACGATCGAGATATGCGAGGTCGAAGGCAGTTCGATGCTCTCGTCATCGGACCAGAGGAAGGCGTGGTCATATTCCGGGGTGCCGGAGCTGACCTCGGGCAGCGCGTCATCGCCCGACAGCAGTTGCGACCGCTCCTCGAGATATGGCGCGGCAACCAGCCCCTGAACCGGCACCGGAACGAAATCGCTGTCGGCCATGTAGCGGCCCCGGTCGGCGAAGGCGAGCCGCGAGGCATCGCCGATCAGCCGCCAGGCCTCTGGCGACGCCGCTCCAAGGGTGGCAAGATCGTAGTGGTCGAGCATGCCGAGGATCTGCCCCACGGTCAGCGCCCCCGACGACGGCGGCCCCATGCCGCAGACCTCATGCGCGCGATAGGGCACGCAGACCGCCGGGCGCTCCTTGACCTGGTAAAGCGCCAGATCGACCGAAGACAGCACGCCGGGATTGCCCTCGGCGCCGCGCACGGTGGCGACGATATCCTCGGCCACCGGCCCGCTGTAGAATGCCTCGCTGCCGCCCTCGGCCATCAGTCGCAGCACCTCGGCATACTCCGGGTTGGTCAGGCTGTCGCCTTCGGCAATCGCCTCGCCGTCGGGAAAGAAATAGCGGGCGGTGGCGGGAAAGCGCTGGAGCCGCTCGGCATCGTCGCGCACCAGCCCGGCCAGACGCGGCGAGACGACAAAGCCGTCTTCTGCCAGCTGCATGGCCCGGTCGAACAGCCCGGCCCAGTTGGACCGGCCCCAGCGGCGATGCGCCTCTTCCATCAGCCGGGGTGTGCCCGGCGTGCCCACCGAAAGCCCGCCGACAACCGCGTCGAAAAATTGCAGCGGTTCGCCGGTCTCGTCCTGAAACAATCGCGGTGTCGCCGCGAGCGGCGCGGTTTCGCGGCCGTCGAGCGTGGTGACTTCGCCGCTCTCGGCGTCGTACCAGACCAGAAAGGCGCCACCGCCCAGCCCCGAGGATTGCGGCTCGACCAGCCCCAGCACGCTCTGCACGGCGACCATGGCGTCGGCGGCGCTGCCGCCGGCGGCCAGCACCTCGGCCCCGGCCTCGACCGCCAGCGGGTTGGCAGCGACCACCATCCACTCCTGCGCCGTGACCGGCATGCCGGCGGCCTTGGCATCCATCGCCGCCTGCGCCTGATCTGACAGCGCCTCGAAGGCGGCGGGCCGGCCGATCTCGGCCTCGGGGGCGACATCGTCGGCGGCCTGCTGCGCCAGCGCCGGCCAGGCGACCAGCGCGGCCAGCGTCATCGTGCCGGAAAAATATCTCATGACGGTATCCTCTCCTCCTGAAATCTACCTCGGAGGGTGCCACCGATCCGGCATCAGGCAAAGCGCCAATTTGCCGGTTGCCCCTTGGGTCACTCTGCGGCAGGCTGACAGCAAACCGGAGCCAGCCGTCATGACGAACCGCATCGCCGTTTACCTGGGACTGGCCATTCTGGCCGCAATCACCGCAGTTTACGTCCTCTCCGGCACCGAGAACTTCCTGTTTCTGGCCAAGAAATTCCTGGAACTCCTGGAGTGGGTCGCCTTCTGGCGCTGAGGCCGGCGATTGACTCTCGGGATCAAATGAGTTTGTTAGCGATAACGGAAATCGGAATCGCCGGGCGGCTCTGGCTGCCCAGTCACTCTGCGCGAAGCTAGGAGAAGATCATGGCTGTTAAAGTTGCCATCAACGGATTTGGACGCATTGGCCGCAACGTTCTGCGCGCCATCATCGAAAGCGACCGCAAGGACATCGACGTCATTGCGATCAACGATCTGGGTCCGGTCGAAACCAATGCGCATCTGCTGCAATTCGACTCTGTGCACGGCCGCTTTCCCGCCGAAGTGACCACCGGCGACGACTGGATCGATGTCGGCCGTGGCAAGATCCGCGTCACCGCCGAGCGCAATCCCGCCGACCTGCCCTGGAAAGACGTCGATGTCGTGCTGGAATGCACCGGCATCTTCACCTCGAAAGAGGCATGCCAGGCGCATCTCGAGAACGGCTCGTCCCGCGTGCTGATCTCGGCCCCGGGCAAGGACGCCGACAAGACCATCGTCTATGGCGTCAACCATGACACGCTGACCGCCGAAGACCTGATCGTTTCGAACGCGTCCTGCACCACCAACTGCCTGTCGCCGGTGGCCAAGGTGCTGAACGACGAGATCGGCATCGCCAAGGGCTTCATGACCACGATCCACAGCTACACCGGCGACCAGCCGACGCTGGACACGATGCACAAGGATCTCTATCGCGCCCGCGCCGCGGCGCTGTCGATGATCCCTACCTCGACCGGTGCCGCCAAGGCCGTGGGTCTGGTGCTGCCCGAGCTGAACGGCAAGCTCGACGGTGTTGCGATCCGCGTCCCCACCCCGAATGTTTCGGTTGTCGATCTGACCTTCGAAGCCGCGCGCGAAACCACGGTCGAGGAGATCAACAACGCGATCCGCGCCGCGGCCGACGGCCCGCTCAAAGGCATCCTCGGCTATACCGACCGTCAGCTGGTGTCCTCGGATTTCAACCACGACCCGCATTCCTCGGTGTTCCACTGCGACCAGACCAAGGTCATGGAGGGCACCATGGTGCGCATCCTGAGCTGGTACGACAATGAATGGGGCTTCTCCAACCGCATGGCCGACACCGCCGTCGCCATGGGCAAGCTGATCTGAGCCCACGCCCGTCGAATTTGAACGAGAGCGCCCCCGCAGACCTGCGGGGGCGTTTCTTTTTGTGGGTCACTGCGGGGAAAGCCCGTGTTTTCAGCGCTTTCAGCTGCACGCCTCATGCATGGCGGCTTTGTCGCGCCGGACGTTGTCCGGCCGCCAAACGGGCCCATATCGCTGCTGTAACCGGCGCGAAAGCGTCAGAACAAAGATCGGGAAAGGACAAACCATGACCCATGCAATGACCACCTTGCGCGACCGCCTGCAAAAACACGTTGCCTATCGCCGCACCGCGAAAGAGCTGCGCAGCCTGCCGCATGGCACGGCCCTGGACCTGGGCATCCGTCAGGGCGATGCCGACAAGATCGCGGCGCGGGCGGTCTATGGCGCCTGATGCGCCAGCCCGCACCGCCTGAGAGACCCCGCGCCCCGGCCATCCCGGGGCGTTTTTATTTGCTGAACTTCTCGGTCAGCGCCTTATGCACCGCCGGCGTGACGAATTTGCTGACATCGCCGCCGAGACGGGCGATTTCCTTGACCAGCTTCGACGCGATCGCCTGATGCCGGGCCTCGGCCATCAGAAAGACGGTCTCGATGGAATCGTCGAGCGCCCGGTTCATGCCAACCATCTGGAATTCATATTCGAAATCCGCCACCGCGCGCAGGCCACGCACGATCACCCCGGCGCCGACGTCGCGGGCACAGTCGATCAGCAGGTTCTCGAAAGGATGCGCGACGATTTCGGTGCCGGTCTGCTCGGCCAGATGGCCGCATTCCCGCTCGATCATCGCCACCCGTTCCTCGAGCGTGAACAACGGGCCCTTGTCGCGGTTGATCGCGACGCCGATGACCAGCCTGTCGACCAGGACGGTCGCCCGGCGGATGATATCGATATGACCTTCGGTGATCGGGTCGAAGGTGCCGGGATAGAGGCCGATGCGCATGAGCAAGTCCGCTTTCGGGTCGTGTCACTTGGCGGATGAATGCCGCGTTGCAGGATGCAGTGTCAAGCGCATCGTCAGAAGTTGCGTGCGATCAGGGCGTTAATGGCCCATGATCATCCCTTCAAGCGCGTCCTTTTCCATCGCCAGTTCTGAGAGGCGCGCCTTGACCACATCCCCCAGGGTGATCAGCCCGACAAGCTCGCCGCCCTCGATCACCGGCATGTGGCGAAAGCGCCCTTCGGTCATCCGCGCCAGTATGGTATCGGCCTTTTCGTCGCGGGTCGCGGTTTCCAGATCGCTGGTCATATAGGCCTCGACCTTTTCAGAGAGGCAGGCGCCGCCGGTCTTGGCGAGTTCCCGAACGATGTCGCGTTCCGACAGGATCCCCATGGCCGTCTTGCCACCATCGGCCGAGACGATCACCGTCCCGATGCGCTTTTCGGCCAGGATTTCCGCCGCTTCCGAGACCAGAGTGCCGGGGGGCACGGTAAAGACAGTTGCATCTGCCTTGGACTTGAGAATCTGCTGGACCAGCATCGCGTGCTCCTTGCCTTGCTTCTTGCGTTCAGCTTTCCCGCAAGTCCTTCGCCTGTCAACCAATCCTAAAGACTTATTCCGCCAAGTGTTCGAGACGGGCCACTTCATCGCGCATTTCCGCCACAAGCGCCGCGGCAAAGCGGTTCATGCGGTCGAGACGCCGGTCATCGGCATGCCGCACCAGATAAAAGGCCCGGGTCAGAGAGATCTCCTGCGCCAGCACCTTGCGCAACTCTGGCGCGAAGGGCAGCGCAAAATCATGCACGATGCCGATCCCCCCGCCCTGGCGCAGCCAGTTGAGCTGGACCGAGACCGAGTTCGACGCCAGGTGCACCTGGTCGAGGCCCAGTTCCGAGAGGTAGTCGAGCTCGCGGTCGAAGATCATGTCGGAGATGTAGCCGACGACTCGGTGCCCCCTGAGATCGCCCGGGGCGGCGATCGGCGATCTCGACGCCAGATAGGCCTCGGCTGCGGCGATGTGCAGGTGATAATCGGCGATCTTCTGCACGCTGAGCCGCCCGGCGGTGGGCGGACTGACCGAGATCGCCAGATCGGCCTCGCGCTTCGACAGGTTGACGACACGCGGCTGACTGAGGATCTGGATTTCCAGCTCGGGATTGTCGCGCGACAACGCCGCGCAGACCCGGGGCAGCAGGAAGTTGGCGCAGCCGTCCGGCGCCCCGATGCGGATCTGTCCGGTCAGCCCCTCGGTCGCCCCTGCCAGCGCCTCCACGGCCCCCTGGGTGGCCTGTTCGGCCTGTTCCGCATGCGGCAACAACCGCTGGCCCGCATCGGTCAGCGCATAGCCTTGCGGCGATTTGGCAAACAGCGGCTGGCCCAGCCGCTGTTCAAGCCGAGCCACGCGCCGCCCCACCGTCGCCGGATCGATCCGCAGTGCACGGCCTGCCGCTGACAGGCTTTCCTGCCGTGCCACGGCAAGAAAGACACGGAAATCATCCCAAGGGTCCATACGGGCATCCTTTGCAATAATGCAAAACCTCTTTGGCACATTGCGCCTACCCATGGCGAAATTGCAAGACTAAGCTCTGCGCAAAGAACCCCAGGAGGATCCCATGGACGTGATCAAGAATTACATCGACGGCCAGATGGTCGAGAGCAGCTCAAGCCGCACCGCCGACGTGATGAACCCGGCCACCGGCGAAGTTCAGGCGCAGGTCAGGCTCTCCAGCAAGGACGAGCTTGACGCCGCCGTCGCCAAGGCGGCCGAAGCGCAAAAGGCCTGGGGCGCGACCAACCCGCAGCGCCGCGCCCGGGTGATGATGAAATTCGGCCAGCTGATCAACCAGCACATGGACGAGCTGGCCGAGCTGGTCAGCCGCGAACACGGCAAGACCCTGCCCGACGCCAGGGGCGACGTGCAGCGCGGGCTCGAGGTGATCGAGGTCTGCATGGGCGCGCCGCATCTGCTCAAGGGCGAGCACACCAATGACGGCGGCCCCGGCATCGACCTCTATTCCATGCGCCAGCCGCTCGGTGTCGTGGCCGGTATCACGCCCTTCAATTTCCCGGCGATGATCCCGCTGTGGAAGATGGGCCCTGCCCTCGCCTCCGGCAACGCGATGATCCTGAAACCTTCCGAGCGGGTGCCCTCGACCTCGCTGCGCCTCGCCGAGCTGCTGCAAGAGGCCGGCCTGCCCGATGGTGTGCTTCAGGTGGTCAACGGCGACAAGGAGGTCGTCGACGCGATCCTCGACAATGACACCATTGCCGCTGTGGGGTTTGTCGGCTCGACCCCGATCGCGCAATATATCTATGGCCGCGCCTGCTCCAACGGCAAACGCGCCCAGTGCTTTGGCGGCGCCAAGAACCACATGATCATCATGCCCGACGCCGATCTCGACAAGGCGGCCGATGCGCTGGTGGGCGCGGGCTACGGCGCGGCGGGCGAACGCTGCATGGCGATCTCGGTCGCGGTGCCGGTGGGCGCGGAGACTGCCGACCGTCTCGTCGAGAAACTCGTGCCGCGCGTCGAAAAGCTGAAAGTCGGGCCTTATACCGCCGGCGATGACGTCGATTTCGGCCCGGTCATCACCGCCCAGGCCAAGGCACGGATCAACGGGCTGATCGACAGCGGTGTCGAGCAAGGCGCCAAGCTGGTGGTCGACGGCCGCGGCTTTCAATTGCAGGGCTATGAGAAC
Organism: Marinovum sp. PR37; assembly: GCF_028807375.1. Taxonomy (NCBI): domain Bacteria; kingdom Pseudomonadati; phylum Pseudomonadota; class Alphaproteobacteria; order Rhodobacterales; family Roseobacteraceae; genus Marinovum; species Marinovum sp. PR37. The sequence goes on along the minus strand of NZ_JARAML010000001.1, from coordinate 210,226 downwards.
GGCTTCTTCTGCGGGCCGTCGCTGTTTGACAATGTCACCCCCGAAATGGACATCTACCGCGAAGAGATCTTCGGTCCGGTGCTGAGCCAGGTGCGGATGGACAGCTATGAAGACGCGCTGAACCTGATCATCGACAACGACTACGGCAATGGCACCGCGATCTATACCGCCGATGGCGACACCGCGCGCGACTTTGCCCATCGGGTCAATGTCGGCATGGTCGGAATCAACTTTCCGATCCCGGTGCCGCTGTCGTATCACACCTTTGGCGGCTGGAAAAAGTCGGCCTTCGGCGACCTCAATCAATACGGCCCCGATGCCTTCCGGTTTTACACCAAGACCAAGACCGTTACCGCGCGCTGGTTTTCGGGAATCAAGGAAGGCGGCGAATTCAACTTCAAGGCGATGGATTGATCTCTCAGAGTGATAATTCCAAAAGGGCGGCCTTGCGGTCGCCCTTTGTTGCATCAAGCGCTTTGGCGGGTCATTGTCCGCCCGATTAATTTACGCAAATCGGATACATCATCACAAGACCGTGACGATGGCGTCAAATACCCCTGCAACCACTCGTTTTTATAGAGTTTCCCGACATGTGCCGTCATGGTGATGGCAAGCTGACCCGCTTTTTCCCCTGATGTTCCTTGGAACACGAAGCTTAATGGCGGCACCGCAAGGTCGGGAGAGGTAAATGCGTTACAAGTTCGATGTCGATCACGACCGGGGTTTATTTCTGCTGCGACTGGACGGGCGGATCGGCGCACAGGACATGGCTGATTTGTTCCAGGAACTCGCGGCCAGTCCCGATCGAAAGCCGGATCAGAATGTCTTTTGCGACCTGACCGGATTGGAAAGTGCCGATCTCAGCTTTACCCAGGTGATGAGCCTGACGCGTTCGCGCACCGGCTTCTATGAGCAGGCCAAAGAGGTTCGGGTGGCCATCCTGGCCCCGAACGACATCGGCTTCGGCACCGCGCGGATGTATCTGGCGCTCATGCAGGGCTTTGACGGGATCACGGCGGGTGTGTTCCGCGACCGCGCCGAAGCGGCAAGATTTCTCGCCGTGGCGCCCGAAACGCTGCGGGTTCCCTGACGGCGCCGGATGCTTAATATTGCGCGCTGCCAGCAGGTTATGGCAGGCTCGTCGCAATGCGCAGCAGCCGGGCGAAGGGACCGACGCAATGGCCACACCCGAGTTCACCATCGGCATCGAAGAGGAATACCTGCTGGTCGACCGCGACAGCCTCGCCCTGGTCGAGGTACCCGACGACATGATGGCCGATTGCAAGCAGGCGCTGGCCGATCAGGTGAGCCCGGAGTACATGCAGTGCCAGATCGAGATCGGCACCGGCGTCTGCGAGGACGTCGGCCAGGCCCGCGATGACCTGCGTCACCTGCGCCGGACGATTGCCGATTGCGCCGCCAGGCACAACGCCGCGCCGATTGCCGCCTCCTGCCACCCCTTCGCCGACTGGAAAAACCAGCACCACACCGACAAGGAACGCTACAACCGGATCCGCCAGGATCTGGGCGGGGTGATGCGACGGATGCTGATCTGCGGGATGCATGTGCATGTCGGCCTGAACGACGACCCGCTGCGGGCCGACCTGCTGCGTCAGCTCAGCTATTTTCTGCCGCATCTTCTGGCGCTGTCCACCTCTTCGCCGTTCTGGCAGGGCGAGGACACCGGATTGAGCTCTTACCGCCTGTCGGTTTTCGACAATCTTCCGCGCACCGGCCTGCCGCCGCAGCTCAGCTCCTGGGACGAATACGAACGTTCCGTCAAGGCGCTGGTCGATCTTGGGCTGATCGAGGACAGCACCAAGATCTGGTGGGATCTGCGCCCCAGCCACAGCTTTCCCACGCTCGAGACGCGGATTTGTGATGTCTGCCCGCGGATGGAAGACACGCTGGCGGTGGCGGCGGTGATCCAATGCCTGCACCGCATGTTGTGGCGCCTGCGCACGCGCAACCAGCGCTGGCGGATCTACGACCGCTTCCTGATCTCGGAAAACCGCTGGCGGGCCCAGCGCTATGGCATCGAGGAAGGATTGATCGATTTCGGCCGGGGCGAGATCGTACCGATGGACGAGCTGACCAACGAGTTGATCGGCTTGTTGCACGAGGACGCCGAGGCGCTGAACTGTGTCGAAGAGCTGATGCACCTGCGCACCATCCTCGACCGCGGCACCTCTGCAATGCGCCAGCGCGCGGTTCGTGTCGCGGCCGAGGCCGCCGGCGCTGATCATGACACCCAGATGCGCGCGGTGGTCAGCCATCTGATCGAGGATTTTCAGGCCGACCTGTGAAAGAAACCGATCTCTACCCCCATGTGAAGGCGCTGCTTGTGGCGCAGGGCTATGACGTCAAAGCCGAGATCGGCGCCGCCGACGTCGTGGCCCTGCGCCCCGGCGAGGACGAGCCGGTGATCGTCGAGCTGAAGACCGGCTTTGCGCTGACCCTGTTTCACCAGGCCGTGGCGCGGCAGGCGATGACGGATTTTGTCTATGTCGCGGTGCCGCGCCTGCCCGGCAAGCGATTCCTGCGGGCGCTCAAGGACAACAAGACCCTGTGCCGCCGGCTCGGGCTCGGTCTGATCACCGTGCGGCTGAGCGATGGCCATACCGAGGTCCACCTCGACCCCGCGCCTTATGCGCCGCGCAAGGTCAAGGCGCGCAAGTCCCGGCTGTTGCGCGAATTTGCCCGCCGCGAGGGCGACCCGAACCTCGGCGGTGCCGCGCGCAGTGGCCCGCTGGTCACCGCCTATCGGCAGGACGCGGTCAAGATCGCCCTGCATCTGCGGCGCCATGGCGCCTCGAAATGCGCCGAGATCCGCGCGGTCACCGGCGTCACCACAGCCACCCGCATCATGGCCGACGACCATTATGGCTGGTTCGAGCGGGTCACGCGCGGCGTCTATCAGCTTACCCCGCGCGGGACCGAGGCGATGGGCAACGGCGACGACACCGAGTTGTGACGTATTGGCCTGCATGGGCCGCGCCGCGATGCCCGCCCTGCCATCTTTTTGACCTGTTCCCCGACCTGCCCGGCCCCGACTGGCCAAAAAGTTTCTTGCAAACTGCCCCTCATCTCCGCGATAATTGAACAGGCATTCAATTCACGGCAAGGGGGAGCGCCGCGACATGGACTTTGCACTCAGCGAGGAACAGACCGCCATTTTCGACATGGCACATGCGTTCGGGCAGGAGCATATCGCGCCCCATGCCCGGCAATGGGAGGCCGAGGGCTCGATTCCCAAGGATCTCTGGCCGCGGATCGGCGAGCTGGGCCTGGGCGGGCTCTACGTCTCCGAAGAGAGCGGCGGCTCGGGCCTGTCGCGGCTCGACGCGACGCTGGTCTTCGAGGCGCTGAGTATGGCCTGCCCCTCGGTGGCGGCCTTCCTGTCGATCCACAACATGTGCGCCAAGATGATCGACAGCTTCGGCTCCGACGATCTCAAGGCGCGGGTGCTGCCCAAGGCGGTGTCGATGGAGACGGTGTTCTCATACTGCCTGACCGAGCCGGGCTCGGGCTCTGACGCCGCCGGGCTCAAGACCCGCGCCGCCAAGACCAACGAAGGCTATCGCCTGACCGGCACCAAGGCTTTCATCTCGGGCGGCGGCTATTCCGACGCCTATATCGTGATGTGCCGCACCGGCGATGACAGCCCGCGCGGCATCTCGGCGATGATCGTCGAAGACGGCACAGAGGGGCTGAGCTTTGGCGGGCTCGAAGACAAGATGGGCTGGAAGAGCCAGCCGACCCGCCAGGTGCAGCTCGACGATTGTCTGGTGCCGGCCGAGAACCTGCTGGGCGCGGAAGGCAGTGGCTTCAAATACGCCATGGCCGGGCTCGACGGCGGGCGGCTCAATATCTCGGCCTGCTCGCTGGGCGCGGCGCAGAGCGGGCTGAACCTGACGCTGGACTACATGGGCGAGCGTAAGGCCTTTGGCCAGCCGATCGACCAGTTCCAGGCGTTGCAGTTCCGCCTGGCAGACATGGAGATCAACCTACAGGCCGCCCGTGTTTTTCTGCGGCAGGCCGCCTGGAAACTGGATTCCGGCGCGCCTGATGCCACCCCGGCCTGCGCCATGGCGAAAAAATTTGTGACCGAGACCGGAAGCCAGGTTGTGGATCAGTGCCTTCAACTGCACGGTGGCTATGGCTATCTCGCCGATTACGGGATCGAAAAACTGGTACGCGATCTGCGCGTGCATCAGATCCTCGAAGGCACAAATGAAATCATGCGCGTGATCGTCGCGCGCCACCTGCTGAAGAACAGATGACCGATATCTCGATACGCAAGACCGGCCGCGCCGGCCGCATCACCCTCAGCCGCCCCGAGGCGCTCAACGCGCTGACGCATGACATGTGCCTGGCGATCGACGCCGCGCTCCGGGAGTGGGCCGCCGACACCGATGTCGCAATGCTGATCATCGATGCCGAGGGCGAAAAGGCGTTCTGCGCCGGTGGCGATATCGCCGAAATGTATGCCAGTGGGTTGCGCGGCGATTATGAATATGGCCGGCGGTTCTGGCGCGACGAATACCGGATGAATGCCCGGCTGTTCCAGTTTCCCAAGCCTGTGGCGAGCTTCATGCAGGGCTTCACCATGGGCGGCGGCGTCGGCGTGTCCTGTCACGGCTCGCACCGGATCGTGGCGGAAAGCTCGCGCATCGCCATGCCGGAATGCGGCATCGGTCTGGTGCCGGACGTGGGCGGCAGCCTGCTGCTGGCGCAGGCGCCGGGGCGGCTTGGGGAATACCTCGGTCTCACCGGCGCACGCATGGGCCCCGGCGATGCGATCCACGCCGGATTTGCCGATTGCTACATTCCCGAGGCCGACTGGCCGGCGCTGATCGAGGTGTTGGAACGCACCGGCGAATGGACCATGATCGACCGCTCCTGTGTGACCCCGCCGGAAAGCCGGCTGGCCGCGCTCCAGCCCGAGATCGACGCCACCTTCGGCGGCGAAACCCTGCTGGACGTGGTCAATGCGCTGGATCACCACGACAGCGCATTTGCCACCGAGACGCTGAAGATGCTCGAACGCAACTGCCCGCTTTCGATGGGCGCGACGCTCGAGATGGTGCACCGGCTGCGCGGCCCCGGTGGCGACATCCGCCGCGCGCTCGAGACCGAATACCGCTTTTCCGCCCGTGCGATGGAACATGGCGACTTTCTCGAAGGCATTCGCGCGGCGATCATCGACAAGGACAAAAGCCCGAAGTGGAGCGACGATCTGCGCGGGCTGAAACCGCCGCGGGTCACGCAGATGCTGCAACCGCTGGGCAAGGACGGGCTGACATTCGGGGAGGATGCAAAATGAAGATCGGGTTTATCGGATTGGGCAACATGGGCGGGCCAATGGCCGCCAATCTGGCCAAGGCCGGCCATGAGGTCACGGGCTTCGACACTGCCGACGTCGAGATCGAGGGCGTGGCGAAGGCCGGCTCTGCCACCGAGGTGGCAAGCGGCGCGCAGGTGGTCATCACCATGCTGCCCAATGGCGCGATCCTGCGCGCCGTCGCCGATGAAATCATTCCGGCGATGGAAAAAGGCGCGGTCTTTCTCGATTGCTCGACCGTCGATGTGAAAAGCGCCCGCGTCGTGGCCGAACAGGCCCAGGCCGCCGGGCTCGAGCCGCTCGACGCGCCGGTTTCCGGCGGAGTCACCGGGGCGGCGGCGGGCACGCTGACCTTCATGGTGGGCGGCTCCGACATGGGCTTTGCCGCCGTGAAAGAGCTGTTTGACGTGATGGGCCAGAAAGCAGTGCTCTGCGGCCCCTCGGGCAATGGTCAGGCGGCCAAGATCTGCAACAACATGATCCTCGGTGTCACCATGATCGCCACCTGCGAGGCCTTTGCCCTGGCCGACAAGCTGGGCCTCGACCGGCAGGCGCTGTTCGACGTGGTCTCGACCTCATCGGGGTACAGCTGGTCGATGAACGCCTATTGCCCGGCCCCCGGCATCGGCCCGAAAAGCCCCGCCGACAACGGCTATCAGCCCGGCTTCGCGGCCGAATTGATGCTGAAGGATCTGCGACTGGCCCAGCAGGCGGCGGAAGCCGCGGATGCCGACACGCCCATGGGTCAGGCAGCGCGCGATCTCTATGCGCAATTCGTCGAAAACGAGGACGGGTCGGGCCGAGATTTCTCGGCCATGTTGCCCCGGTTCGAAACCCGGAGCCGTGGCTGAGGAACCGGGCGCAAAGCTGGGACGTTGACGTTGCAGTTCATACTGCGAGGAACGCCATGACCCGCTTCATCTCTCCGTTCGCCCTTGCCGCCGCGCTTTCGCTGCCCTTCGCCGCCGAGGCGGCCCCGACCCAGATGCCCCGGCCGGATGTTCAGGCCAATGCCGTGGCGGGGGCCGACCTGTTGTTCGTCAAGGACAAAGACAAGAAGAAGGGCAAGAAAAAGGCCAAGCTGAAAAAGAAGAAGAAAAAGGACAAGTCGAAAGACAAGGGCAAGATCGACATCAAGGACGACAAGGCCAAGATCGAGATCAAGGATGGCAAGGACAAGGCCAAGATCGAGGTCAAGGACGGCAAGTCCAAGGTCGAGATCGATGGCGACGCCGATTTTGCCCGCCGCGCGCTGTCACAGATCGCCGGGCTGGGCGTGCCGCTGGCAGTGCTTGGCACCTCGGGGCTCAGCGACATTCTGATCGATTGCCCACCGGGGCTGGCCGGGAAAGACGTGCCCTGCGTGCCGCCCGGGCAGGCGAAAAAATCCGTTACCGCCGAGGATTGGGCCAGCCGCAACGACGAGGACGTGCACCTGCACCTGATCGAACGCCAGCGCGACATCGACCGCGAGATCGAACGGGAATATGACCTCGATATCGAGGTCGAGGACGGCGCCGACCTCGACCCGTTCGTCAATGATTTCGCCCTGACGCAAGAGCGGATCGTCGAGATTTTTGCGCTCGACCCGGCTCCCGAAGATCATGCCTATATCATCATCGACGGCCAGCCGGTGCTTCTCGACATGGAGAATTATCGCCGCATCCGCCTGCTGCGCGGGTTGCAGGACGTGCAGGTGTTCGATGTCGAGGATCTCGACCTGACGTCATTGGCGGGGCATGACCGGCTGCTGGCAACCTATGACCTGCCCGAACCCGAGCCCGATCATTATTACGCCGCCGTCGATGGCGAAGTGCTGCTGATGCCGCTGCGCGCCTACGAGATGATCCAGCTGCTGCGGATCGCCGCCATCGCGCCCTCGTCCCTTGTCGCCCAAGGCGGCTGAACGGCGCGGCCGGACGTCAAAGCGCCCAGGAAACAGGGCCGGGCCTCGGCGCCCGGCCCTGTTTGTCATTCCGCTGCCAACTTGCGTGGTTTGAGCATCGGCGCGAGGTAATGGCCGGTGTGGCTGGCCTTGACCTTGGCCACTTTCTCGGGCGTGCCGGTCGCGACGATCTTGCCACCGCCATCACCACCCTCGGGGCCGATGTCGATGATCCAGTCAGCGGTCTTTATGACGTCGAGGTTGTGTTCGATCACCACCACGGTATTGCCGCTCTCGACCAGTTCGTGCAGCACTTCCAAAAGCTTGCGCACGTCCTCGAAATGCAGGCCCGTTGTCGGCTCGTCGAGGATGTAGAGCGTGCGGCCGGTGGAGCGTTTGGCCAGTTCCTTCGACAGTTTCACCCGCTGCGCCTCGCCGCCAGAGAGGGTCGTCGCCTGCTGGCCGACCTTGATATAGCCAAGGCCCACCCGCATCAGCGCATCCATCTTGTCGCGGATCGAGGGCACCGCCTTGAAGAACTCCTGCGCCTCTTCAACCGTCATATCAAGAACGTCGGCTATGCTCTTGCCCTTGAACTTGATTTCCAGAGTCTCTCGGTTGTAGCGCGCGCCCTTGCAGGTCTCGCATTCGACATAGACATCGGGCAGAAAGTGCATCTCGATCTTGATGACACCGTCGCCCTGACAGGCCTCGCACCGACCGCCCTTGACGTTGAACGAAAAGCGCCCGGGCTTGTAGCCGCGCGCCTTGGCCTCCGGCAGCCCGGCAAACCAGTCGCGGATCGGGGTGAAGGCGCCGGTATAGGTGGCGGGGTTCGACCGCGGGGTGCGGCCAATGGGCCGCTGGTCGATGTCGATCACCTTGTCGAGATGCTCCAGCCCCTGGATCGTCTCGCAGGGCGCGGGCGTCTGCCGCGCGCCGTTGAGCCGCATCGAGGCGGTCTTGAACAGGGTCTCGATGGTCAGGGTCGATTTGCCACCGCCCGACACGCCCGAAACGCAGACGAATTTGCCTAGCGGAAACTCGGCGGTGACTTTGCGCAGGTTGTTGCCCGTGGCCTTGACCACGGTCACCGATTTGCCATTGCCCTCACGCCGTTCCGACGGCACCGCGATCTCGCGCTGGCCCGAGAGGTATTGGCCGGTGACCGACGACGGTTCCGCCGCCACCTGGGCCGGCGTGCCATGGGCCACCACCTGGCCGCCATGCACCCCGGCACCGGGCCCGATGTCAAAGACGTAATCCGCCTCGCGGATCGCCTCTTCGTCGTGTTCCACCACGATCACTGTATTGCCCTGGTCGCGCAGGTTCTTGAGCGTGCCGAGCAGCCGGTCATTGTCGCGCTGGTGCAGCCCGATCGACGGCTCGTCGAGCACATAGAGCACGCCGGTCAGGCCAGAGCCGATCTGCGACGCCAGCCGGATCCGCTGGCTCTCGCCACCCGAGAGCGTGCCGGCATTGCGGCTCAGTGTCAGATATTCGAGGCCGACGTTGTTGAGGAACCCCAGCCGTTCGCGGATCTCTTTGAGGATGGCGCGGGCGATCTCGTTCTTCTGCGAGCTGAGGTGCTGCGGCACCTCATTGCACCAGTCAAAGGCCTCGCGGATCGACATCTGCACCACCTGGCCGATATGCAGCAGATCGTCCTCGGGCGCGCCGATCTTGACCGCCAGCGCCTCGTCCCGAAGACGGTAGCCGCCACAGGCATGGCACGACCGGTTGTTCTGATAGCGTTCGAATTCCTCACGGATCCAGTTGCTGTCGGTTTCGCGGTAGCGCCGTTCCATATTCGGAATGACGCCCTCGAAGACGCGGGAAATCTGATAGACCCGGCCGCCCTCGTCATAGCGAAACTCGATCTCCTCGTCGCCGGAGCCATAGAGGAAGACCTGCTGGACGTGTTTCGGCAGATCCTTCCAACGGGTGTTCTTGTCGAACTCGTAATGTTTGGCCAGCGCCTCGATGGTTTGCAGGAAATAGGGCGATTTGCCCTTACGCCAGGGCGCCAGCGCGCCATCGTAGATTTTCAGCGTGGTGTCGGGCACCACAAGCCGTTCGTCAAAAAACAGCTCCATCCCCAGCCCGTCACATTCCGGGCAGGCGCCGAACGGCGCGTTGAAGGAAAACAGCCGCGGCTCGATCTCGGGGATGGTGAAGCCACTGACCGGACAGGCGAAATTCTCGGAGAAGGTGATCCGCTCCGGGTCTTCGTCGTCGCGCGGTGCGGTTTCCAGGATGGCGATGCCATCGGCGAGGTCGAGCGCGGTGCGGAAGCTGTCGGCCAGCCGCGTCTCCAGCCCCTCGCGCACTACGATGCGGTCGACCACCACATCGATGTCATGGCGGTATTTCTTGTCCAGCACCGGCGGCTCGTCGAGCTCGTAGAAGGCGCCATCGACCTTGACCCGCTGAAAGCCCTGCTTGCGCAGCTCGAGGAATTCCTTGCGGTATTCGCCCTTGCGGTCGCGGATGATCGGCGCCAGCAGATAGCCGCGCGTGCCCTCTTCGAGCGTCATCACCCGGTCGACCATGTCCTGCACCTGCTGCGCCTCGATCGGCTTGCCGGTGGCGGGGGAATAGGGCGTGCCGGCGCGGGCAAAGAGCAGCCGCATGTAATCGTAGATCTCGGTCACGGTGCCGACGGTTGAACGCGGGTTCTTCGATGTGGTCTTCTGCTCGATCGAAATCGCCGGCGACAGGCCGGTGATATGATCGACATCGGGCTTTTCCATCATGTCGAGGAACTGCCGCGCATAGGCCGAGAGGCTCTCGACATAGCGGCGCTGCCCTTCGGCATAGATCGTGTCAAAGGCCAGCGAGGATTTGCCCGAGCCCGACAGCCCGGTGATCACCACAAGCTGATCGCGCGGGATATCGACGTCGATGCCCTTGAGATTGTGCTCGCGCGCGCCGCGCACCTCGATATGTTTCAGTTCCGGCATTTCAGCCCCCCTTCGGCAGTGGTTAACACATAGGGGATGAGGCCGGTTTCGCCAATGGAAAAATGAGAACACAAGGCGAACATCTGCCGAGGCGAGGATTTCCCCTGTTGATCGGCGGGTCCACTTTACGCAGGGTTATCGCATTCAATTGGTCATTTGGGGGTCGGGATGTCATTTCTCCGCACATTGTTAGTTTCTCTGCTCGCGCTGCCGGGCCTGTTGTCGGCGCAGGAAAACCCGCGCACCATCCTGGTGCTCGATGGCTCCGGCTCAATGTGGGGCCAGATCGACGGCCGGGCCAAGATCGAGATCGCCCAGACGGTGATGGGTGATCTGCTGGCCGTCCTGCCCGGAGATCAGGAACTGGGGCTGACCGCCTATGGCCACCGCACCAAGGGCGATTGCAGCGACATCGAAACGCTGGTTGCCCCCGGTGCCGGCACCCGCGGCGCCATCGCCACTGCGGTCAACGGCATTCAGCCGCGCGGCAAGACGCCGATGACCGATGCGGTGACCGCCGCCGCCGAGGCGCTGCGCTACACCGAAGAAAAGGCGACGGTGATCCTGGTGTCCGACGGCATCGAGACCTGCAACCCCGATCCCTGCGCCGCCGCCCGCGCGCTGGAACAGGCCGGCGCCGAGTTCACCGTGCATGTGGTGGGCTTCGACGTGAGCGACCCCGAGGCGCTGGAGCAAATGCAATGCCTGGCCGAAGAGACCGGCGGCCGCTTTCTCACCGCCGCCAATGCCGGCGAGCTGGGCGAGGCGCTGACCGAGGTCGCCGCCGCGCCCGAGCCGATGCCGGTGACCGTCGATTTCGCCGCCACCGACGGCGAGGACGGGCCGCGGATCGCCACACCGCTGATCTGGTCCCTTTCGCGGGGCGAGACCGCAATCCTCGATTTCGAGCGTGGCGCCACCGTCAGCGCCGATCTGCTGCCGGGTGATTACCTTGTGTCGGTGTTGCGCCCCGAGGACGAGGCCAGCGCCGAGATGACCTTTGCCCAGGGCGACGCCCCGCAGACCGTAACGCTGGCCCTGCCCGCGCTGTTGCCGCCCGCCAGCCTCGAAGCGGCCGATAGCGCGCCGGCCGGATCGACCCTTCCGGTGACATGGGACGGCCCCGATGCGCAGAACGATTACATCTCTGTCGCGCGCCCCGGCGATGACGGCTATGAAACCTATGCCTATACCCGCAAGGGCAGCCCGGCAGAGTTACTGCTGCCCGCCCTGCCCGGCGACTACGAGCTGCGCTATGTCCTCTCGGACGGGCGCAAGACTTTGGCAACCCGGCCGATCACCGTCACCGAGGTGACCGCCAGCCTGGACGCCGCCGACAGCGTCGTCGCCGGGGCGCAGTTGCCCGTCACCTGGCAAGGGCCGGATTATGCCAATGATTACATCTCGGTCGCCCGGCCCGGGGATGATGGCTATGAGAGCTATGTCTACACCCGCAAGGGCAGCCCCGGGCAGTTGCTGATGCCACCCCAGCCCGGCGACTACGAGTTGCGCTACGTGATGTCGCAGGACCGCACCGTTCTGGCGACCCGCAGGGTGACGGTGACCGAGGTCGCGGCGACACTGGCTTCCGAAGACAGCGCGCTCGCCGGCGCCACCCTGCCGGTGACCTGGGAGGGCCCGGATTACGCCAATGATTACATCTCCATCGCGCGGCTTGGCGATGACGGTTACGAGAATTACGCCTATACCCGCAAGGGCAGCCCGGCGCAGGTGGTCATGCCGACGGTGCCCGGCGACTACGAGCTGCGCTACGTGATGTCGCAGGATCGCACCGTGCTGGCGACCAGACCCATCGCGGTGGACGCAATCAGTGCCACGCTCGAGGCCCCCGCCGAGGCCGCCGCCGGCCAGCCGCTCGAGGTGCGCTGGACCGGGCCGGATTATGCCAATGATTACATCTCTGTCGCCCGGCCCGGCGACGACGGCCACGAGGCCTATACCTACACCCGCAAGGGCATGCCGCTTTCGCTCACCATGCCGCTGGTGCCGGGCCGCTACGAGCTGCGCTATGTCATGTCGCAGGACCGCACGGTTCTGGCGAGCCTGCCGATCGAGGTACAGGATGTGCAGGCGACGCTCGCTCTTCCCGAGACCGCCCGCGCCGGGGCCTCGATCGTGGTGAACTGGGAGGGCCCGGGATATGACCGCGACTATATCTCGATTTCGCGGCCCGGCGACAGCCGCCATGATGCCTATAGCTACACCCGGACCGGCTCGCCCCTCTTGCTGCGCACCCCGGCGGTGCCCGGCACCTACGAAGTGCGCTATGTGGCGGCCAGCAACGGCACCTCGGTCCTGGCCCGCAAGGAGATCACCCTGACCGAAGTAAGCGCGGATTTGCAGGCCGCCGAGCGCGGCGCCGCCGGCGGCAATCTGGCGGTGCATTGGGACGGGCCTGATTTCAGCGACGATTACGTGTCGATCGCCCGCGCCCAATCTTCGGACGATGAATACGAAACCTATGGCCGCACCAGTCAGGACAGCCCGTTGATCCTGAAACTGCCCGAACAGCCCGGCGCTTACGAGCTGCGCTATGTGGTCGGCCAGAACCGCAAGGTGATCGCCCGCAAGCCGCTGACGGTCGAATAGCCACCCCCGCCCCGGCCCCGCGCCGGGGCCTCCCCGACCGCAGCGCCGCAGCCCCCGCGCGTCAGACCGCGCGGGTTACGTCATAGCCGTAGAGCCAGTCGAACTGCCGCAACGCCCGCGCCGGGGCCAGCCGCGCGCCAAGACGCAGCGTGGTATGCGCCGCCAGCCGCAGCGGCCCGGGCCGCAAATGGTATTTCCAGGCGTTGCCGGTGGCCGCGGCCACGATTTTCTGACAGCGCGCCATGCGCAGCGCCTGATAGGCGGCCAGCCCCGCGCCGATATCCTCATGCCCGGCCAGGCAGGCGCCGAGCGCCCAGGCATCCTCGAGCGCCATATTGGCCCCCTGCGCCAGATAGGGCAGCGTCGGATGGGCCGCGTCGCCCAGCAGAGCGCAGTGCCCCCCGACCCAGCGCGGCGCCACCCGATGGCGGAAAAGACCCCAGAGATGGACCGCCTCCACCGCGCCCAGCATCCGCTGCACCGCCGGACCGAACCCGGCAAAGGCCGCGCGCAGGTTGGCCGGATCGTCGCGGTGCTGCCAGCCTTCCTCGGCCCAGGCCGCGCGCTCCTGCGCCGCCACGAGGTTGAGCACCGAGCCGTCGCGCAGCGGATAACACACCAGATGCCGGCCCGGCCCCATGTGCACCTGCACCTCTGCACCCTGGCCGGTGACATTCGGGATTACCGCGCGCCAGGCCACCTGACCGGTGAATTGCGGACTGGCCGGGCCGATCAGCGCTTCGCGCAGCCGCGAATGCAGCCCGTCGGCACCGATCACCAGATCGGCGGTACAGGCGTCGCCATTGGCCATCACCAGTTCGGGCCCCGCGCCGGGCCGGACCTCCGCCACCTTTTGCAACAGCCGGAAGCGCACGCCGCGCGCCCGCGCCTCGGTGACCAGTAGATCGATCAGATCGGCGCGGTGGACAAAGAAATAGCGTTGATCCCGCGGCAACAGCCCGAGATCGAGCCGCGCCACCTCGTCGCCGGCGCGAAAATCGCGCAGCGACACCGCCCGGCCTTCGGCCGAGCGCGCCGCCAGCTCCGGCGCCAGCCCCAGTGCCTCGATCACCCGCAGCCCGTTCGGGCTGATCTGAAGCCCGGCGCCGACCTCGCGGATCGCCTCGGCCTGTTCCAGAACGGTGACCTGTGCACCCCGCCCGGCCAGGCACAGCGCAGCGGCCAGCCCACCGATGCCCCCGCCGACGATGCGGATATCAAGACCTAGAAGGCTCATCTCTTTCCCTTCTGACAAAAACGCCGGGGCGAGCGCCCCGGCGTTTTCGGTATTTTGCAATGCAGCGCCGCGGCTCAATCGTCGCGATGCACCTTTTCGCGGCGCTCGTGACGCTCCTGCGCCTCGAGGCTCATGGTGGCGATCGGCCGCGCGTCGAGACGCTTGAGCGAGATCGGCTCGCCGGTCACCTCGCAATAGCCGTATTCCCCCTCGTCGATCCGGCGCAGGGCCGCATTGATCTTGGCGACCAGCTTGCGCTGACGGTCGCGGGTGCGCAGTTCAATGGCGCGGTCTGTCTCTTCGCTGGCGCGATCCGCAACATCGGGAATGTTGCGCGTGCTCTCCTGAAGCCCTTCGATCGTATCGCGGGTTTCGTCGAGCAATTCGTTTTTCCAGGAAATCAGCTTGCGGCGGAAATATTCCGTTTGCCGCTCGTTCATGAATGGTTCGTCCTCAGCGGGACGATAATCTTCGGGTAGAAACGATTCTTGTTTCATATCCGCTCCCTCTTTCTGGCCAGCCTCAGTTGAAATCAATTTTGAATGCTCCTTTTGACCGGCAACCCCTGCGCGCTCGGAGTACTCCCTGAGCACCGGAATGTCACTACACAAAGCGCTGTATTGCGGCGAATTCTCGGTATCGATAGGCTCCGCGCCAGAAGCCGAAACAAGGAGCAGGCATGAAATTTCAGGGCACCGAGAGCTATGTGGCGACCGAAGATCTCACGTTAGCGGTAAATGCCGCGGTAACGCTGGAACGGCCGCTGCTGGTCAAGGGCGAACCGGGCACCGGCAAGACCGAACTGGCGCGTCAGGTGGCCGATGCGCTGGGCCTGCGGATGCTGGAGTGGAACGTCAAATCCACCACCAAGGCGCAGCAGGGGCTGTATGAATACGACGCCGTTTCGCGCCTGCGCGACAGCCAGCTCGGCGAAGAGCGGGTGCATGACGTGCGCAACTACATCCGCAAGGGCAAGCTCTGGCAGGCCTTCGAGGCGGAAGAGAAGGTGGTGCTTCTGATCGACGAGATCGACAAGGCCGACATCGAGTTTCCCAACGACCTGTTGCAGGAGCTCGACAAGATGGAATTTCACGTCTACGAGACCGGCGAAACCGTCAAGGCCCGCCAGCGCCCGATCGTCATCATCACCTCGAACAATGAAAAGGAACTGCCCGACGCCTTCCTGCGCCGCTGTTTCTTTCACTACATCCGGTTCCCCGACGAGGCGACGATGCGCCAGATCGTCGAGGTTCATCATCCCGGTATCAAACAGGCGCTGCTGACCACCGCGCTGACCCAGTTCTACGAGATCCGCGAGCAGGCCGGGCTCAAGAAAAAACCCTCGACCTCCGAGGTGCTCGACTGGCTCAAGCTCCTGCTGGCCGAGGATCTCACGCCCGAGGATCTGGCCCGCGACGGGGCCAACGCCCTGCCCAAATTGCACGGCGCCCTGCTCAAGAACGAGCAGGATGTGCATCTTTTCGAACGCCTCGCCTTCATGGCCCGCCGCGGCCGCTGATCCGGGGCGGGCCGGTCCGGTTCCGGTCGAAAACCTGTGGCGGAGCGGGCCAGGGCCCATGGACGGAAAGACCGCCCTGCCCTGATCGGGAAACCGGCGCGATCGCGCGATAAAAGATCCGGCGCCCGGCGATTGACCGGGCGCCGCATGCGGCGGCCACCGACGCGCCAATCCCTCGCGGCCGGCGGCAAATTTGCGGCGTGGCACGGCCAGTCGGACGGCCCCGTCCGGCATAGCAGGGAATTTGCATCCTGCCCTTCGTGCATTACCTGTCGGCAATCTTAGGCAATTCACCATATCTGGTGTGATCCCGATTGCCCGCCCACAACCCAACCCCTTGATTCGGCTGAATTGCAACGCTTTCGGGCGCCGGAAAAACTCGGCCGATTTACGGCTTAGGAAATCCAGGCTTTGCCGTATACTCCCCCATAAGGCGATAACGCCAAAAGGGATGTCCTGATGCATCCGAAAGAGCAGGCAGACCAGAATGTCGATTGAAATGACTATCCGCGCGCTGCGGCCCGCAGATCGGGACCAATGGCAGGAGCTTTGGCGGCAATATCTCGCGTTTTATGAAACCGAGCTTCCGGCGCGGATTTATGACAGCACCTTTCAGCGTTTGCTGGGAGACGACAGCCGCGATTTCAATGGCCTTGTCGCCCTTTCCGGGGACCGGCTCGTCGGGTTGACGCACTTCCTGTTTCACCGCCATGCTTGGAAAGTGGAAGAGGTCTGTTACTTGCAGGATCTCTACGCCGTGCCCGATCTGCGGGGGCGTGGCATCGGCCGCAAGCTGATCGAGGCAGTTTATGCCCGGGCCGATGCGGCGGGCGCGCCCTCGGTCTACTGGCTCACCCAGGAATTCAACCACACCGCCCGAGATCTCTATGACCGGATCGGCGTGTTGACCCCGTTCATCAAATACCAGCGAGCCTGACACATGCGCCGCAGCCGTCTTTTCCTGCCGCTTTACATGTTGCTCTCGGCCTGCGTGCCGATGGCCTCTTCGGATATGCCGACCCGCGCCGCCAGTCTGGAATCCACATTGCCGGTTATGAAGACCTTTTCGCAGCCCCGCCCGCTGCCGGCGGCGCGGTCGAATACCGATATTGCCCGCGATTTCATCGACCTGCACTTCCAGCTTGAAAGCGGCCGCCCGCTGCCTCGGCTGACCCGGTTCGAAGGGCCGATCGGGGTGCGGGTGACCGGCGATGCCCCGGCCCAGCTCGACCGCGATCTCAAGCAGCTCCTGCATCGGCTGCGCAGCGAGGCGGCGCTGGACATTCGCCAGGTGGCGCCAGACGCGCCGGCGGCGGTGACGATCGAGGCGATCAGCTCGGCCGAGATCCGCCGCGCCCTGCCGATGGCGGCTTGTTTCGTGGTGCCCAATGTCACTTCTCTGGCCGATTACAAGCGCAAGCGCCGCTCCGGCAAATTGAATTGGGCGCAGCTGCAACAGCGCACCACGGTGGCGATCTTCGTGCCCAATGACACCACCCCGCAAGAGATGCGCGATTGCCTGCACGAAGAGCTGGCCCAGGCGCTGGGGCCGCTCAACGATCTTTATCGCCTGCCGGATTCGGTGTTCAACGACGACAATGTGCACACCGTCCTGACCGGTTTCGACATGCTGATCCTGCGGGCGACCTATGACAGCGCGCTGCGCTCCGGCATGGACCGCGCGAGTGTCGCCGCTCGCCTGCCCGCCATTCTCGCCCGGCTGAACCCGCGCGGCGCCGGCATCGGCACCAACCGGCAGTCGCGCACGCCCCGCGCCTGGATCGAGGCGGTGCAGGAGGCATTGGGGCCCGGCGCCAGGCATTCTCAACGCCGGACCGCCGCCACCCGGGCGCTCAGGATCGCCGCCGCCATGGGCTGGCAGGATCACCGCCGCGCCTTTTCGCATTACGCCATGGGCCGCATTCTTCTGATCAGCGACCCCGATCGGGCGCGCGCCGAATTCGAGGCCGCCGACCGGTTCTATCGCATGAGCCCGGCGACCGAGCTGCATCTGGCCTATGTCGCCTCGCAGCTCGGCGCGCTCGAATTGACGCGCGGCCGGCCGGACCAGACGCTGGCGCTGGTGGCACCGCATTTCGACACCGCCGCGCGCCATGAAAACGCGGCGCTGCTGAGCACGCTGCTGCTGTTGCGCGCCGAGGCGCTCGATCTGACCGGACGGGTTTCGGAAGCGCGCGAGGTGCGGATGGACTCTCTGGGATGGGCGCGCTACGGCTTTGGCGCGGATTGGGCGGTGCGCGCGAAACTGCGCGAGATTGCCGCGCTCAACCCGCTCAAGGGCCCGCGCGGGTAGTTCCGGCGGCGCCGGCGCAGACAGAAGGACAAGGAACAGATGCTGGTCATCATCGGCGCCATTATCGGCGGTATCATCGGCGGCACGATCGCCAGGCGGCGCGGCGGCAAGACGCTGGACGTGGTGCAATATGTCGGCATCTATGCGCTGGCCTTCGCGCTTCTGGGCATGTTGGCCACGCTGGTGATCCACCGCCTGGCCCTCTGAGGCGCGGCGATGTTCGTTCCCTTCTTCGAAACCCTGCGCCGCGCCGGCGTTCCGGTGTCGCTCAGGGAATATCTCACCTTTCTCGAAGGCATGAGCGCGGGTCTGGCGACCTATGACGTCGATGCCTTCTATTACCTCGCGCGCACCGCGATGGTGAAGGACGAGCGCAACCTCGACAAGTTCGACCGCGCCTTTGCGCACAGCTTCAAGGGGCTGGAAGAAATTTCGGCGCAGGACGTGCTGAGCGCCGTCGATCTGCCCGAGGACTGGCTGCGCAAGATGGCCGAGAAACACCTCAGCCCCGAGGAAATGGCCGAGATCGAGAGCCTCGGCGGTTTCGATCAACTGATGGAGACGCTGAAGAAGCGGCTCGAGGAGCAGAAAGGCCGCCATCAGGGCGGCAACAAATGGATCGGCACCGCCGGCACCTCGCCCTTCGGGGCCAATGGCTACAACCCCGAAGGCGTGCGCATCGGCCAGGAGAAAAGCCGCCACCAGCGCGCCGTCAAGGTCTGGGACAAGCGCGAGTTTCGCAATCTCGACGACCAGATCGAGCTTGGCACCCGCAACATCAAGGTGGCGCTGAAACGCCTGCGAAACTGGGCACGGACCGGTGCTAATGACGAGTTGGACCTCGACGGCACCATCCGGGCGACGGCCGAACACGGCTACCTTGACGTCAAGACCCGGCCGGAGCGGCACAATGCGGTCAAGGTGGTGCTGTTTCTCGATGTCGGCGGCTCGATGGATGCGCATATCCGGGTGGTGGAAGAGCTGTTCTCGGCCGCGCGCTCCGAATTCAAGCACCTCGAATATTACTATTTCCACAATTGCCTTTACGAAGGTGTCTGGCGCGACAATCGCCGCCGCTGGTCCGAGGTAACGCCGACCTGGGAGGTGCTGCGCACCTATGGTTCGGACTACAAGTGCATCTTTGTCGGCGATGCCAGCATGTCACCCTACGAGATCGCCTTTGCCGGCGGCGCCAACGAACATTGGAACGAGGAAGCCGGCCAGGTCTGGCTGGCGCGCGCCCGCGACCAATGGCCCGACAATCTCTGGATCAACCCGGTGCCCGAACAGCAGTGGCGATACACCCAGTCGATCGGCATGATCCACGAGATCTTCGAGGGCGCCATGGTGCCGATGACGCTCGAAGGGCTGGAACGCGGCATGAAGGCGCTGGCGCGTTAGCCGGCCCGTCAGCGGCGGTAGTCCTCGGGCTTGATGCCATAGCGCGCGAGCTTGTCGTAAAGCGTCTTGCGCGGCAGTTTCAGCTGTTTCGCGGCCTCGGTGGCGCGTCCGTTCTGGCGGCTGAGCGCGGCGATCAGAAGCGAGCGTTCGACCTGCGCCATCTGCGCAGCCAGCCCCTGTTCGGCATTGCGCGCCACCTCTTCCGGCATGCCCAGCACAAACCGCATCGCCGCCGACATCAGCGAGCGCGCATTGCCCGGCCAGCTCTGCGCCATCAGCGCGGCAGCATGATCCGGGCTGATTTCAGGCGCGGCGATGCCGGCCTGTTCGGCGGCCTGGTCGACGTAATGGCGAAACAGCACCGGGATGTCCTCGGGCCGTTCCGACAGCGCCGGAATGCGCACCACATGGACATTGAGCCGGTAATAGAGATCGGCGGTCACCCGGCCCTCGGCAAAGGCCGCGTCGATCCCGTCGACCGCCCCCGCGATCAGCCGCAACCCCTGGCCGGAGTCCAGCAGATCGAGCAGCACAAGCTGGCTGTCGGCCGAAAGATCGGCAATGCCATCGAGAAACAGCGCCCCGCCCTCGGCGCGCGAGAACACGTCGCGCAGGCCGGCGGGATCGAGGCTGCGCGCGGCGCGTTTCTCGAACGGCGTCTTGCCGCGGGGCGAGGACAGGTGAATGACTTCGGCCACCTTGGAGATGCCCGAGCCCTGCGGCCCGATGATCAGCGCATCGGCAGTCGATGCCGCCACCTGACGGACCTGCGCGCGCAGCGCCTCGGCCAGCGCCGAGGTGCCGAAGATCATCCGCGCCGCCGGATCGCCGGCCTCGATCTGGCTTTTGAACCGGCGGTTTTCCAGCACCATGGCGCGGGCCTTCAGCGCCCGGTCCAGCACCTTGAGCAGATCCTCGGTGGCGCAGGGCTTTTCGAGAAAGGCGAAGGCCCCGGCGCCAAGCGCGCGCACCGCCATCGGGATGTCGCCCTCGCCGGTCAGCAGAATCACCGGCAGGTCGGGATCGACCTGCTGGGCGTGGTCGAGCAGATGAAAGCCATCGCGCCCCGGCATCCGGATATCGCTCAGGATCACTCCGTCGAAGTCCGGTGTGATATGATCCTTGGCGACCACGAAAGACCCCGCCGGAACCGGTGCATACTCTGCCAGTTCCAGCGATTGGCACAGCGCCTCGCGCAGGCCCGCGTCGTCGTCCACCAACAAGACCTGCCTCATGCCGCCGCCTCCTGCGCGTCACGCCATTGGTCGAGCTCGACGGTAAAGACCGCCCCGCCGCCGGGCGCGTTGCTGCCGCGGATGGTGCCGCCAAAGCTCTGCACCAGACCATAGGAGATCGACAGGCCAAGCCCCATGCCGTCGGGCCCGCCGACCTGTTTGGTGGAATAGAACGGGTCGAAGATACGGTCGGGATCGGCAATGCCCGGCCCGGTGTCTGCCACCGTCACCACCGGACGCGTGCCGGCGTCGAGCGTGATGGTCAGGGCGCGGCGCGGGGCGTCCTCCATGGCGTCGGCAGCGTTCGAGATCAGATTGACAAAGACCTGTCCCAGCCGCACCTCGCCGCCCCAGACCCAGACCGGCGCCGGCGGTGGCTGCCAGACCAGCGTCACCGCGCCCTGGCGCAGCCGCGGCTCGGCCAGTTCGATGGCGCTGTCGATCACCGCGACGATATCGACCTTGCCCATCGGCTCGCTTTCGTTGCGGGCAAAAGCGCGCAGGTTCTTGATGATCCGCGCCATGCGGCGCGCCATGGCGGCGATGCGACCCAGGTTCTCGCGTGCGGTCTCGGGGCGGTCGCGGTCAAGGAAGGCCTGGGCGTTCTCGGCATAGTGCTGGATCGCCATCAGTGGCTGGTTCAGCTCGTGGCTGATGCCGGCCGACATCTGCCCCAGCGCAGAGAGCTTGCCGGCCTGCACCAGATCGGCCTGGGCGCGTTTCAGCGCCGCCTCGGCCTCCTGGCGTTCGCGCACCTCGTGGCGCAGCGCGGTGTTGGTCTGTGACAGCTGGGCGGTGCGCGCGGTGACCCGGCTCTCGAGCCGTGCATTGGCCTGTGCCAGCGCCCGCCGGCGCGCCCCGGCCAGGAACAGCAGCGCGCCGAAGGTCGCCATCAGCGCGGCCACCGCCGCCGCCTGCCAGAGCGCCAACCGCAGCGCCGGGCTGGTGTCGATCAGTGCCTCGGCGCGCATTCCGATCACCGGCAGATCCTGGCTCAGATGCAAGGCGCGGCGCGGCACATAGGGCGACCAGTCGAGCCACCAGACCTCATGCGCGCCCACCTGCACCGCCCGCGGCGTTTCGCCCGCCGGCGTCTCCGGCCCCAGCGCGCCGGGCGGCTGACGCCAGTACAAGAGCTCGGAACGGTTCGAGATGAAGACCCGGCCGTCGCCGTCGACGAAATAGATCGCCGGGCGGTCGCCGCGCCAGTTCTCTTCCAGCCGGTCGATGTCGACGCCGAGGATCAGCGCCCCTCGCACCTTGCCGGCGGCATCAAAGGTCGGCGCGGCAAAGAACCAGGCGCGCACGCCGAAGGTCTCGCTCACCACATGCGCCGAGCCCAGCGCGCCCTGCATCGCCCGGCGGAAATAGGCGCTGTCGCCCAGTGCCTCCGGCGTGCGTGGCCCAGAGGCCGCCAGCACCCGGCCCGAGGCATCGACGTAATGCATGGTCAGCGCCGAGGTCTTGTCGGCCACGTCGAGCAGCAGCGCATCGGCCGGTGCGCGCTCGCCGCCATCGTGCAGCGCCGCCAGCGCCGGGTGATCGGCGGTCAGCACTGCCACCTCGGCGTGATGCTGCAATTGGGCGGTGAGTCGGTCGGCGGCCAGCGACAGCCCGGCCTCGCCGCGCCGGGCGATCTGATCGAGGCCCTGACGAAAGCCGGTGTGCCAGACGCCGGCGCTCACCGCCGCTATACATGCGATGTAGAGCGCCGCCAGACCGCGAAGTGAGGAAGATTTCGACGACATGACGATACTTTAGCGCGTCCCCCCTTGCAAAGGAAAGCCAGCCCGTCAGGATGATCTCATGGCAGAGCTTTCGCAATCTCCGACCGACCCGGGTTTTGTCCAGAATCCCTATCCGTTTTACGCCGAGGCGCGGGCCAGGGGCGCCGTGCACCAATGGCGCGACTATGGGATCCACTGCGCCTTTTCGCATGCCGCCGTCAATGCCGCCCTGCGCGACAGCCGCATGGGCCGCGAGGCACCCGACGAGCTGAAAGAGCCGCGGCCCGCGCATCTGCGCGACTTCTATGCAATCGACGACAATTCCATGCTGGAACTGGAAGCGCCGCGCCACACCCGGCTGCGCAAGCTGGTGCTGCATGCCTTCACCGCTCGCGGCATTGCCGGGCTGGCGCCGGAGATCGAGGCGCTCTGTCACCAATTGATCGACGCGTTCCCAGAGGGCGATTTCGACCTGTTGCCGCAGTATGCCACCCAGGTGCCGGTGATCGTGATCGCCCGGCTGCTGGGCGTGCCCGACGACATGGCCGACCGGTTGCTGGCCTGGTCGAACGACATGGTGGCGATGTACCAGGCCCGGCGAGACCGGACGATCGAAGACGGCGCCAATGCCGCCGCGCGCGAGTTTTCGGCCTTTCTGGCCGATTACATCGCCACCCGCCGCCGCACCCCCTCGGACGATCTGATCACCCGGCTGATCGCGGCAGAGGCCGATGGCGAAAAGCTGAGCCTGGACGAGCTGATCGCCACCTGCGTTCTGGTTCTGAACGCCGGCCATGAGGCCACGGTGCATACTCTGGGCAATGGGGTGAAGGCGATGCTCGAGACCGGCATGCGCCCCGAATGGACCTCTGATTCGATGATCGATGCGACGGTCGAGGAAATCCTGCGGTTCGATCCGCCGCTGCACATGTTCACCCGCTGGGTATACGAAGACCTCGAGATCGGGCGCAGCCCCTTGCGACGCGGCGACCGCATCGGCCTCTTGCTGGGGGCGGCCGGCCGCGATCCCGAGATGTGGGTCGACCCCGACCGTTTCGATCCGAATCCACATCTGAAGCCGCATGTGGCCTTTGGCGCCGGCCGCCATTTCTGCGTTGGCGCGCCGCTGGCCCGGCTCGAGTTACGCATTGCGCTTCAGGTGCTCTTCGCCCGCCTGCCCGGCCTGCGCCTCGCCGCGTCGCCGCGCTACGCGAACCTCTACCATTTTCACGGGCTTGAGCGTCTCATGCTGTGTGCGCAATGACCTGCCGCCGGTCTCGGGCCCACGCGACCGGGCAATGTGGCAAATTGGCCGGACGCGACGTTCCGAGTGGAAAAATGGCGGGTTTAGCGCTAACAGTACCTCAAAGAAATTGCTGTGAGCAAGCCAGATGAAAGACGAAATCCTTCACCATATCCGCTATTCGCTGGGCAAGGACGCCGAGCATTCCTCGGTTTACGACTGGCGCATCGCGCTGTCGCTGGCGCTGCGCGACCGGATGGTCGATCATTGGTATCGCTCCACGCGCGAGACCTATGCCTCGAACGCCAAACGCGTCTATTACCTCTCGCTCGAGTTTCTGATGGGCCGGCTGGTCGAGGACATGGCCGCCAACCTCGGCCTCGACCGCGAAGCCCGCCACGCCATCGAGGCGCTGGGCCAGGATTACGAGGAAATCGTGCATGACGAGCCCGATGCGGCGCTGGGCAACGGCGGCCTCGGGCGTCTTGCCGCCTGCTTCATGGACTCGCTGGCGACCCTGGGCATCCCGGCTTATGGCTACGGCATCCGCTACGAACACGGGCTGTTCGAGCAGAAGTTTTCCGACGGCAAGCAGGTCGAGACCGCCGAGACCTGGCTGACCCAGCGCCACGCCTGGGAATTCGAACGGCCGGAGGTGAAATACCGCATCCAGTTCGGCGGCCATGTCGAGCATCACGAAGGCAAGGCGCGCTGGATCTCGTCCGAGACCGTGCTGGCCACCGCCTATGACACGCCGGTGATCGGCTGGAAGGGCACCTGGGGCAACACTTTGCGGCTCTGGTCGGCCAAGGCGCCGGGGGCGTTTGACCTCGAGAGCTTCAACCGGGGCGATTACCTTGCCGCCGGCCGCTCCGAGGCGCTGGCGCGCACCATCAGCCGCGTGCTTTACCCCGATGACACCACCGACGCCGGCAAGCAGCTGCGGCTGAAGCAGGAATATTTCTTCACCGCCGCCTCGCTGATGGACCTGATGCGGCGCTACCTGAGCGATCACGACGATCTGCGCGCCCTGCCCGATCACGTGGCGATCCAGCTCAACGACACCCACCCGGCGATTGCCGGGCCGGAACTGGTGCGGCAACTGGTCGACGTGCACGGGCTCGAGATGCCCGAAGCCATCGAAATCGCCCGCAACTGCCTGGGCTACACCAACCACACGCTGCTGCCCGAGGCGCTGGAGAAATGGCACGTCGGGCTGATGGCCTATGTGTTGCCCCGGCATCTGGAAATCATCCGCGCCATCGACCACGACCACCAGGAACGCCACCCCGGCAGCCCGCGCATCATCGAGCATGACCATGTGCAGATGGGCGAACTGGCCTTCATCATGGCGCACAAGGTCAATGGCGTCTCGGCGCTGCACAGCGAGCTGGTCAAGGAGACGGTGTTCGAGGATCTGCACAAAATCCACCCGACCCGGATCATCAATCAGACCAACGGCATCACCCCGCGGCGCTGGCTGTATACCTGCAACCAGCCCCTCTCCGATCTCATCACCCGCGAAATCGGCGACGGCTGGGTGGCCGATCTCGAACAGCTCAAGGCGCTGAACGAGAAATCCGGCGACAAGGCGTTCCTCGCCGAGTTCCAGGCCGCCAAGCGCGCCAACAAGGTGCAACTGGCGCAATGGATCAGGCAAACCTGCGGCACCGAGGTGAACCCCGACGCGATGTTCGACGTGCAGATCAAGCGGATCCACGAATACAAGCG
Source organism: Marinovum sp. PR37 (assembly GCF_028807375.1). Classification (NCBI taxonomy): domain Bacteria; kingdom Pseudomonadati; phylum Pseudomonadota; class Alphaproteobacteria; order Rhodobacterales; family Roseobacteraceae; genus Marinovum; species Marinovum sp. PR37. Next base: position 185,017 of record NZ_JARAML010000001.1, on the reverse strand, counting down.
CCAGTTGATGAACATCCTCGAGACCGTGGCGCTCTGGAACGAGATCCGCGACAATCCGGGCGGCGACTGGACGCCGCGCGTCAAGATCTTTGGCGGCAAGGCGGCGCCGGGCTATCACGTCGCCAAGCAGATCATCCACCTGATCAACGACGTCGCCACCCGGATCAACAACGACCCGGTGACCGGCGATCTGCTCAAGGTGGTCTATCCGCCGAACTACAATGTCACCATGGCCGAGAATCTGATCCCCGCCGCCGACCTCAGCGAACAGATCTCGACCGCCGGCAAGGAAGCCTCGGGCACCGGCAACATGAAATTCGCCCTGAACGGCGCGCTGACCATCGGCACGCTCGACGGCGCCAATGTCGAGATCCGCGAGCATGTGGGCGCCGAGAACTTCTTCCTCTTCGGTCTAACCGCGCAGGAGGTGCAGGAACGCCGCCTGCAACATGGCTTCGCCCGCGCCGCCATCGAGGCCAGCCCGCGGCTGAGCCGGGTGCTGGGCCAGATCGTCGATGGTGTGTTTTGCCCGGACGAAGTCACGCGCTACCATGAACTTGTCGGCAATCTCTACGATCACGACTACTTCCTCGTGACCTGCGATTTCGACAGCTATTTCGACGCGCAGCGCCGTGTTGATGTCGCCTATCGCAGCAAGACCGGCTGGGCGGCCATGGCGCTCAAGAACACGGCCAACATGGGCTGGTTCTCGTCGGATCGCACGATTCAGGGCTACGCGCGCGATATCTGGCATGCGGGCCCGGTCAACACTGGTGGAATGGAGAAAATTGCATGATTGACGCCCCCCTGATCCACCCCGAAGAAGCAGCCTCCCTTGCAGATGGGTCGCACGGCAATCCCTTTGCCGTGCTCGGGATGCACGAGACCGACGGCAAGCTTGTCGTGCGTGTGTTCCGCCCCGAAGCCGACAGCGTCGAACTGATCGATGCCAAGACTGGCAAGGCGGTTGTTTCGCTCGGGCGGGTCACGGGGGGCGACGGCGTTTTTGCCGCCGAGGTGCCGCGGCGCAAGAAACGCTTTGACTACAAGCTGCGGATGACCCGGGGCGGCAACGTTTGGACGGAATACGACCCCTATGCCTTTGGCAACGTGCTGGGCGAATTCGACGAATACCTGCTGGGCGAAGGCACGCACGGATATCTGTGGAAAGCGCTCGGCGCGCATGTGATGACCCATGAAGGTGTCGAGGGCACGCATTTCGCGGTCTGGGCCCCGAACGCCCGGCGGGTTTCGGTTGTCGGCGATTTCAACGGCTGGGATGGCCGCCGGTTTGTCATGCGCCGGCGGGGCGCGACCGGTGTGCACGAGATCTTTGTGCCCGACGTCGCCGATGGCACCGCCTACAAATACGAGGTGCTGGGCATCGACGGTCAGCTGATGCCGCTCAAGGCCGATCCGGTGGGCTTTGGCGCAGAGCTTCCGCCGCGCACCGCCTCGGTGGTGCGCGACCTGTCGCGCTACGACTGGCAGGACGGCGACTGGATGGCACGGCGCAGCGGCGCGCACCGCATCGACCGGCCGATCTCGGTCTACGAGGTGCACCTCGAAAGCTGGCGGCGGGTGCCCGAAGAGGATGGCCGCTCGCTCACCTATCGCGAAATGGCCGACGCGCTGGTTTCTTATGTCAAGGAGATGGGGTTCACCCATATCGAGACCACGCCGATCAGCGAATATCCCTTCGGCGGCTCCTGGGGATATCAGCCGGTGGGGCTCTACGCCCCCACCTCGCGCTTCGGCACGCCCGACGATTTCCGCTATTTCGTCGATGCCTGCCACCAGGCGGGAATCGGGCTGATCATCGACTGGGTGCCGGGCCATTTCCCGACAGACGAACACGGCCTTGGCCGGTTCGACGGATCGGCGCTTTACGAACATGCCGATCCGAAAGAAGGCTATCACCCGGACTGGAACACGCTGGTCTATAACTACGGCCGGACAGAGGTGGCCAATTATCTGATCGCCAACGCGAAATTCTGGGTGCAGGAATATCACATCGACGGGCTGCGCGTTGATGCCGTGGCCTCGATGCTCTATCGCGACTATTCCCGGAAAGAGGGCGAATGGGTGCCCAACATCCACGGCGGCCGCGAGAACCTCGAAGCCATCAGCTTCATGCAGCGGATGAACGAGGCGGTCTATGCCGACCAGCCCGACATCATGACCATCGCCGAGGAAAGCACCGCCTTCCCCGGCGTCTCCGCCCCCACCGACACCGGCGGCCTTGGCTTCGGCTTCAAGTGGAACATGGGCTGGATGAACGACACCCTGCGCTACATGGGCGAAGATCCGATCCACCGGAAGTATCACCACGACAAGATGACCTTCGGGCTGCATTATGCCTTTTCCGAGAATTTCGTGCTGCCGCTGAGCCATGACGAGGTGGTGCATGGCAAGGGCTCGATCCTCGACCGGATGCCGGGCGACGATTGGCAGCGCTTTGCCAATTTGCGGGCCTATTACGGCTTCATGTGGGGCCATCCGGGCAAGAAGCTGCTCTTCATGTCCTGCGAGTTTGGCCAGTGGGATGAGTGGAGCAACGAAAAGAGCCTCGACTGGCACCTGCTCGAGTATCCGACCCACAAGGGCGTTCAATCGCTGGTCCGCGATCTCAACCACCTCTATCGCGACACCCCTGCGCTCTACGAACTCGACAGCAAGCCCGAGGGCTTCCGCTGGATCGACGGCGGCAACGCCGGCGAGTCGGTGTTTTCCTGGCTCCGCCACAGCAAGGACGGCAGCGACCCGGTGCTGGTGGTCTGCAATTTCACGCCGGTGACACGACCCGGCTATCGTATCGGCGTGCCGCTGGCGGGAACCTGGGAGGAAGTTCTGAACACCGATGCGGCCGCCTATGCCGGCAGCAACCAGGTCAACGCCACCCCGCTGGCCACGACGGAAGAGCCGGCGCATGGCTGCGCGCAGTCGATCGAGCTGACCGTGCCGCCGCTGGCGACAACCTTCCTGCGCTATAAAGGCACATGAATTTCAACCATTTATTAGACCATCCGATCAAGTCTGGGAGGACCCGATGACACAGGCACGACACGAACTCGCGCAACAAACGATGGCCTATGTTCTGGCCGGGGGGCGCGGCAGCCGATTGAAGGAAATGACCGATATCCGGGCAAAACCGGCGGTGTTCTTTGGCGGCAAGACGCGGATCATCGACTTTGCGCTGTCGAACGCCGTCAACTCCGGCATTCGCCGCATCGGGGTCGCCACCCAGTACAAGGCGCACAGCCTGATCCGACACCTGCAACGCGGCTGGTCCTTCTTCCGCGCGGAGCGCAACGAAAGCCTCGACATCCTGCCCGCCTCGCAGCAGATGGGTGAGGACAACTGGTACAAGGGCACCGCCGACGCGGTGACGCAGAACATCAACGTGCTGCGCGGCTACGGGCCGAAATACATCCTCGTTCTGGCCGGCGACCATATCTACAAGCAGGACTATTCGGTCATGATTGAGCAGCACGTCAAGACCGGCGCCAAGGTCACGGTCGGCTGTATCGAAGTGCCGCGCGACGAGGCTAGGGCCTTTGGCGTGATGGGGGTGGACGCGAACGACAAGATCCTCGAATTCGTCGAAAAGCCGGAAAATCCCCCCGCCATGCCCGGCGACGAGAGCCGCGCGCTGGCCAGCATGGGGATCTACGTCTTCGAGGCGGAATACCTTTACGAGTTGCTGGAAAAGGACAATGACGATCCGGACTCCAGCCATGATTTCGGCAATGACATCATTCCCGATATCGTGGCCCAAGGCGGCGCCTATGCCCATCCCTTCGGGCGCTCCTGCGTGATGTCGGGACTGGAGGACCGGCCGTACTGGCGCGATGTCGGCACCATCGACGCCTATTGGCAGGCCAATATCGACCTGACCGATTTCAAGCCCGAGCTCGACCTCTATACCCAGAACTGGCCGATCTGGACCTATTCCGAGCTAACCCCGCCGGCCAAGTTCATTCACAACGAGGAAGGCCGCCGCGGCTCCGCCACCTCGTCGATGGTTTCGGGCGGCTGCATCATCTCGGGCTCGCAACTGCATCGCTGCCTGCTGTTCACCGGCGTGCGGACCCACAGCTTCGCCGAACTCGAGGGGGTCATCGTGCTGCCCTATGCCGATATCGGCCGCAACGCCAAACTCAAGAACTGCATCGTCGACCGCGGCGCCATGATTCCCGAGGGCCTTGTGGTGGGCGAGGATGCCGAAGCCGACGCCAAGCGGTTTCGCCGCACCGAAAACGGCATCTGCCTGATCACCCAAAAGATGATCGACAAGCTGGATGGCTGACATGAATGTCCTAATGGTCACCTCGGAATGCGCGCCCTTCATCAAGACCGGCGGGCTGGCGGATGTGGCGGGCGCGCTGCCGGGGGCGCTCGCGCCGCTTGGCATCGACCTGCGCACCATGCTGCCGGCCTATCCGGCGCTCATGCCGCTGGTGGCCCGGGGCACCGAAGTTGCCAGCTTCGGCGACCTGCCCGGCGGCCCCGGCCGCGTGGTGCAGGTCGAGGCCGAGGGGCTCACCCTGCTATTACTCGACGCGCCGCAGCTCTTTGACCGGCGCGGCGGCCCTTATTCCCACGAGGGCGGCCACGACTGGAACGACAACCACCGCCGCTTTGCCTCGCTGGCGCAGGCGGCAGCGAGGATCAGCTTTGACGGGCTGGCGGACTGGAAACCCGACATCGTGCATGCCCACGACTGGCAGGCGGGGCTGACGCCGGTCTATCTGAAACAGCCCGGCGTGCCGGCCCCCAGATCGGTGATCACCATTCACAACATCGCCTTTCAGGGCCGCTTCGCCGCGCATGAAGGCCAGCAGCTCGGGCTGCGCTGGGATTGGTTCACCCCCGATGGGTTCGAATACCACGGCGACATTTCCTTTCTGAAGGCCGGGCTGGTCTATGCCGACCGCATCACCACCGTCAGCCCGACCTATGCCCGCGAGATCCTCACGCCGCGGTTCGGAATGGGGCTCGAAGGCGTGCTGAGCGCCCGGCAGTCGGTGCTCTCGGGCATTCTCAACGGCATCGACACCGACGTCTGGAACCCGGCGACCGACCCGGCACTGGCCCGCAACTATGACGCCGACAGCCTCGCCGGCAAGGCGGCCAACCGCGCCGAAATCTGCACCCGCCTCGGCCTCGATCCGGCCCACAAGGGACCGCTGTTCTGCGTCATCAGCCGGTTGACCGAGCAAAAAGGGCTGGATGCGCTGGCCGAGGCCATTCCGCATCTTGTCGCCAGCGGCAGCCAGCTCGCGGTACTGGGTTCCGGCGCGCCGGAGCTCGAGGCCGCGTTCCGCAGCGCGGCCGAAGCGCATCCCGGCAAGGTCGGCTGCCACATCGGCTATGACGAAGGCTTTTCGCATCTGCTGCAAGGGGGCAGCGATGCGATCCTGATCCCCTCGCGCTTCGAGCCTTGCGGCCTGACCCAGCTTTACGGATTGCGCTATGGCACATTGCCGGTGGTGGCCCGCACCGGCGGTCTGGCCGACACGGTGATCGACGGCAACCTGGCCGCACTGCGGGCGAAGACCGCGACCGGCTTCCTGTTTGATGACGTTGGTGTCGCGGGTGTCACCGAGGTGCTCGACCGCGCCATTCGCAGCTATGCCAGAACCGATGACTGGCAGAGCATGCAGCGCGCCGCTATGTCTCAGGAAGTGGGCTGGGACATCTCGGCCCGCGCCTATGCCGATCTGTACAAAGAGGTTCTGAGCGAATGAACACCCGTGCGCCGATGACGGTCGAAATCCGTCCGGGCCGCTCGCATCAACTCGGGGCGCATTTCGACGGCGAAGGCACCAACTTTGCGGTCTTTTCCGAAAATGCCACCCGGATCACCCTGTGCCTGTTCTCGCCCGACGGACGGCGCGAGGAACACCGCGTCGACCTGCCCGAGCGCAACGGCGCGGTCTGGCACGGCTATGTGCCGGGGCTGGTGCCGGGCACGCTTTACGGCTACCGCGTCGACGGCCCGTACGAACCGTCGCGCGGCCACCGCTTCAATGCCAACAAGCTGTTGATCGATCCCTATACCCGCGAGCTGCGCGGCGCCTTTTCCGACCATGACGCCACCTATGGCTATGACGCGGCGGGCGGCGGTGACGACCTGAGCTTTTCCGCCAGCGACAGCGCACCGCATGTGCCGAAATCTGTGGTCTCCGATCCGGCGCTGTTCCCGCTCGACGCAAGGACGCTGACCTGCGGCCATGACGGCGGGCTGATCTACGAGGCCCATGTCAAGGGCGCCACCATACTGAACAAGGGCGTCGAGGAAGACCTGCGCGGCACCTATGACGGCATGGCCTCCGACGCGATGCTCGACCATCTGACCCGGCTGGGCGTCGCGGCGGTGGAGCTTCTGCCGGTGCAGGCGCTGAAATCCGAGCCGATGCTGCGCGACAAGGGGCTGGTGAATTACTGGGGCTACAACACCATTGGCTTTTTTGCGCCCGAGCCGCGCTATTTCGGGCCCAAGGGGGTGGCCGGGTTCCGCGCCATGGTCGAGAGGTTCCACAAGGCCGGGATCGAGGTGATCCTCGACGTGGTCTACAACCATTCCGCCGAGGGCGATCAGCTTGGGCCGACGCTGTCGTTCAAGGGCTTCGACAACGCCGCCTATTACCGCCTGCTCGACGGTCAGCCGCGGTACTACGTCAATGACACCGGCTGCGGCAACACGCTGGATACCACCCACCCCTTCGTGCTGCGGATGATCATGGACAGCCTGCGGTTCTGGGTCCAGGCGATGGGCGTCGACGGCTTCCGGTTCGATCTGGCCACCACGCTCTGTCGGGGGCGGCAGGGTTTCGATCAGCATGGTTCCTTCCTGACCGCGCTGCGGCAGGATCCGGTGCTGGCCGGGGTCAAGATGATCGCCGAGCCCTGGGACATTGGCCCCGGCGGCTATCAGCTCGGGAATTTCCCGCCGATCTTTGCCGAGTGGAATGACCGCTACCGCGACACCGTGCGCCGTTTCTGGCGCGGTGACGGCCACAGCGCCCAGGATTTGGGATCGGCGCTGCTGGGGTCGGCCGATCTCTTCGATCAGCGTGGGCGGCGGGCCTGGTCCTCGGTGAATTTCGCCGCCGCGCATGACGGTTTCACGCTGGCCGACACCACCGCCTATGTCGAACGCCACAACGAAGCCAATGGCGAGCACAACCACGACGGCCACCACGCCAACCATTCCGACAATTTCGGCGTCGAAGGCGAGACCGACGACCCGATGATCCTGGCCGGGCGCAAGCGGCGGCAGCGCAATATCCTCGCCACGGTCATGCTGTCACAGGGCACGCCAATGATGCTGGCCGGCGACGAGGGCGGCCATTCCCAGGGCGGCAACAACAACGCCTATTGCCAGGACAATCCGACCACCTGGATCGACTGGGACAAGCTCGACCAGGAGCAGATCGCCTTTACCGCAACGCTGACCAATTTCCGCAAGGCGCACCCGTTGGTGCGGCAGAAATGCTTTCTGCATGGCGCCAAACGCGCCAGCGACGGCGAGCGCGACGTGGCCTGGATGGGCTTTGACGGCGGGCCGCTGAACTGGCGCGATCCGGGGCTGTCGAGCCTCTGCCTGGTGCTGCGCGGCTGTGCCGAACATCCCCTGGGCGACGCCATGGACGACACCATCCTTCTGGCCTTCAACCGTGAGGCGCGGACCGAGGTGCTTGTCCTGCCCGATCCCGGACGCCGCCAATGGGTGCGCGAGATCGACACCTCGCAGGCCGAGCAGTCAGCGGTGGTGATGCCGGTGCGGCGCACCCGCGTGGCGGCGAATTCGGTGGCGGCCTTTGTCCTGAGCAAAGAGGTTTCGGAATGAGTGCCGACGGGGCGCTGCGCCAACTGGCCCAGCTTTGCGGCGTGCACCTGGACTTTCACGACCTCTCCGGCACCCGGCGGGAAACTCCGGTGCCCACCCTGCGCGCGCTGTTGCGGGCGCTGGGCGTCGAGGCCGAAAGCGCGGCCCAGGTTTCCGAGGCGCTCGCCCTGCGGCGCGCCGGCACGGCGCATCGCCATCTGCCCGACGAGATCCTGTTGCGGGCCGGTCAGCCGACCGGGATCGCGATCGCCACGCCCTGCGGCTGGCAGCTGTTGGACGAGGACGGCGCCGAACTGGCCGCCGGCAAGGCCGATGACAGCCTCGCGCTGCCGCCGCTCGAAGTCGGTTATTACAGCCTGCATCTGACCGGCGGCGGCTGGCGCGAAGAGAGCTTTCTGCTGGTGCGCCCGGCTCATGCGCCGCTTTTGTCCGAGACTTCGGGCCATTCCCGCAGCTGGGGGGTGACCACCGCGCTCTACGGACTGCGCTCGGCCCGCAACGGCGGGCTTGGCTCTTATGACGACCTCGCGGTTGCCGCCCGCGCACTTGGTGCGCAGGGCGCGCAGTTTCTCGGGATCAACCCGGTCTCGGCGCTGGGCTGGGCCGCGACCGAGACGATCAGCCCCTATTCGCCGACCCATCGCGGCTTTTTCAATGCCGATCATATTGCCGTTGCCGCCGGCCTCGGCCCCAGCCCGGACGGCGCGCTGATCGACTATGCCGCGTTTCGCGCCCGGCAGCGTCCGGCGCTGGAGGCGGACTACAAGAAGACCGCGCGGCGCAAGGTTTTCAAGAGCTTCTGCGCCAAAGCCGATGCATCGCTTGAGGATTTCTCCTGCTTCGAGGCGCTCAGCGAACGCTATGGCCCGGATTGCCGCCGCTGGCCCGCCGAGCTGCAACAGCCCGGACCGGCGGCAGTGGCCGCCGCCGGCCAACGCGCCGAATTTCACCGCTGGCTGCAATGGCGTGCCGAAGCCGAGATCGACGCCGCGCAGGTGGCGGCCAGGGGCGCGGGCATGTCGCTCGGGCTTTATCTCGATCTCGCAGTCGGCGCCCGCCCGGGCGGCGCCGAGGCCTGGATGCATGACGACACCATTGCCCGTGGCGTCACCATCGGCGCCCCGCCGGACCAGCTCAGCCCCCAGGGCCAGTCCTGGGATCTGGTGGCGCATGCGCCGGGCCGCCTCGCCCGGGCGCGCTACCGACCGCTGCGCCGCATGTTGCGCAAGCTGATGGAGAAATGCGGGCTGCTGCGGATCGATCATGCGCTGGGCCTGATGCGCAGCTACTGGCTGCCCGAGGATGGCAGCCCGGGCGCCTATATCTCGCAACCGTTCGACAGGCTGCTGGCGGTGATCGCCATCGAGGCCCACCGCGCCCGCTGCGTCGTCGTGGGCGAAGACCTCGGGCTTGTGCCCGCCGGGTTCCGGCAGACGATGAACGAGGCCGGGCTCTATTCCTATGCCGTCTGGCAATACGAGACATTCGACGACGGCAGCCTGCGCCCCGCAGGGGATCTGCGGCCCTTCAGCCTCGCCTGTTTCTCGACCCATGATACCCCCACCCTGCGCGGCTTCTGGTATGGCGCCGATGTCGAGGTCTGGCGCGGAATGGGCTGGCTTTCGGATGCCGGGGCCAAGCGCCGCCATGGCGACCGTAGCCACCAACGCGCCGGGTTGCGACGCGATTGCAACATTGCGCCCACCGCCGGGCCGGACGAAATCGCCGGGGTGATCCACGGCGCGCTGACCGCCGCGCCGGCGGCCATGGTCGCGGTGCAGCTCGACGATGTGCTGGGCCAGATCGACGCGCCCAACCTGCCGGGCACGATCGACGAACACCCCAACTGGCGCCGCCGCACCGGCCTCGCCGTCGAAAATTTCGAGACCTCGCCGCGCCTCGCCGAGATCGGCGCCACCATGCGGGCCGGCAACCGCCAACCGCCTGTTCCAGCAGAGAAAGGACCGATGTCATGTCCCGAGTAACCCACTCCTGCACACCCTTTGACGGCCAGAAGCCGGGCACCTCCGGTCTGCGCAAGAAGACCAGGGTCTTCATGCAGGCGCATTACCTCGAATGTTTCGTGCAATCGATCTTCAACGCCATCGGCGGCGCCAAGGGCAAGACCTTCGTGATTGGCGGCGACGGCCGTTACTTCAATGCCGAAGCGATCCAGACCATCCTGCGCATGGCCGCCGCCAATGGCGCGCATCGCACCATCGTCGGGCAGAACGGGCTCTTGTCCACCCCCGCCGCCTCGAACCTGATCCGCCAGCGCGAGACCGACGGCGGGCTGATCCTCTCGGCCAGCCACAACCCCGGCGGCATCGACGAGGATTTCGGCCTGAAGTTCAACACCGCCAACGGCGGCCCGGCGCCGGAAAAGGTGACGGCGGCGATGTATGAAGAGACCAAGCGGATCTCGGAGTACCACACGCTCGACGCGCAGGACATCGACCTCGGCTCGATTGGCGAGACCCGCCTCGGCGAGATGACGGTCGAGATCGTCGACCCGGTCGAGGATTACACCGCTCTGATGAAGACCCTGTTCGATTTCGATGCCATCCGGGCGCATATCGCCGGCGGGTTCAGCCTGAAGTTCGACGCCATGCATGCCGTCACCGGGCCTTATGCCAAGGCCATCCTCGAAGGCGCGCTGGGCGCGCCGGCGGGCACGGTGCTGAATGGCGAGCCGAAAGTGGATTTCGGCAAGGGCCATCCCGACCCCAACCCGATCTGGGCCAAACCGCTGGTCGACATGGTGATGGCCGAGGATGGCCCGGATTTCGCCGCCGCCTCGGACGGCGATGGCGACCGCAACATGATCCTCGGCAAGCGGTGTTACGTGACCCCCTCCGACAGCCTGGCGGTTTTGGCCGCCAATGCGCATCTGGCGCCGGGCTATGACACGGGGCTGGCCGGGGTGGCGCGGTCGATGCCCACCAGCCAGGCCGCCGACCGGGTGGCCGAGAAGCTGGGTATCGAGTGTTTCGAGACGCCCACCGGCTGGAAGTTCTTCGGCAACCTTTTGGACGCCGGTCGCGCCACGCTCTGCGGCGAGGAAAGCGCCGGCACCGGATCGGACCACGTGCGCGAAAAGGACGGGCTCTGGGCGGTGCTGCTCTGGCTCAACATCCTGGCCGAGCGCAAGGCCTCGGTGGGCGAGATCCTGTTGCATCACTGGCAGACCTATGGCCGCAACTACTATTCGCGGCACGACTACGAGGCGGTCGACAGCGACAAGGCCAATGCGCTGATGGCCGATCTCGAGGCCAGGCTGGGTGAGCTGCCGGGCACCGAGGTGCACGGGCTGACGGTGACCAAAGCCGACCAGTTCGCCTATCACGATCCGGTTGATGGCTCGGTGAGCAAGAACCAGGGCATCCGCATCTTCTTCGAAGGTGGATCGCGCGCGGTGCTGCGGCTGTCGGGCACCGGCACCGAAGGCGCGACGCTGCGGGTCTATCTCGAGCGTTACATGCCCGCCGAGGGCGCTCTGACCATCGAGACCCAGACCGCGCTTCGGGAGGTGGCGGCGGCGGTCGCCGAACTCAGCGCCCTCACCGCCCGCACCGGCCGCGAGACGCCGGACGTGATGACCTGATCCGATCAGTGGTTTCGGGCGGGCGTGCCGCTAAGGACGGCGGCGGGCCTGCGCGGGGTCGTTTGCGCGGTGATAGGGTTTCGGCCGGCTGCTCAGCGGGTTAATTTCCATCGCAGCGGCGCAACGCCCGCCAGCGCCCCCTCCAAGGCCCCCAACCCACAGCGCGATTATTTCACTCCGGGTGGTGGACCTCGGCCGCCGCTTCCGGCATCCATCGCATACAAGTATCCCAACGGCCTGCCCTGCCCGCCACCCCATGGCGCGCATCCGGGGCCGCGATCTCAGGAGACATACCATGGTCTGGACCGCGTCCGACACCCGCTATGACACCATGCACTACCGCCGATGCGGCACTTCGGGCCTCATGCTGCCGGCGATCTCGCTGGGGCTGTGGCACAATTTCGGCGACGACACCCCGCATGAAACGAAACGCGCGATCACCCGCACCGCGTTCGATCACGGCATCACACATTTCGACCTGGCCAACAACTACGGCCCGGAACCGGGCTCGGCCGAGCTGGCCTTTGGTCACTTGATGCAACAGGATTTCGCGCCCTATCGTGACGAGATGATCATTTCGTCCAAGGCCGGCTATCGCATGTGGCCCGGCCCCTATGGCGAATGGGGCAGCCGCAAGTATCTGATCTCTTCCTGCGACCAGTCGCTCAAACGCATGGGGCTGGATTACGTCGATATCTTCTATTCGCATCGGTTCGATCCCGACACCCCGCTGGAAGAAACCATGATGGCGCTCGATCACATCGTCCGTTCGGGCCGGGCGCTTTACGTCGGGATTTCGTCCTACAACGCGCAGCGCACCCGCGAGGCGGCGGCGATCCTCAAGGAACTGGGCACCCCCTGCCTGATCCACCAGCCGTCTTATTCCATGCTCAACCGCTGGGTCGAGGAGGACGGGCTGCTTGATGCGCTCGACGATCTGGGCATCGGCTCGATCGTCTTTTCGCCGCTGGCCCAGGGCATGCTGACCAGGAAATACCTCGGCGGCATCCCCGAAGGCAGCCGCGCCAGCCAGGGCAAATCTCTGCGCGAGGGGTTCCTGACCGAAGAGGCGCTGGCCAACGTCCGCGCGCTCAATGCCATCGCCGAAGAGCGCGGCCAGACGCTGGCGCAGATGGCGCTGGCCTGGGTGCTGCGCGGCGGCCGGGTCACGACGGCGCTGATCGGCGCGTCGAAACCGTCGCAGATCGAGGATTGCGCCGGCGCCGTGGCCAATCTCGACTTCACCGAAGACGAGCTGGCGCGGATCGACCAGCATGCCAAGGACGCCAACATCAACCTGTGGGCGGCCTCGGCGGAACGCGAGGGGCCGTCGCGGTGAGGGCTAGCCCGGGCGGCGCGCGCTGATGCGCGCCTCGCTCGAGATCATCGATGTTGCCAGCGGCGAAACCCGCGTGGTGCTGCAAAGCGACCGGCACATCGAGGCGCCGAATTGGACGCCGGACGGCAGCGCGTTGCTGGTCAATGCCGAGGGCGCGCTTTACCAGGTCGATCTGGCCGAACCGGCCCTGGTTCCAGTCGATACCGGCTGGCACCAGACGCTCAACAACGACCATGGGCTCTCGCCCGATGGCCGGCTGCTGGCCTTCTGCGACAAGACCGATACGGCGGCCTCCTGCATCTATACCCTGCCCCGCGACGGCGGCCCGCCCCGGCGGATCACGCCGCTGCTGCCCAGCTGGTTTCACGGCTTTTCGCCCGACGGCACGCGGTTGACCTATGCCTGCGTGCGCGCCGGCCAGTTCGCCATTGCCACCTGCGCGCTGGATGGCAGCGACGAGCGGCTTCTGATCACCAGCCCGCATCATTATGACGGGCCGGATTACACCCCGGATGGCGGATGGATCTGGTTCAACTCGGATCGCGGTGGCGGGATGCATCTCTGGCGGATCCGGGCGGATGGCCGGGACCCGGAGCAGATGACCTTTGGCGCCAGCGTCGACTGGTTTGCGCATCCCTCGCCGGATGGCCGCGCGGTCTGTTACCTGGCCTATGCGCCGGGAACCGAGGGGCACCCGGCGGGCTGCGAAGTCGAATTGCGGCTGATGCCGGTCGCGGGCGGCACTCCGCGGACCCTGCTGGCCTTCCATGGCGGGCAAGGCTCCCTCAACGTGCCCAGCTGGGCGCCCGACGGCGGGCGGTTTGCCTTCGTGCGCTATGCCCGACACGAGACCGGTGCACGCGCGCCAACCGCCTCCGGAACGGCGCGGCGGCCGCACCGACGCAAATGAAAAGGCCGGGGAAACCCCCGGCCCTTTCCCATTCAGGCGGCCTTGCGACGGCGCGGCCGGCGGCGTTTGGCGCCGTTGCCCGAGGGCGCGCCGGCATTGCCTTGCGGACCCCGGCGACCGCCGCCACCGCGGCGCTGGCCGCGGTTGCCGCCGCGGGTCGGATCCTTGACCGCCGCCGGCATGGTGCCGCTGGCGACCGGGATCTCGATCTTCATCAGCTTCTGGATCTGCAACAGCAGATCGACCTCTTCCGCCGAGCAGAAGGCAATCGCCTCGCCTTCACGGCCGGCCCGCGCGGTGCGGCCGATGCGGTGCACATAGCTGTCGGGCACTTCCGGCAGATCGTAGTTCACCACATAGGCCACGCCCGGAATGTCGATGCCGCGCGCCGCCACATCGGTCGCCACCAGCACCTTGATGTCCCCCTCGCGGAAGCCCTTGATTGCCCGGTCGCGCTGGCCCTGGCTCTTGTTGCCGTGGATCGAGGCGGCGTTGTAGCCATCGGCGACCAGCCCCTTCATCAGCTTTTCGGCCCCGTGCTTGGTGCGCGAGAACACCAGCGTCAGCGCCTCGGTGTCGCGCGACAGAATCTCGCGCAGCCTGGTCGGCTTGGCGGCCTTGTCGAGGAAATGCACCGACTGGGTGATCTTGTCGGCGGCCTTGCCCGGAGGCGAGACCTGCACCTTGCGCGGATCGGTCAGATAGGCGCGCGACAGCTCTTCCATCTGTTTCGGCATGGTGGCCGAGAACAGCATGGTCTGGCGTGGCGTACCCAGCCGCGGCGCGATCTTGCGCAGGGCATGGATGAAGCCCAGGTCGAGCATCTGGTCAGCCTCGTCGAGGATCAGGTGCCGCACCTGGCCCAGATCCACGGCGCGGCGGTCCATCAGATCGATCAGCCGGCCGGGCGTGGCGACAAGGATGTCGGTGCCGCGCGCCAGGGCGTTGATCTGGCGGTTGATCGACTGGCCGCCGACCACGGTGACCACCCGGATGCGGGTGTCATGGGTCAGGTTCTTCAGGCTGTCGGCGATCTGGTTCACCAGTTCGCGGGTCGGCGCGAGGATCAGCGCCTTGGCAGTCTTGGGCGCCGGTTTGCCGGGCTCGGCCAGCATGTGGTCGATCAGCGGCAGGCCAAAGGCCAGGGTCTTGCCGGTGCCGGTCTGGGCCAGGCCCAGGATGTCGTGGCCTTCCATGGCCAGCGGAATCGCCTTGGCCTGGATCGGCGTGGGTTTGTCGAATTTTGCGCGGGTCAGCGCATCGTTGAGCGCGGGCGCCAAGCCCAGCATGTCGAAATCGAACAAGTCGTATCCTTCGGAGCCGCACCGGGGGAGACCGGCGAGCCCGTTGTTGCAGGCCGCATCCGCAGCCCTGTGAGGGTGCGCGGGGCCTCTGGACGTGCGGGCGTGTCCCGCCGCATCCGGCCGTCGCGTCAGGAACCCTGCGTGATGGGGAACTGAAAATCGCTGTCGCTGAGAGCCCCTTGCAAGGGGGCGGCATGCTCACGCGGCAGCGCAGCGACACCTCTCAGATGCGCTCTGCCGGCGGAAAAGTCAAGCGGGGTGTCGCCGGGCGCGGCAGGACAGCGCGCTTCGGGTTCAGATGTCACACCCCGCCGGTTGACCCCCGGTCGGCGCCTGTCGCAGGGTGCCGGGGCGCAACGCAGCTGTCAGGAGCCCCGATGTCCGACCCCGAAATCACCCGCGAAGAGAACGACAGCAAGGGCCGTTATATGCTCCGCCAGGAGGGCGGGACGGCAGAGCTGACCTATTCCCGCCTTGGCGGCGCGGCCATCATCATCGACCACACCGCCGTGCCCGATGCCCTGCGCGGCACCGGCGCCGGGCGCCGGCTGGTCGAGCGGGCCGTCGCCGACGCCCGCGCCGAAGGCCGCAAGATCGTGCCGCTCTGCCCCTTTACCAAGGCGCAAATCGACCGCACGCCGGAGTGGCAGGACGTGCTTCAGGGCCGCTGAGTTTTCAGAACCGGTCAATGCGATACGGCGCCATGTCGATCGGCGGCGCGGCGCCGGTGACCAGATCGGCCATCAGCTGAGCGGTGGTCGCCGCCTGGGTCATGCCTAGGTGGCCATGGCCGGTGGCGTAAAAGACACCGGGCGCCCGTGCCGAGGGCGAAATCACCGGGATGGTGTCGGGCAGCGCCGGGCGATGGCCCATCCAGCGGCTGGTTTCTTCCAGCCTGAGCCCCGGCAGGATCGTCTTTGCCCGCTGCGCGGTGATCTCGGCGCGGCGCCAGTTCGGCGGCGCCTCCAGACCGGCGAATTCCACGGTCCCGCCGATGCGGATGCCGCCGCCGGTGGGCGAAACCATGAAGGCCCGCGCCGGCCAGATCAGCGCATGGGTCAGGCTGATCCCCGGGCGGCCGATCTGGGTGTGATAGCCGCGCTCGGTCTCGAGTGGGATCGGCTCGCCCAACTGCCGCGCCAGCGCCCCCGTGTGCGCCCCGGCGGCAAGCACGACGCGGTCAGCCGCCAGCGTTTCGCCGCCGTCGAGACGCAGCCCCGTCGCGGCCGCGCCCCGGCGTTCGACCCCGGAGACGGTGGCGCGCACCAGTCGGCCGCCGCGAGCTTTCACCACCTCGGCCAGCCGGGTAACGAGGGCATGGGGGTCACGCAAGGTTCGGTTGTCGGGCATCAGCACCGCCTTGTGCAGCCCCGGCCCGAGGGCGGGTTCGCGGGCGCGCAGGGTCTCGGCATCAAGCAGGTCGTAGCCGAAGCCGAACCGGTCCAGCATTTCGAGCGCTTCGCGGTCGGCGGCAAATTCGGCCGGCGTTGCATAGAGCGAGAGGCAACCGGTCTCGCTCAGGTGATCGCCAAGCCCGATGTCACCGAGCAGCGCCCGGGTGTCGGCCAGGGCGCGGGCGCAGAGCGCCGCCCCCTGCCCCTGCAATGCACGCAGCCGGCCCGGCCGCCCGGCCCAGAGAAACCGCAGCATCCAGGGCACAAGGCGCGGCGCATAGCCCGGCGCGACCCGGATCGGCCCCTTTGGATCGAGCAGCCAACCCGGCGCCTGCATCCAGACCCGCGGCCGCGAAATCGGCATGAACCCCGAAACCGCGATCGAGGCCATATTGCCGAATGAGGCGCCGCGGCCCGGCGCATCCCGGTCGATCAGCGTCACCGCATGGCCGCGCTGTTGCAACGCATGGGCGATGCTGGTGCCGATGATCCCGGCGCCCACCACGGCGGTTTTGATCTGCTCTTTGGCCTGCGTCACCCGGCGCCCCCAATGGCTTCATCCGTTTCGGGGCCACTGTGCTACGACAGGCCGCCGGGTGACAGCCCCATTTTTTTGGCGCGGCCCGGCGGCTAGTCGAGGATGCGCACCTCGAAGTTGACAAAGCCGCTGTCGCCCGGAGGCAGCATGCCGCTGCAATCCCATTGCAGCACCCCGGCATAGCCCGGCGCCGCGCTGGCCGGAACGACCAGCAGGCAATTGAGCTGAGACGCCACGGCCGAGGGCGAGGCCGGCGCCGCGCCGAGCACGGTATATGGCGGCGTCCGGTCGTGGATCGTCAGGTTCGAGACCGTCTCACTCGAGGTGTTGTCGAGGTAGATGCGATAGGCCAGCACATCGCCCGGCGCGCCCGCACTGGTGGTGCCCTCTGCCGAACCGAGCGTCAGGTTGCGCACGGTCTTGCGCAGCACCACGGCGGCCTCGCTCGAAGCGGCGATCCGGTCGGTGTTGCGGGTGACATGGCTGGCGCTGGTGCGGGCAAAGCCGGTGGTGGCGATCAGATCATAGGTCAGCGCCGATCCAGCGCCGACCCCGGCCCCGGCCGAGACCCGCACAACGAGGCACAGCTCGGCCCCGGGCGAGACGCCCACCGGCGCGGACAGCGGGCTGTCGGCGGCGCCGTCGCAATCGGTGTCGCGGAAGACCGCGATCGAATAGGCGCCGGCCGGGGCCTCGGTGGTCACATTGGTCGAAAAGGCGACCGTGGCTTCCGAGCTAGCGGTGTAGCGGTGCGGCAGCGAGATCACCTGGCCGGCCATGATCGCGGCAACCTGATCCTGGGTGAGCCGCGGCGTTTCGATCACGCCGAAATCGAGATCGGTGTAATCGCTGCCTGGATCGGGGGTGAAGGTAAAGCGCCCGTCGTGCGGATCGGCATTGCTCAGCGCGGGCAGCCCGGCGGTGCGTTCGGAAATCGCGATCCGGCCTTCGGCGGCGATCAGCTCCAGCGTGACCGCCCCGGTGACGCTGCTGGGCAGGCTGGCGCTCCAGCTGCCATCGGAGCCGATCACCGGCGCGGCGATCTCGGTTCCGGCGCTGTCGATCAGGCGCAGGGTTCCGCCGCCGACGCCGGCTTCGGCGCCGTTGACCAGCGAGTCATGGGCGCTCCCGCCGCCGGCGCCGGTGTCGAGGAAGACCCGGCCCGCCAGGCGCCGCGTATCGACGATGCGGGCCAGCGCATAGGCGGCTTCGTCGTCGTCGACGCTGCCGTCGCCGAGGTCATCGACCAGATGGCCGACATCCGGATCGCTGTCGGGATCGGGCAGCGAACTGTAGACGATTTCCGTGCGGTTGGTGGTCTCGCCGGTGTCGCGCATCCGCACGGTCACGGTCAGCGTCTCGGAGGTGCCGGCGAGGATCTCGTCGACAAACCACAGCCCGGTGGCCGGGTCGTAGGTGTCGCCGGTGTTGGGCGCGCTGTCGGAGACGTATTCATAGCCGTCGGGGATCCGGTCGATCACCTTGACGCCCGAGGGCGAGCCCGGCCCGATGTTCTCGACGGTGATCACCCAGTCGATCAGGTCGCCCGGTGTGGCCGAACTGCGCGGCGTGGCCGTGCCGGAGGCGGCGGCGAACTTGGTGATCGAGAGGTCGGCCTCGGCGGCGTCAAATCCGAAGTCCTGATCTTCGGTCGCGGCGTTGCCGCCCACCGCGACCGAGGTCAGCGGGTTCGAGGTGCCGATGGTGGCGCCGGGGCCGAGATCGGGGTCGGTCTCGTCCAGCAGGATACGGTAAGTGGTGTTGATCAGCAGGTCGCCGAACCCGTAGGTGCCATCGGGCAGTGTCTCGGTCACCGCAATTTGCAGATCGTCGCCGAAATTCGCCGGCGTGCCATTGTCGGCAAAGATCGTCAGGCCGATGCCGGCGCCGTAGTTCGGCTCGCCTGCCTCCTTGATGTCCGAGGCGTCGCGATCCTCGAAGACATTGCCCGACACCGCGCCAAAGGGGATCGGTGCCGGACCGCGACAGGAAGCGCCATCGCTTCTGTCGCCTTCGTCGAAGGGCAGCGTCATGATCAGCTGCGCCTCGCCGGTGACGGTGGAGATCAGGTAAAGATTGTTGGTCGAGTTGGAATAGCCGTACAGCCGGCCGTCCCGATCGAACCAGAGGGAGTCGAAAACACCGGAATAGATCGCGGGGCCGATCAGCTGCGGCGTGCGGGTGCCGGGCACCCCGCGGTTGACCGCGACACTGAACAGCCGGCGGCTGGAGCGGTCGATGCCGTAGACCAGTCCATCGATCGGGTTGTAGGCAAGATCATCCGGAAAGACATCGAAGCTGAGATCGATATCGCCAACCGCAGTGGCTGCGCCCGCACCGCTCAGGTCGACGATATGCCACCTGGCCTCGTCGACCTCATAGATCATCCGGCCGTTGGGCAGGATATCGCCCGCGTCCGCCGCGGTCCTGGCGCCCGAGATATTGCCGAGATCGGTGAACGTGCCGCCGCCGTCGACGCGGTAGAGCCTGCGGCGGCCCTGATCGACGCCATAGAAATAGCCGTCGAGCTCGTTGAACCCCCAGGGCCCGTCCCGGTTGGACCCGGTCGAGCCGACCGTCGTCGCCGTGACCGCATAGCTGCCGCCGGCATCCGAGAAGGTCAGCCGCGACAGGGTCGTCCGCCTGGTCGAGAAGGCATAGAGCGACGCGTCGCAGATGAAGGGCGGCGGATCGGACGAGATCGTCAGCCCGTAATCCTCGACCTCGCCGTCAAAGGCGGTCTCGGCGCCGGTCAGATCGGTGGACCAGCGGAACCGGGCATGGGTGGGCAGCGTGGTGGCCCCGGCGGGCACGGTGAATTCAAAGGTGATGGCGCCATTGACCGCGCCGTCCTTGTCGAGCGTGCCACCGTCCTGAAGATCGCTGGCCACCTGTTCGCCGGCAAATGTGCCGTCACCGTCGAAATCCACGAAGGCCTGAAGGTAGGCGGTGCCGGCGGCGGGCTCGGCCACATTCACCGTCACTTCGGTCAGACCGCCGGCGTAGAGCTGCGGCAGGGTCACGCCGTCCTCGTCGTCACTGCCGTAAAGATCGTCACCGGTGGCGCCTGCGCCCGCCTGCGACACCAGGTCGACATCCGGCGGCACGCTGCCCAGATAGATGGTCGGCGCACCCGGCCCTTCGACGACATGCTGCGGATCGCCATAGCTGGCCGGCGCATCGCCCCGGTCGGCATCGGGCGGGGTCTTGAGCGTGATCGCATGGTCCTCGACCTCGCCATCGGCGGCTGCGGCAATGGCATTCAGGCCGGCCACGCTCGACCAGCGCAGCCGCGCGAAGGTCGGGACCAGCGGCGCCGTGGGCGGCACTGCGACGGCAAAGCTGATCTGGCCATTGACCGCCCCGTCAAGATCCTGCGGCCCGCCATCGCGCAGATCGGTGCCAACCTGATCGCCGGGCGTCAGAAAGCTGCCATCGGCGCCGAAATCGACAAAGACCTGCAAGCGGCCGGTGCCCGGCGCGGGCTCGCTCACCGGGATGGTGACGGTCCGCGTCAGGCCGCCATAGAGCTGCGGCAGCATGGTTTCGTCATCGTCGTCATTGCCGTCGAGATCGTCGCCGCTGGCATCGGCGCTGTGCTGGGCGCTGCTGTCGCCGTCGCCGTTGACCGCGCCGATGCGGTATTGCGCGGTGTCGGCATGCTGCGGATCGCCGTAACTCAGCGGCGCATCGCCCCGGTCCGGGCCAGAGCCGGCATAGATTGTCGTCGGATCGTCCCGGCCCGCCCCGGGGCCGTTCCGGGCCTCGCCATCGCCATCCGACGGGTTCTCGGAGTCCGACAGGTCCGAGACCTCGGTGCCGCCCGGCGTGGTGGCGGTGGCGCGGGCCTGATTGCTGATCGTGGTGTCGAGGTCTTCGGGCACCAGGGTGTAGGTCGCCGTATAGACCGCACGCTCGCCGGGTTCGAGCGTGCCTTCCGGCGACAATCCGGTCGCCGCCTGGAACTGCATCACCGGCGTGGCGCCCTTGCCGCTGAACTGGGTCTCGGCCAGGGTGACATTGGTCAGAGTGACATTGCCGAAATTCTCGGCGGTGAAGACATAGGCGATTGTCTCGCCCGGATCGGCATAGCCGTTGACGTTGGTGTCGACCAGCGTCGCGGTCTTGAGCAGACCGAGCGCGCCGATGTCGATGGACACTCGGGCCGGGGCCGAATAGGCCACGCCGGTGGTGTTCTCGGGGCGCTGAAAGCGATAGTCGATCGGCGTCGGCACACCGAAGAAGGCGGCAAAGGGGGTGAAGGTCAGCTCGCCGGTGTTGTCATCGTAGCTCCAGGTGCCTTCTCCGATGACGTCGAAACCGACCAGATGGCCGGAACTGTCGGTCACCTGGTTGATCGCCCCGGTCGGCGCGATCAGATCCACCGCCTGGTTGCCGTAGGTGCTCGGCAAGCGGGACGCGTTGGCCGGACCATTGTTGTTTTCGGTCGACACGGTGTCGTTGTAGAGGATGTTGAGCGTCACCGGCTGGCCCAACACCTGTTCCTTGAGGTCATCGACCAGCGTGATGGTGCGGAAATCGCCGCATTTCAGATCGAAGGTATCGGCCTCGTCATAGGTCGGGTTGGCCAGGCGCACCAGAAACCGGCTGTTGGCGGTGCGGCCGAAACGGAACACCGAGGTCTGCGGGTAATAGATCTCGAGGCCCGAGACCGGCTGATTGCTGTAATTCCGATCGCCCGACAGAACGAAGATTTCGGTGCCCACCGGCGCCGGCCCGGCCACGAAGGAGCGGCGGGTGGTGGCGTTGCGGTCGATGCGGACGTATTCCACCTGGCCCGAACACAATTCGACATAGACCTGTTCGTTGGACGGCCCGTCGATATCGTTGATCTGGATATGCACGTCGGCGATGACCGGAACGCCGCCGCTGTCGCTGGCAAGATCATAGGTGCCGGCGCTGTAGATATACATGTCGAGGTAATGCACGTCCTGCGCGGCCGAGGTGATCTGGATCTGGCCATTGCCGGTGGTCAGACTGTGATCGAGCGCCGCGTCGGTCATCACGCCGACGATGTCCACCGTCGCGCCGCCGACCGTGCCGGCATTGCGCCACACGGCGCGCTTGCCGGCTCCGGCGCCGGTCACCTGCGGCGCTCCCACCGGCTGAAGGATGAGCTCCTGCGCCGCCGCGACAAGCGCGGTGGTCAGCAGGAGCAAGAAGGAAACAAGGACACTTTTTACCGCCCGTGCATACGGTATCGCCAAACGTACATTCATTAATTTCACCGCAGCCCGAAGAGACACATGGACAAGGCATATGTCGCACGAAAGACCGGACAGGCGCCATTGATCGCCCGGGTAGCCGGGCCGCGCATCCGGTGTGCGCCCCTATCCTTTCGAGGTAGACCGCGCCTGTCGATTCAACCGTGGCAGATCACCTGCCGAGCTGTTCCAGCAGCCAGCTTCGAAAGGCCGTGGCGGCGGCGCGATGTTCTTTGACCGAAAGGAAATACCCCTCCTGACAGGGGATCGAGCCCGGGTGCGCGCGCTGCACCAGCCCGGTCATGACCGCATGCTGCGCCAGTAGCTCGCTCACCAGCGCCACCCCGTTGCCATGTGCGGCGAGTTGCAGGGCCATTCCATAGGTATCGGCATAGAGCGTCGGATGCAGCGCGCCGCCGCCCTGTATCTCGGCCCAGGCGCGCCAGCCGCTCGACGTGCCCACCGCCTCGATCAGCGGCAGATCGGCGAGCGCCCCGGACAGACCTGGCGACTTCAGCGCCACAAGCCGGTTTGGCAGCAATAGCTCGGCATCGCTGCCCACCTGTTTGAGAGACCCGAAACGGATTTCCACATCGGCGCGGGCGGATTGGAAATCATCGGGCCAGATCGCGCTCAGGAACCGCGCCCGGATCTCGGGGTGGCGGGCAGTGAAATCCGGCAGATGCGGCGCGATCACCCATTGCGCCACGCTGACCGAGGTGGCGACGGTCAGCAGATCGGTCCCCGGCCCGGCTTCGAACCGGGCGGTGGCCGCGGCCAGCGCCTCGAGCGGCGCGCCGACCTCGGGCAGAAGCCGCCTTCCGTGATCTGTCAGCGCCAGCCCGCGCGGCTGCCGCACGAACAGCGGCACCCGAAGACGCATCTCGAGCGATTTGACCTGCTGGCTGACCGCCGATTGGGTCATGCCGATCTCTTCCGCCGCGGCGGTAAAGCTCAGATGCCGCGCCGCCGCCTCGAACGAGCGGAACCAGGTCAGGGGAGGAAGTGAATTGGCCATGAGGTCAACTTAGCCATAAGTCTTGCTAATGGCTAAGGGGGGAAATCCTTCGTTTGTGAAAAAAGCCACGGGTTTCTAGCGTTTGGTCACACGAACAGGAGTGACCATGCGCCCCGAAATCCGCAAAATCGTAACCTATGCCGAAGACGTTCTGATCGAGGGGTTTCGCCCCGCGGACCCACCTTGGCGCATGTTCGCCGTGGCCGCCGTGGTCAGCAACCCCTGGGCGGGCCGTTTCGTCGAGAACCTGAAGCCCGAGATCCAGGCCTATGGCCCAGTTCTGGGCGCTCTGCTGACCGAGCGGATGATCCGCCTTGCCGGAAGCGGCGCGGCGATCGAGGCCTATGGCAAGGCGGCGGTGGTGGGCCTTGACGGCGAGATCGAACATGCCTCCGGGCTGATCCACACGCTGCGGTTCGGCAATCACTACCGCGAGGCGGTGGCCGCGAAATCCTACCTCGCATTCACCAACACCCGTGGCCCGGCCAATGCGCCGATCATGGTGCCGCTGATGGACAAGGACGATGCCGGCCGCCGCTCGCATTATCTGACGCTCCAGTTCGCCATTCCCGACGCGCCGCGCGCCGATGAGATCGTCGTCGTGCTGGGCGCCGCCACCGGCGGCCGGCCGCATCACCGCATTGGCGACCGCTACCAAGACCTGAAGGACCTGGGCCATGACCTGGACAACCCGGCCGCGGTCTGAGATCGGCGGGCTGGCCGCGATCCGCTGCGGCGAGGGCCCGCCGGTTTTACTCCTGCATGGTGTCGGCCTGCGCGCCGAGGCCTGGAACCGGCAGATCGACGCCTTGTCCCGCCGCTACCGGGTGACCGCGCCCGACCTGCCGGGCCATGGCGAAAGCCCCCGGCCGGCCGTGCCGATGGCGCTGGCCGACTACGCCGAGGCGGCCTTGGCCGTTCTGGCCGAACCGGCGCTGATCGTCGGTCATTCGATGGGGGCGATGATCGCGCTCGACATGGCCGTGCGTCATCCTGAAATGGTCCGCGGCGTGGCGGCGCTGAACGCAGTGTTCGAACGTGATGCCGCGGCCGCCGCAGCGGTCGAGGCCCGCGCCGCCAGCCTCGACGGCGAACGCGCGGCCGATCCCGGGCCGACGCTGGCGCGCTGGTTCGGTCCGGACGAGACGCCAGAGCGCCACGCCTGCGGCGACTGGCTGCGCGCCGTCGATCCGGCAGGTTACAGGATGGCCTATGCTGCCTTTGCCCGCGCCCAGGGCCCGGCCCGCGAAGCCCTGGCCCGCCTGCCCTGCCCGGTGCTCTTCATGACCGGCGCGCTGGAGCCCAACTCCACCCCGCAGATGTCGGACACCATGGCCCGCCTGGCGCCACGGGGCCGCGTGCGGATCGCCGCGGGCGCCGCTCACATGATGCCGATGACCCATGCCGGAGACGTCAATGCCGCGCTCATCGACTTGGCCACGGAGGTTCTGCCATGACCGCCCTCGACCCGCGTGCGCTGCGCCGCGCCTTCGGTAGTTTCATGACCGGCGTCACCGTCGTCACCAGCCGCACGGACGACGGCCGGCCGCTGGGCTTTACCGCCAATTCCTTCACCTCCGTCGCGCTCGATCCGCCGCTTCTTCTGGTCTGTCCGGGCAAGTTCCTTTCGACCCATGACCGCTTTGCCACCTGCACGGAGTTTGCCGTCAATATCCTCGCCGAAGGCCAGCAGGAGGTTTCCAATACCTTTGCCAGCTTCAAGGGCGACCGTTTTGCCCGTGTACCGCACCGCAGCGACGCCCGTGGCAATCCGCTGATCGAGGGCGCGCTGGCGCAATTTTCCTGCACCACGGAACGGGTGCTCGACGCCGGCGACCACAGCATCCTGATTGGCCGGGTGCAGGATTTCGCCTGTGCCGAAGGGCGCGGGCTGGGCTATGCCGGCGGCCAGTATTTCAGCCTCGGGCTGGAACGCGCGGCGCTGGAGCGCCGCCCCGGTGCCACGATCTGCGGCGCGATCCTCGAACGCGGCGACCGTGTCCTGCTGGAGCGCACGCCGCACGGCCACCGCCCGCCACAGGTCGCGCTGCCCGACCGGGGCCGGCTGCGGCACGACTTGTCGCAGGACCTGGCCGGACGGGGGCTGCCGGCCCGGTTGCACGCCGCCTATTCCGTCTTTGACGTGGCGGACACCCGTTTCACCTATCTGCGCGCCACCACCGAGGCCACGCCCGCCGGCGACATCGAGGCCATCGCCACCGCCGCGCTGCCGCATCTGACCTACACCGCCCCGCCCATCGCCGACATGATGGCGCGTTTCGCGCGCGAGGCCGGCAGCCGCAGCTTTGGCTTCTACCTCGGCGATGGCCAGCGCGGCGATGTTCACACCCCGTCTGAAAGGACCTGACCCATGGAGTTCTCGCTCTTCGTGCATATGGAACGGCTCACGCCCGACCAGCCGCAGGCCCGGCTGAACGATGAATTCATCGAACTTTGCAAGATGGCCGATGCCGCCGGCATGCGTGCCATCTGGACCGGCGAGCATCACGGCATGGAATTCACCATTGCGCCCAACCCTCTGACGACGCTGGTCAACCTCGCCCATCACACGAAACGGGTCCGGCTTGGCACCGGCACGGTGATCGCGCCGTTCTGGCATCCGATCAAGCTCGCCGGAGAAGCCGCCGCCGCCGATCTGATGACCGGTGGACGGATCGAGCTTGGCGTGGCGCGCGGGGCCTATGCCTATGAATACGAGCGTCTGATGCCCGGCATGGACGCCTGGGAAGCCGGCCAGCGAATGCGCGAGATGACGCCGCTTCTGCCCCGGCTCTGGGCCGGGGACTGCGTCCATGACGGCCAGTATTTCGCCTTTCCCGCCACCACCTCGGCGCCGAAACCGGCACAGCCCGGCGGCCCGCCGATCTGGATTGCCGCACGTGACCCCAACAGCCATGAATTCGGCGTGCACAACGGGTTCAACATCCAGGTCACCCCGCTCTGGCAGGGAATGCGCGAGATCGAAACCCTGATGTCCCGGTTTGACGCCGCCTGCGCCAGCCACGATGGCGCGCGGCCGAAAATCATGCTGCTGCACCACACCTATGTCGGAGCCGACGGCGACGACGTGGCGCAGGCCGCGCGGGATCTGTCGCGCTTCTACTGTTATTTCGGGGCCTGGTTCCAGAACAAGCGACCAGTGGAACAAGGACTGATCGCGCCGCTTTCGGCGGCGGAAATCGCCGGCAATGCGATGATGGCGCCGGAAAACCTTGCGCGCGATCTGACCATCGGCACCGCGCCGGAGGTGACGCGGCGGATCAAGGCCTACGAGGCCCTGGGCTACGATGAATTCGCCTTCTGGATCGACAGCGGCATGAGCTTCGAGCGCAAGCGCGCCTCGCTCGCGCGGTTCATCGACGAAGTTATGCCGGCCTTTCAATGAGGGATCAGATGACCGACACACCGCATTACCAGCTTTTCATCGACGGCCAATGGATCGAGGGCGCGGATGGCCAGACCATGAGCACGCTAAACCCCGCGACCGGTGAGGAATGGGCGACTTTCGCCTGCGCGGCGCCTGCGGACATCGACCGCGCCGTGACCGCCGCCCGCCGCGCGCTGACCGATCCGGCCTGGCGTGACCTCAGCCAGACCGCGCGCGGCAAGCTGCTCCATCGCCTCGCCGATCTGATCGAACAACACGCCGCCGGGATCGGCCGGATCGAGACCACGGACAGTGGCAAGCTCCTGGCCGAAACCGCCAGCCAGACCGCCTATGTGGGCGATTATTATCGCTATTACGCCGGCCTCGCCGACAAGATCGAAGGCGCGGTGCTGCCGATCGACAAACCCGACATGCATGTCTTTACCCGCCGCGAGCCGATTGGTGTGGTTGTGGCGATCGTACCCTGGAATGCGCAGATGTTCCTGACCGCCACCAAGCTCGGCCCGGCCCTGGCGGCGGGCTGTGCGGTGGTTCTGAAAGCCTCCGAGGTGGCCCCCGCCCCGATGCTCGAGTTTGCCCGGCTGATCGAGGAGGCGGGATTTCCGCCCGGCGTCGTCTCGGTGCTGACCGGTGACGCCGAGGCCTGTGCCATTCCGCTCACCCGTCACCCCGGGGTCGACCGGATCGCCTTTACCGGCGGGCCCGAGACGGCGCGCCATGTGGTGCGCAATTCGGCCGAAAGCTTCGCGGTGACGACGCTGGAACTCGGCGGAAAATCCCCGATCCTGGTGTTCGAGGATGCCGATCTCGAAGGTGCGGCCAACGGGCTGATTGCGGGCAATTTCGGCGCCTCCGGGCAGAGCTGTGTCGCCGGTTCGCGCGGGCTGGTGCATCGCCCGGTCTTCGACGCGCTTGTCGCCCGGATCGAGGAAAAGATGGCCGGGGTCACCATTGGCGACCCGCTGGAGGCGCAGACGCAGATCGGCCCGCTCTGCACCGCGGCGCAGATCGCGAAGATCGAGGCCACGCTGGCCGCCGCCACGGCCCAGGGCGCGACGATCCGCTTTGGCGGCGCGCCGCTCGCGCGTCCCGGCAACTACATGCCCCCGACGCTGGTGGAATGCGCCGGCCCCGACACCGCGACATTGCATGTCGAGATGTTCGGCCCGGTGATGTCGCTGCTGCCGTTCGACAGCGAGGAAGAGGCAATCGCCCTGGCCAATGACACGCCGTTCGGCCTCGGCTCGGGCGTCTTTACCGAAAACCTCGCCCGCGCGCACCGGGTCTCGGCGCGGCTCAAGGCGGGGATATGCTGGGTGAACACCTACCGCGCGGTGTCGCCGATCGCGCCGTTTGGCGGCTATGGCCAGTCCGGCTACGGGCGCGAGGCCGGGATCGAGGCGATCCAGGACTACACCCGTACCAAGACCACCTGGATCAGCACCTCGGACCGGCCGATGGCCAATCCCTTCGTGATGCGCTGATCCGGTCCGGCGCTCATCCCATGCGCTCGGAGGCGTAGGAGCCCGGCGAGGCCGGAAAGACCACCGTCTTGTTGCCGTTGAGAAAGACCCGGCGGTGAATATGCGCGTGGATCGCCCGGGCCAGCACCTGGCTTTCGACGTCGCGCCCGAGCGAGACGTAATCCTCGGGCGATTGGGCGTGGGTGACGCGCACGATGTCCTGTTCGATGATCGGCCCCTCGTCGAGATCGGCGGTGACGTAATGCGAGGTCGCGCCGATCAGCTTGACGCCGCGCTGAAACGCCTGCTTGTAGGGGTTCGCACCCTTGAACGACGGCAGGAACGAGTGGTGGATGTTGATGATCCGGCCCGACATCTTCTGGCACATCTCGTCCGACAGGATCTGCATGTAGCGCGCCAGCACCACCAGTTCGGCGCCGGTCTCTTCCACCACCTGCATGATCGCCGCCTCGGCCTGCGGCTTGTTTTCCTTGGTCACCCGGATGCAGTGGAACGGGATGTCGTGGTTCACCACCACCTTCTGATAGTCCATGTGGTTCGAGATCACCGCCACGATGTCGATCGGCAGCGCACCGATGCGCCAGCGATAAAGCAGATCGTTCAGGCAATGGCCGAAGCGCGAGACCATGATGATGACCTTCATCTTCTCGGCCTCGTCATGGAAATCCCAGGTCATGTCGAACTCGGCCGCGGTGTCGACAAAGCCGGCGCGCAGGGTCGCCAGGTCGACGCCGTCTTCGCTGGTGAAGCTGATACGCATGAAGAAATTGCCGGTCTCCATGTCGTCGAACTGGGCGCTGTCGGTGATGTTGCAGCCGTTCCCGACCATGTATCCGGCGATGGCGGCGACGATGCCGCGGGTCGAACGGCAGGCAACGGTGAGGGCATATTTGCTCATTGGGGGCTCCGGGCGAATTTGTCTGTCAGGGGATCAGGCGGTCAGGCCGTCGGGTTCGGGCAGACCGTGGCTGCGGCAACAGGCGGTCAGCGTATTGGCCAGCAGGCAGGCGATGGTCATCGGCCCCACTCCGCCGGGCACCGGGGTGATGGCGCCGGCCACGGCGGCGGCCGAGGCGAAATCCACGTCGCCCACGAGCCGGGTCTTGCCTTCGCCCTTTTCCGGCGCGTCGATGCGGTTGATGCCGACGTCGATCACCGTGGCGCCGGGCTTGACCCAATCACCGGTCACCATCTGCGGCCGGCCCACGGCGGCCACCAGGATATCGGCCTGGCGGCAGAGCGCCTCGATATCGCGGGTGCGGGAATGGGCGAGCGTCACTGTGCAACTGTCGCGCAGCAGAAGCTGTGCCATCGGTTTGCCGACGATGTTCGACCGGCCGACCACCACGGCATTCAGCCCCGACAGGTTGCCATGCGCCTCGCGCAGCATCATCAGGCAGCCCAGCGGCGTGCAGGGCACCATTGCCTTCTGCCCGGTGGCCAGCAGGCCGACATTCGAGATGTGAAAGCCGTCAACGTCCTTTTCGGGTGCGATGGCGTTGATCACCAGATCCTCGTTCAGATGATCGGGCAGCGGCAGCTGCACCAGGATGCCATGCACCGCCGGATCGGCGTTCAGCTGCGCGATCAGCGCCAGAAGCTCTGCCTCGGAGGTGCGGGCGTCAAGCTTGTGCTCGAAGGAGGCCATGCCGCATTCGACGGTCTGCTTGCCCTTGTTGCGTACATAGACCTCGCTGGCCGGATCTTCGCCCACCAGCACCACCGCCAGCCCTGGCGTGAGCCCGTGGTCCTCGCTGAGCCGGGTCACCTGCCCTGCTACCTGTCCCCGCACTTTGGCCGCAAAGGCCTTGCCATCGATGATCCGGGCCGTCATATCCGCTCTCCTGCACTCGCTCTGGCCGCGGCGTTCCTGCGCAAACGGCCCTGAGGTGGATCACGACCACGCCCGGAGCGCGGACGCCAGCCCGAATTGCCGCCCGGTCAGACGGAAATGACCGCAGAGAGGCGGCAGGCTTTTCCAATAGCAGCTTGGCGGTTCCTTTAGTGGTCACCTGCCCCGATCCGGCCCCCGGCGCATGCGCCGCGATGGCCCGGAAAAGCGCGCCCCGGCGCCGGGATCAGCGCAGCGCCGTCAGCCAGCCGAGGCTGTCCTCGGTCGCGCCGGCGGGCTTGTATTCGGCGCCAAGCGGCATGGGAAAGCCAAGCCTCTCGATCACCTGAAAGACATGGGCGTAATTGACCTCACCATGATCGGGCGCGCCGCGATCGGGCACCGAGGCAAACTGGATATGACCGATCTGCGCTTGCAGCGCCTCGAGCCTGCGGCTCAAATCGCCCTCCATCAACTGCACATGATAACAATCGAACATCAGTTTCAGATTCGGCGCCCCGACGGCGCGGATCACCTCATCCGCCTGCGCCGTTGTGGTCAGGAAATAGCCCGGCGCGTCATAGCGGTTGAGCGGCTCGATCAGGATCGTGATCTCGGCGTCGGCCGCCTCCTGGCAGGCATAGGCCAGGTTGTCGACAAAAGCGCGCTGCGCCGCCGGGCCGGCGGCAAAACCGGCCATCACATGCAGGTTCCGCGCGCCGATTTCGCTGGCATAGGCCAGCGCCTCGTCAATCGCGGCACGCGCCTCGGGTTCGCGCCCGGGCAGCGCCGACAGCCCGTTGTCGCCCGCCGCCAGGTCGCCCCGCGCGGTGTTGAGGCCCAACATCTCCAGCCCGGTCTCGCGCAGCGCGGCGCGCACCTCCTGGGCCGGCGTGTCATAGGGCCAGTGGCATTCGACGGCATCGAACCCCGCCGATTTGGCCGCCCGGATCGCCTCTGGCAAAGGCCTGTCGGCCCAGAGAAACCCGAGATTTGCCGAAAATTTCATGTGTTCCACTCCCTGTCAGCCCTGCGCGCCGGCACCTTCCGACCCCTCCGGCACGCCGGGCAGTCAGACTGGAAACAGCTTTACCCGCCCCGGCGGCCCGATGCCAGCGCGGAGGCGGATGATCGCGCGTGAGACGTGCGCCCGGCCAGGCGGGATCGCCGAACGGGCCCCGGTTCACAAGATGTTGCTCACGCCCGAAAGTTCTGCCACCTTTCGGGCGAAGGCAGTCCAGCGTCGTAAGTATGCCCAAATGAACGAAAAACTTACCCATCACGAGATTTATGATGCGGCCCTTGACAACGAACTCTTCGAGACACTGCCCCGGCAATTGGCCCGCGACATGGATGTGCCGTCGGCAATGTTCTTCTGGCTGCATCCCGGTGACCTTCAGGAAGTAAGCGCCGGGACGCAGCCCGAAACCAATGACGACTACGCCGAGTTCATGCGCCGCGATCCGTGGATGGCCCAGGTCAATGATGAAAGGATCGGCACGGGCGCCTTTCGGCTGACCCAGTTCGTAAGCCCCGAGACGTTTCAGAAAAGCCTGATGTACAACGAGTTCATCGTGAAGAATCGCCTCGAGCGCTTCTGGTGTCTCGGGCTGGTGCAAGACACCCGGGACGGGCGGGTCGTCACGGCCTTTCACAAGGGCAAGCACGCCGGCGATTTTTCCGACGATGAGATGGCGCTGCTCAATCGGCGCCAGTCCGACCTCGGTCGAATGCACGCAATCAGGCGGGAGCTGATCAGAAACCGGGTTCGTGACATCGCGGCCGCGGACGGTTCCCTGAACGGCGAAGTTCCGATGTTCGAGCTGGACCATGAGGGCCGCTTGCTTCGCCTGAACGGACTGGCGGATTTCCTGCTGCGGCAACACCCGAATTTCATCTTTCGCAACGATCAGGTCGTGACGCTGAGCGGTCCGATGGCCGCGCAGTTCCAGGCCGGTGTCGGACTTGCCACGGATGCCACATACGGCCGGGCGAACACATTGGACCTGCCCCAGGTCCGCGGTGCCGACGGACGAATTTTGCCCGGGATGCAGGTGAATTTTTTGCCTCAATCCAACGGCGGGCGACATGTCCTTGTCATCGCGACAACCGAGGAGCTGCCAGCCCTGAAAGCCGCGGCCTACGCTCCCGAGGAAAAGGCCGTCTTGACCGCCCGCGAAGCGGAAGTCCTGCGCGGCCTGATGAAAGGTCAGCGGCGTGATCAGCTCGCTTTCGACCTCGATATCTCTGTTGCCACAGTCGACCTACACAGCAGCAACGTTCGGCGCAAGCTCGGGGCGCGGACAATGCTCGAGGCTGTTGCCCGGGCTCTGAAAGGCGGTCTTTTGTAACCGAACCGGTGGCAAGATCGCCCGCGCGCCCTGATGCCCGGATTGATCAAAGCTCTTTTTCCGGTTTCCTCCCTCTGCCGGCTATCCGCGCAACCCAGTCTGTTCGGCGGGAACGGAGGCAGTGCGGTTGGGGCAATGGTGTTCTTGGTCGCAAGGGGGGGAGGTGGTGGGTGATAAGAGATTTGAACTCCTGACATCTTCGATGTGAACGAAGCGCTCTACCACTGAGCTAATCACCCGGTAGCGCGTCTATTAACGCCCCTTTTCGGGCCGTGCAAGAGGGGATCGGGAGAAAATTCCGCACCGCCAATCCCGCGCCCCTGCCCCTGTCTGCCCGGCCCGACCGCCGGTGCGTGAGATCCCCGCCGGACCGGCGAAGGCGTGACCGGTTGCACCGGCGGCGCCCACCTCTGGCGGCGTAGGGAAAGGCGGTCTGCAAAGATGAAGGCATCATTGATCGCAGTCACTTGCGCGGCGCGCGTTGCCAACGCGGCGCGGGCCGGCAGCCCGCTGTCCGGCCCGTGGTCGTCGCGGTCAGGCCCGAGGCGGTCCGCGCATCCTTGGCCAGCAACGGCGCTTCTGCCGATGCTCCTTGTGGTCTTTGGCGCGGCGCAATCGCACAACGGCCTCGGGTTGTCCCCGCATGAAAAAGGCCGCCCGAGCGGATCGGACGGCCTCAATCATTTCTCTCGCGACAGGCTCAGTGCGCCACGGCGCTCGTCGTGTCGTCTCCCTTCGAGAGCGCGCGCCGGGCTGCGGCCTCTTCTTCGGCAGCCTCATCCCATTCCACCGGTTCGGGCTTGCGGATCAGCGCCTGTTCCAGCACGTCCGAAACATGGTTGACGGGAATGATCTTGAGCCCCGAGGTGACGTTGTCGGGGATATCCGCCAGGTCCTTTTCATTCTCTTCCGGAATGAAGACCGTCTTGATCCCGCCGCGCAGCGCCGCCAGCAGCTTCTCTTTCAGCCCGCCGATCGGCATCGCATTGCCGCGCAGGCTGACCTCGCCGGTCATGGCGATGTCCTTGCGCACCGGAATGCCGGTCAGCACCGAGACGATCGAGGTCACCATCGCCAGACCGGCCGAGGGGCCGTCCTTGGGAGTGGCGCCATCGGGCACGTGGACGTGGATGTCCCACTTTTCGAACTTCGGCGGCTTGACCCCGATCTGCGGCGAGATCGAGCGCACGTAGCTCGAGGCCGCGTCGATCGATTCCTTCATCACGTCGCCGAGTTTGCCGGTGGTCTTCATCCGGCCCTTGCCCGGCAGGCGCAACGCCTCGATCTGCAACAGGTCGCCGCCGACAGAGGTATAGGCCAGCCCGGTCACGACCCCGACCTGATGCTCATCCTCGGCCAGGCCAAAACGGTGTTTGCGCACGCCGAGGAAATCCGAGAGGTTCCCGGAGTTCACGACCACCTTGTCGCTCTCGCCCTTGACGATCTGCGTCACCGCCTTGCGCGCGGTCTTGGCGATCTCGCGCTCGAGGTTCCGCACCCCGGCCTCGCGGGTGTAATAGCGCACCATGTCCGACAGCGCTTCGTCGGTCAGCTCGAACTCGGTCTTTTTCAGACCGTGGTTCTTGATCTGCTTGCCGATCAGGTGCCGTTTGGCGATCTCGGTCTTCTCGTCCTCGGTGTAGCCGGCCAGCGGGATGATCTCCATCCGGTCAAGCAGCGGCCCGGGCATGTTGTAGCTGTTCGAGGTGGTCAGGAACATCACGTTCGACAGGTCGTATTCCACTTCGAGATAGTGGTCGACGAAGGTGCCGTTCTGTTCCGGGTCGAGCACTTCGAGCATGGCCGAGGCCGGATCGCCACGAAAGTCCTGCCCCATCTTGTCGATCTCGTCGAGCAGGATGAGCGGATTGGTGGTCTTGGCCTTCTTCAGCGCCTGGATGATCTTGCCCGGCATCGAGCCGATGTAGGTCCGACGGTGGCCGCGGATCTCGCTCTCGTCCCGCACGCCGCCGAGGCTGATGCGGATGAACTCGCGTCCCGTGGCCTTGGCGACGGATTTGCCCAGCGAGGTCTTGCCCACGCCCGGAGGGCCGACAAGGCACATGATCGGGCCCTTCAGCTTTTTCGAGCGCTGCTGCACCGCAAGGTATTCGACGATGCGTTCCTTGACCTTTTCCAGACCGTAGTGATCGTCATCAAGCACGCCCTGCGCCTTGTTCAGATCCTTCTTGACGCGGCTTTTCACACCCCAGGGGATCGACAGCATCCAGTCGAGGTAATTGCGCACAACCGTGGCTTCGGCCGACATCGGGCTCATGTTCTTGAGCTTTTTCAGCTCGGCCTCGGCCTTTTCCTTGGCCTCTTTCGACAGCTTGGTGCCGGCGATCTTCTCTTCCAGCTCGGCGATCTCGTTGGCGCCGTCCTCGCCGTCGCCCAGCTCCTTCTGAATGGCCTTCATCTGCTCATTCAGATAATATTCGCGCTGGGTGCGCTCCATCTGGCTCTTGACCCGGGTCTTGATCTTTTTCTCGACCTGAAGGACGGACATTTCGCCCTGCATCAGGCCATAGACCTTTTCCAGCCGTTCCGAGACCGACAGCGTTTCCAGCAGATCCTGCTTCTGATCGACCTCGATGCCCAGATGCCCGGCCACCAAGTCCGCCAGCTTGGCCGGCTCCTCGGTCTCGGACACGGCGACAAGCGCCTCTTCGGGGATGTTCTTCTTGACCTTGGCATAGCGCTCGAACTCGGCCGCGACGGTGCGCAGCAGCGCCTCAATCGACGCCTGGTCACCCGGCATTTCCGTCAGGTAATCGCAACGCGCCTCGAAAAACTCTTCGTTTTCCAGGTATTCGACGATACGCACCCGCGCCACGCCTTCGACCAGCACCTTGACGGTGCCATCGGGCAGCTTGAGCAGTTGCAGAACGTTGGCCAGCACGCCCGCCTTGTAGATGCCCGAGGCTTCGGGGTCATCGACGGCGGGGTCGATCTGGCTCGACAGCAGAATCTGCTTGTCGTCGGCCATCACCTCTTCCAGCGCGCGAACCGATTTCTCACGGCCCACGAAAAGCGGCACGATCATATGCGGGAAGACCACGATATCGCGCAGCGGAAGCACGGGATAGCTTGAGTTGAGGGGGTCTTGCATGCTCTTTCCTTATTCTTGGCAAACTGGCACGGCCCCGCTTTGCGGCAGCACTCACCAGTTCCTGTCAGGCTAATCAAGTAGGGCGGTGCCCTGTCCCATTCAAGGATGGGCGGTTGGTCTTGTCCGGTTCAGAATGCCCGCGCGGCGGCGGCGGGGCAAGCGGGTATCTTGGGTCAGCCCCGGGATTCGGGCCGCAATCCACCCGGCCATCGCTCGCAAAATCGCCACAATTGTTGGCCATACCGCGCGCAATCCTTGGGCCATCGTCCGGCCCGACGTATTTTATCCCGGCCGGCAGCACGCCGCGCCGGCTGTCATATATGGGGTACCGCATGAAGGCGATGATTTCCGACCTGCTTTATTCGCGCGAGTTTCGCAATTCCATGGCCGGGGCGCTGACCCGCAAGCTGATCCGCGCCACCGCGTCGCGGATGAAGTATTCGGTCGATTTCCAGGTCGACATGCTGGCCGTCGAGCGCCCGCATTACGCCTGGTGCATGCTCAATGCCGCGCGGCTGGGCAAGGCACTGGGCCATGACCGGATCTCGGCCATCGAGTTCGGCGTCGCCGGCGGCAACGGGCTGGCCTACATGTGCGACTTTGCCGAACATGTGAAGGCGGTAACCGGGGTCGCCGTCGAATGCTACGGCTTTGACACCGGCGCCGGCATGCCAGAGCCGGAAGGCGCCTATGACCTGCCCTATTGGTTCGCCGCCAAGCAATACCGGATGGACCAGGCCGCGCTGCAAGCCCGGGTGCCACAGGCCAAGCTGGTGATCGGCGACATCCGCGAAACCATCGCCGGCTTTCTCGATGCCCACAAGCCCGCCCCGATCGGCGTGATGTTCAATGACACCGATTACCATTCCTCGACCCGCGAAAGCTTTCGCATCTTTGACGAAGTGGCAGAGAAGCCCGAACATTTCCTGCCGCGGATCTTCATGTATTTCGACGATGTTCTCGGCTCCGAGCTCGAAATGTACGGCGAACACAATGGCCAGCTGCGCGCCATTGCCGAATTGAACGCCGGGCAGGAGGCGATCCGCATCCACCGCAACCAGAACCTGATCCATCAGGATTACCTGCCGTACCGCCACCAGATCTATTATGGCCACCTGTTCGAGCACCCCGATTACAACCGCTACATCGGCGAAGGCCGTCAGGACGCGATTGAAGGTCTGCTGAAGCTCCGGGCGTGAGCGGCACTCACTGACAGAGCCGGAAGCCGCTGCTCCGGGCGATCACGTCCAGGTGCAGGTGATCGGAATGGGTGGCATCCGTCCCCGGCCCCAGCACCGTGGTGAAATGCAGGCAGGCCGTGGCGCGCACCGTGTCCTGGA
This sequence comes from Marinovum sp. PR37, assembly GCF_028807375.1. Lineage (NCBI taxonomy): Bacteria > Pseudomonadati > Pseudomonadota > Alphaproteobacteria > Rhodobacterales > Roseobacteraceae > Marinovum > Marinovum sp. PR37. The sequence continues at coordinate 148,303 of NZ_JARAML010000001.1, read as the reverse complement.
ACGCCTCGGCCATGCCGCCGTCACGTTCGCGTGGCTGGATCGGGATCGGCGCGCCGGACGCGAAGCGGAAACCTGTGATATCGATGCCATTGCCGACCGCATGTTCCGACAGCTTGCCATCGGGCTGCGAATTGCGGCGGCGGCAGATGTAGCTGCTGCCCTGGTCGATCGCCGCCAGCGCCCCGCGCTCGGGCAGCCTCTCTGCCGCCGGAATGACAAAATCCTGCACCCATTGCCCCAGCGCCAGCGCGGTTTCGCAGCGCATCTGGCCCGCCGGCTCCAGCGCCACCCCGCCCGGCAGGGCGCTGACCTCGACCGGCTGGCGGATGCCGCAGGCGGCATCCTCCGGTTCACTGATCGGGGCAATCGTCTGATATTGCACGCCAAGGAGATCGAGCGCGGCAAGACAGGCCGCCAGCTCAGCCGTCCCCATGGCGATGCGGTCGGGTTTCGGCGGCGTCTCTGGCGCCAGAGCTTGCCCGGCGGCGAGCGGCGCGTCGCGGCCCGGTTCATCGGCATCGGGCGTGCCGGCGCGGTCAGCAGGCCGGGCCTGCGGTTTCAGGGAAGTCTCGGGCGGCACCTCGGGCCGGGCGGGCGCGTCCGCCTCCTGCGCCACGACGGGAAAGGCGACCAGCGCCGCGACCAGAACCGCGCCCCACATCCCGCCAGATTGTGACACCCGGTCGCCAGCCGCCGCCGCCGGCGGCATGTGTCGCGGCCGCGCGTCCCCGCGCGGCGCTGGCCGGGCCGGCGGCGAACTCACATAAGCGGTGTGGCGGATTCGGCGTATCATGGCCGGTCAACGCCGGGTTTCGCCTCGGGTTCCCGTCCAGGCCGGCCGGTGGCGACGACCTGCCGAAGCCGCCCTAGCCGATCAACGTCCGCGCCTCGCGGAACGACAGCAGCCGGCGGCTGTCTTCGTCCCAAAGATGAAGGCGCGCGTTCTGAAAGCTTTCGCGGATCGTCATCCGGTTGCCGGTGGCCAGATCTGCGTGATCGCGCAGCACACGCGGCAGGCGATAGAACGGGATGCGGCTGTGCAGGTGATGCACGTGGTGAATGCCGATATTTGCGCTCAGCCATTGCAGCACCGCCGGCATCACGTAATGCGAGCTGCCATGCAGCGCGGCATCGTGCAACTGCCAGTCTTCCTCGGCCTCCCAATGGGTGGTCTCGAACTGGTGCTGCACATAGAACAGCCAGACCCCGGCGGTGGCGGCCAGCAGCGTCGAGGGCAAGAAGATCAGCAGGATCGGCATCAGCCCGCCAAACCAGAAGATCAGCCCCAGCAGGGCGAGGATCGCCGCATTGGTGCACATCGCGCTGATCCAGTAGCGCGCGGTCTCCATCAAGCCGAGCGGCAGGCGGTTTTGCAGAAAGAACAGATAGCCCGGCCCCAGGCCGAACAGTACCAGCGGATGACGATAAAGCCGGTACATCAGCCGGTTGTAAGGCGTCAGGTCGCGATATTCCGCCACGGTCAGGGTGTGGATATCGCCCATGCCGCGCCGGCCGAGATTGCCGGCAGAGCTGTGGTGAATCGAATGCGACCGCCGCCAGACGTCATAAGGTGTCAGCGTCAGCACGCCGAGCACCCGGCCCAGCCAGTCGCTGAGCGTGCGGTTGCGGAAAAACGCGCCATGGCCGCAATCGTGCTGGATGGCAAAGAGCCGCAGCAGAAAGGCCGCGTTGAGCGACGACAGCGCCAGCGTCAGCCAGTAGCTCACCCCGAGCGACCACCAGGCCAGCGCCCAGAGCAGCACGAAGGGCCCGATGGTCACCGCCAGCTCGAACCAGCTGCGCGTGGTATCGGGATCACGGTATTCCGAAAGGAGTTTGACCCAGTCGCGCGCGGCGCGCGGTTCGGGGGATCGCCGGGGCGATTGCGGTGTCTCGGTCATGCGCCTGCTTGCTCGTTGGTTGGCCGGCTTCATAGAGCAATAACCCAAGCATGCAAACGTTAGCTTAACGTCATCCGGCTCTGCGGCGCGGCTCTACAGCGGATCGATGTCGCCCTGGGCCCGCTGGGCATGGAACTCGGACGCCCATTGGGCAAAGCCGCCCTTGGCGATGGCGGTGCGCATTCCGTCCATGAGTTCCTGGTAATAATGCAGGTTGTGCCAGGTCAGCAGCATCGACGAGATGATCTCCTGGCTGCGGAACACATGATGCAGATAGGCCCGCGAATAGTTGCGGCAGGTCGGACAGCCGCAGCTTTCGTCCAGCGGCCTGGGATCGTCCTGATGGCGCGCGTTCTTGATGTTGAGCTGGCCCAGCCGGGTAAAGACCTGCCCGGTGCGCCCCGATCGCGACGGCAGCACGCAATCCATCATGTCGACGCCCCGCGCTACCGCGCCGACGATATCGTCGGGCTTGCCCACCCCCATGAGATAGCGTGGCCGGTCCTCGGGCAATTGTCCGGGCGCGAAATCGAGACAGCCGAACATCGCCTCCTGGCCTTCGCCCACCGCCAGCCCGCCGATGGCGTAGCCGTCAAAGCCGATCTCCCGCAAGGCCTCGGCGGAGTGCTGGCGCAGGTCCTGCTCCAGCCCGCCCTGCTGAATCCCGAACAGCATGTGCCCGGGGCGGTCGCCAAAGGCCGCTTTCGAACGCGCGGCCCAGCGCATCGAAAGCTCCATGCTCTCGGCGATCCGGTCGCGGTCGGCAGGCAGGGCCGGGCATTCATCGAAACACATCACGATGTCAGAGCCCAAAAGCCGCTGGATCTCCATCGAACGTTCCGGGCTGAGCATGTGTTTCGAGCCGTCGATATGCGATTTGAACGACACGCCCTGCTCGGTCAGCTTGCGCAGGCTCGCCAGGCTCATCACCTGAAAGCCGCCGCTGTCGGTCAGGATCGGCCGCTGCCAGTTCATGAAGACATGCAGCCCCCCCAGCCGGTCGATGCGCTCTGCCGTAGGCCGCAGCATCAGGTGATAGGTGTTGCCCAGCAGGATATCGGCCCCGGTCTCGCGCACGCTTTCCGGCAGCATCGCCTTGACGGTGGCGGCGGTGCCGACGGGCATGAAGGCGGGGGTGCGAATATCGCCCCGCGGGGTCGAGATCACCCCGGTGCGGGCGCGGCCATCACTGGCGTGAAGCGTGAAGGAGGTCTGTGTCATGCGCCCGGATTTGCCCGGTTTGACGGCATTTGTCGAGAGCGCGGATTTGACCCGCGCCGGCTCTGCCTTAGCTTGCAGCCCATGCATGATGATCCCAGCCCCCTGCCCGTTCTTTCCTTGCTACATCGCCCCGTAATCGCTACCGCTGCCCCGCACGGCAACCGGGGGCATGAAACATGAGCGAAGAGATCAAGCTGGGATGGGAAGAATGGGTATCGCTGCCCGACCTGGGCCTGCCGGCGCTGCGCGCCAAGGTCGACACCGGCGCGCGCACCTCGGCGCTGCACGCCTATGAGATCGAACGCTTCGGCCCGGCGTCCAAGCCCAAGGTCCGCTTTGCCGTCCACCCGATCCCCGGCCGGGACGATCTCTCGATTCCCTGCTCGGCCGAGATCATCGACCGGCGCGAGGTGATCTCGTCCAATGGCGAGGCCGAGAGCCGCTACGTGATCCGCACCAACATCAAGGTCGGCACCAAATCCTGGCCGATCGAAGTGACGCTCACCGACCGGCGCGGCATGTCGAACCACATGCTGCTGGGCCGTCAGGCGCTGACCGAAGCGGTCACCGTGGTGCCAGCCGAGAAATTCCAGCAGCCCGAGCTGAGCTTCGACGTCTATCATTCGACCCGCGTGCGCAAGATGGCGCCGAACCGGGCGCTTCGGGTGGCGGTGCTGTCGCGCGAGGCGAATTATTCCACCGCGCGGCTGGTGGCCGAGGGCGAGGAACGCGGCCATGTGGTCGAGACCATCGACACCACCCGTTGTTACATGGCGATCAACGCCCTGGCGCCGGATGTCTATTACGATGGCAAGCGGCTGCCGCGTTATGACGCGGTGATCCCGCGCATCGGCGCCTCGATCACCAGCTATGGTACCGCCGTGGTGCGCCAGTTCGAGACCATCGGCACCTATTGCATCAACGGCTCGGCCGGTATCACCCAGAGCCGCGACAAGCTCTGTGCCCATCAGCTCATGGCGCGGCACAAGATCGGCATGCCGAACACCGCCTTTGCCGCCTCGCCCAAGGACACCGACGGGCTGATCGGGCTGGTGGGCACGGCGCCGCTGATCGTCAAGCTGCTGGAATCGACGCAGGGCAAGGGCGTGGTGCTGGCCGAGACCAAGAAGGCGGCGCAATCGGTGATCGATGCCTTCCGCGGGCTCAAGGCCAATTTCCTGGTGCAGGATTTCGTCAAGGAGGCGGCCGGCGAGGACATCCGCTGCCTGGTGGTCGGCGGCAAGGTGGTGGCGGCGATGAAACGCACCGGCGCCGAGGGCGATTTCCGCTCCAACCTGCACCGTGGCGGATCGGCGCAGGTGGTGCGCATCTCCAAGGCCGAGCGCGAGGCGGCGGTCAAGGCGGCGCGGGTTTTCGGGCTGAAACTGGCCGGGGTCGATCTGCTGCGCTCGGAAGGCGGGCCGAAGGTGCTCGAGGTCAATTCCTCGCCCGGGCTTGAGGGGATCGAGAAGGCCAGCGGCAAGAACATCGCCGGTCTGCTTTACGATCACATCGAGACCCATGTGCGGCCGCAGCCGGTGCGGCGGCGGAAGACGGATTGAAATCACGCCACGCGCCTTGCCGGCGGGCTGCCTGCCCGCAGGCGCATTGTTCAGCGGTCGGATGGGCCCGGCGGGCATAAACCGTTTCGGCACACGCCGAGGATCGCCGCGCCGCGACCCGGGGATGTGCGGCTTCGGGACGTCTTGAGAAATCAGACAGTTCTCATGAAAGCGCCCTTCCCCGCCTCCCTTCGAACGTTATACTGACCACAGCTTTACAAAACGATCCGCCCGCGATTTCGGGCCTCAGACCCGGAGCTCGCAGAGAACCCATGGAAGACGTGATCCTCCCCCTGTTGCAGGACAATCTGGTGATCCTGCTGGCGGCGCTGTTCCTGATCCTCGTTGTCGTGCGCGGGGTCAAGATCGTGCCGCAACCCGAGAAATTCGTCGTCGAACGCTTCGGCCGGCTGCATGCGGTGCTTGGCCCCGGCATCAACTTCATCGTGCCCTTCCTCGACCGGGTCGCGCACCGGATCTCGATCCTCGAACGGCAGCTTCCCACCCATTCGCAGGACGCCATCACCTCGGACAACGTGCTGGTGCAGGTCGACACCTCGGTGTTCTACCGCATCATCGAGCCGGAAAAGACCGTCTATCGCATCCGCGACATCGACGCCGCGATCGAGACCACGGTGGCCGGCATCGTGCGCGCCGAGATCGGCAAGATGGAGCTCGACCATGTGCAATCCAACCGGTCGGCGCTGATCGACACCATCAAGCACAGCGTCGAGGACGCGGTGGACAACTGGGGGATCGAAGTGACACGGGCCGAGATCCTCGACGTCAATCTCGATCAGGCGACCCGCGAAGCGATGCTGCAACAACTCAATGCCGAACGCGAGCGCCGGGCACAGGTGACCAAGGCAGAGGGCGCCAAACGCGCCGTCGAACTGAACGCCGATGCCGAACTCTATGCCGCCGAACAGACCGCCAAGGCACGCCGCATCCAGGCCGATGCCGAGGCCTATGCCACCGCGGTAGTGGCCCAGGCGATCTCCGACCACGGCATCGAGGCGGCGCAATACCAGGTGGCGCTGAAACAGGTCGAGGCGATGGCCGGCCTAGGCGCCAGCGCCGGCAACCAGACGGTGGTGATCCCGGCGCAGGCGCTCGAGGCCTTCGGCGATGCCTTCAAGCTGCTCAAGGGCCGGGCGTGATGACGGAACTGGTCAACACATGGTGGGTCTGGCTGGCGGCGTCGCTGGTGCTGGGCAGCCTCGAGGTGTTGGTGCCCGGCTTCGTCTTTCTCGGCTTCGCGATTGGCGCGGCGCTGGTCGGGCTGGCGATGCTGGGACCGCTGGCCTGGCTGTCACCGGCGATGATTCTGCTGGTCTTTGCGGCCCTGTCGCTGCTGGCCTGGCTGGCGCTGCGACGGCTGTTTTCGCTGCCCAAGGGCCAAGTCAAACATTTCGACCGCGACATCAACGACTGACGTCTCGGTCCCCGGCCCGCCCCGGCGCCGCTGCCGAGGCCTCGGTCTTCCGCCGCTCGGGCCGAGAGGCCCCGGGTCAGGCCCGGGGCGCGCGTGCTGCCGGGGCATCGGCCCCTCTGGACCCTGCCGCCCCCATTCCCTATATGTTTGGTAAGAAATCAAACGAGGCCCCGTGATGAATGACGCCACCGCGCCAATGGAAGGCGCGCCGCTGATCAAGCCTTCGAGCACCGAACACCCGCTCTACGACAATATCGTCGAAGCCTGCCGGACGGTCTATGATCCCGAGATCCCGGTGAATATCTACGATCTCGGTCTGGTCTACACGATCGAGATCAGCCCCGAAAACAAGGTCATGATCATCATGACCCTCACCGCGCCGGGCTGTCCGGTGGCCGGGGAAATGCCCGGCTGGCTGGTGGATGCGGTCTCGCCCGTCGATGGCGTGCAGGAGGTCGATGTCGAGATCACCTGGGATCCGCCCTGGGGCATGGACATGATGAGCGACGAGGCCCGGCTCGAGCTGGGGTTCATGTAGGCGCCGATGACGTCGCAGAAGGCGCGCATGCAGGCCGGCGAGCTTTATGATGCCGGCGATCCCGAGCTGGTGGCGGCGCGGCAGCGCGCCCAGAGCCTGATGCGCGACTACAACGCCACGATCTACGGCGAAGGCGCGGCCCGCGCCGCCATTCTGGACGAACTTCTGGGCCGCCGGGGCGACGGCTGCGCCCTGCGCGCGCCGCTTTTTGTCGATTACGGCTGGAACGTGTTTCTGGGCGACAAGGTGTTTCTCAACTATGGCTGCGTGCTGCTTGATGTCTGTCCGATCACCATCGGCGACATGACCCAGATCGGCCCCTATGTGCAGATCCTCACCGCCGATCACCCGCGCGACCCGGAAACCCGTGATCGGGGGCTGGAATTCGGCCGGCCGGTGACCATTGGCCGCAATGTCTGGATCGGCGGCGGCGCGATCCTTCTGCCCGGCGTCAACATCGGCGATGACGCGGTGATCGGCGCCGGCGCCGTTGTCACCCGCGACGTGGCCGCCGGCATCACGGTTGGCGGAAATCCGGCCCGCCCGCTTGTTTCGCGCCGGGTGCAGGCTTAGGTAAGGCGCAAAGGAGACCCGCTCATGTTTGGCATCCCCGGCAAGCAAGCCGTGACCATGACCCCCGCCGCGATCCGCCAGATCGTGAAACTGATGCAGCAGAAAGGCCATGCCGGCCTGCGCATCGGCGTCAAGAAAGGCGGCTGCGCGGGCATGGAATACACCATGGATTTCGCCGACGAGATCGGCGAAAACGACGAGGTGGTCGATCAGGATGGCGCCCGCGTGATGATTGCGCCGATGGCGCAGATGTTCCTCTTCGGCACCGAGATCGACTACCAGACCTCGCTTCTGGAAAGCGGCTTCAAGTTCAACAATCCCAATGTCGAAGACGCCTGCGGCTGCGGCGAATCGATCAAGTTCAAGGATGTCGAGGAGCTGGCCGAGGAATTCCCCGACGGCATTCCGAAGCTGAGCTGAGCCACGCCGCTCCGCCGGCCGCTCATTGCCCGGTCAGCCGCGGGTCATAGGGATAACGTGACAGCAGTTCATAACCGGTCTCGGTGATCAGCACCTGATCCTCCAGCTTGATCGAGAAATCGCCACCCTCGGGGCTGATCAGCGCCTCGACACAAAGCGTCATGCCCGGTTCCAGCGCATAATCGAAGGCGCCGGGCATCATGTGATCGGGATAGGCCACCAGCGGCCATTCATCGCAGAGCCCGACACCATGGGCCAGACAGCTGTATTTCTGCATCTCGAACTCCGGCCGCAGGCGGTGGCAATTGCGGCTCAGATCCTCGATCTGCACGCCCGGCCCCAACATGTCCATGTTGCTTCGGATGTGGTCGAGCCCATGGCGCATCGCGTCGACCATGTCGGGCCGTGGCGGCCCCGGGTCGATCCACCAGGTCCGGCTGATGTCGGTGCAGAAGCCATAGGCGCCCACCAGATCGGTGTCGAAGGCGAGGATCTCGTTTTCCTGCACGATCCGGCCGCCGCATTCCTGAAACCAGGGGTTGGTGCGCGGCCCCGAAGTCAGCAGCCGCGTCTCGATCCATTCGCCACCCCGGCGGATGTTCTCGGCATGCAGCACCGCCCAGATGTCATCTTCGCTCACATCGCCGCGCGGCACCTCTGCCCGGGCAAAGCGCTCCATTTCGGCCATGGCCGCCTCGCAGGCATGGATCGCGCAGCGCATTGCGCGGATCTCGTCCGCCCCCTTGATGCTGCGGGCCTTTTCCGTGGCCTCTTCGCCGGGGAAGATGCGGATGCCCAGCCCCTCGAGCGCCCGCAGCCCGTGCTGCATGATCTTGTCCACCCCCAGCCGCATCCCGCCGCCGCCATGGTCAGCCAGCAGATCGCGCACCTCGCCTGCAAAGACCGTCGCTGCCGCCTCCAGCCCGTCGCCGCGGCTGAAGTAGAACAGATCGGCGCCCGAGCGCTGTTCGCGCACCAGCGGGTTGAAGCCGGAAAGAAAGGGCGCCACCCGGTAATCCCAGATCACCATGTAGCCGTCGGCACAGACCAGCACGGCGCGGAACGGGTTGTGGGTGTTCCAGAGCTGCATGTTGGTGCTGTCGGTGGCATAGCGGATGTTGAGCGGATCGAAGACCAGAAGCCCGCCCCAGCCGCGGGCCTGCACCGCCTGCACCAGCCGCTGCCAGCGCCAGCGCCGCATCGCCTGAAGATCGGGCAGCGCCAGCCCCGCCGCCGCCCATTCGTCATAGGCCAGCCGCGTCGGCCCGATCTCGACCCGATCAGCATCGTTGGGCGTGTTGTCGGCCAGCCGCCGCCCCTGGCCCGGATCGATCTTGCGCCGGGTGCTGTAGGGTTCGAACCTGTCCTTGCTCATGGGGCCTCCGGGATCGCTCGCACCGAGTATGACCCGATGCCAGACGCCCCGATGCGCCGGATTGCGACCTGTCGGGGCGGCGGAAACGACCTGCCGTCCGCCTCAGCCCTTCAGGTGCAGGTACGTCTCGTTGAACCGCTTGGCGAGGTGATCGCCGGCGCGGATCACCGCGCCCGAGCCCGGCGGCGCGACAATGGCGTCATGATTGGGGTTGAAGAACATCGGCACCGAGATTCGCTCCTGCTCGGAGCCCTTCACCCGATGCAGCGTCGCCACCACCTGCCCCTCGGTCCACATCTCGAGCATTTCGCCGAAATTGATGATGAAGCTGCCGGGCTGCGCGGCGACCGGCAGCCAGCGCCCGTCGCGGCTATGCACCTCGAGCCCCGGCACCCCGTCGGTGGCCAGCAGCGTCAGACAGCCGTAATCGGTATGCGGGGCGATGCCGAAATCCTTTTCGCCGGCCCAGGTCGGGCGTTCGGGATAGTAATTGCCCCGCAAGAGCGCCATCGGCCGGGTGAACTTGTCGTCGAAATAATCCTCGGGCGCGTCGATGGCCCGCGCGATGCCGCGCAGCATGTCGCGCGCCACGACCAGCGCATCGCTGTAATAGGCCTGCACGATGCGCCGGAACCGCGCGGGCCGCGCCGGCCAGAGGTTGTCGGCATAGACCGGCAGATCAAGGCCGCGCAGCGGATCGCCCGCCGCCAGTTCAAAGCCGCAATCGAAGACCTGCTTGTAATCGGGATTGGCGCCGGGATCGACCTGTTCGCTCTGCGCCGCGCCCCAGCCCCGGTTCGACCCGGTGCGCGCCATGTCGACCGCGCGTTTCTCGGCCTCGGGCCGGCGAAAGAAATCGCGGTAGGCGGCGATCACCGCCGTCACCCGGGCCGCATCGAGCGCGGTACCGTTCAGGACGAGAAAGCCGATCTCCTGCGCCGCCACCCGCAGGGCATCGAGCGTCAGCGGATCGCCCGCGCGCAGCGAACAGGCGTCGATCCTCGGTATCATGCTGGCGCCTCCCTTGCCGGCCGGCCGCTGTGCGTCGGGCCCCTGTGCCTCGGCCCCCTGTGTTTCAGAACCCCCGCGGTCCTGCAACCGGGGTTGACCTTTGGCCGGCAGCGGCAATGATGCGCGCCAATCAAACCAGAGGAGTGGTCATGCGCAGAAAACTTGCCGCCGGCAATTGGAAGATGAACGGAACCTCGGCCGAGCTCGCCCGGCTGACAACCCTGGCCGAAAGCCACGGCTCCGCCGGCTGCGACGTGCTGATCTGCCCGCCCGCCACCCTGCTCAGCCGCGCCGCCGAGGCGCTCTCGGGCAGCGCCATCGCGGTTGGCGGACAGGATTGCCACGGCGCCACCAGCGGCGCCCATACCGGCGACATCTCGGCCGGGATGCTGAAGGACGCTGGCGCCAGCCACGTGATCCTCGGCCATTCCGAGCGCCGGGCCGACCATGGCGAAGGCGATGCCCTGGTGCGCACCAAATCCGAGGCCGCCATTGCCGCCGGGCTGACCGCGGTGATCTGCCTCGGCGAAAGCCTCTCAGAGCGCGAGGCCGGGCAGACGCTCGACGTGATCGGCACCCAGCTCGAAGGTTCCACCCCCGATGGCGCCAGCGGCGCGCGCGTGGTCATCGCCTATGAGCCGGTCTGGGCGATCGGCACCGGCAAGGTGCCCACCACCGATCAGATCGGCGAGGTGCATGATTTCATCCGCGCGGGCCTCACCCGCCGGTTCGGCGCCGAGGCCGGCGATGCCATCCGCATTCTCTACGGCGGTTCGGTCAAGCCGGGCAATGCGGCCGAGATCTTTGCGGTCTCGAATGTCGACGGTGCGCTGGTGGGGGGCGCCAGCCTGAAGCCTGAGGATTTCGGCCCGATCATCGACACCCTCGAGGCCAGCGCGGGCTGAGACTGCGGCAGCGAGGGGCCAGCCCCTCGCGCTCCCCGCGGTATTTCCGGCAAGAGGAAAGCAGACTGCAAAGGCGACGCCCGGATGGAGCGTCGCCTTTTTGGTTTGTCGGGAACAGGCGCGCGGCGGCGCGGGCGCAGGTCTATTGAACCACGATCTCCGGCCCCATGAAGGTGGTGGGAAGCCAGGTCGAGAGCCAGGGGATGTAGGTCACCATGATCAGGAAGACGAAGAGCACCGCGAGGAAGGGCAGCGCCGCCTTGACCACCCGCATCATCGGCATCCCCGCCACCCCGGAGGTGACAAAGAGGTTGAGGCCGACCGGCGGGGTGATCATGCCGATCTCCATGTTGACGACCATGATGATCCCGAGGTGGATCGGATCGATGCCGAGTTCGATGGCAATCGGAAACACCAGCGGCGCCACGATCACGATCAGCCCCGAGGGCTCCATGAACTGACCGCCGATCAGCAGGATCACGTTCACGATCACCAGGAACATCACCGCGCCGAAGCCCGCCGCGAGCATCGAGGCGGCGATCTGTTGCGGGATCTGCTCGTCGGTCAGCACGTGTTTCAGGATCAGTGCATTGGCGATGATGAACATCAGCGTGACCGTCAGCTTGCCGGCCTCGAACAGCGTGTCGCGGGTGTCGCGGTGCACGAAGGCGGTGACCAGCGCGATGGTCTTCTGCATCAGCGACAGGTTGCGCTCGCCCTCGGGACGCGACAGCGGCCCCATGTCACGATAGACGAAGGTGGCGATGAAGAAGGCATAGACCGCCGCCACCGCCGCCGCCTCGGTCGGGGTGAAGATGCCGCCGTAGATGCCGCCCAGGATGATGACGATGAGGAACAGGCCCCAGCCGGCCTCTGCGCCGGACTCGAAGACCTCGCCCCAGCCCTTCCATTCGCCCTTGGGCAGCGCGCGGATGCGGGCGATGATGTAGATCGTCACCATCAGCATGGTGCCCGCCATCAGCCCCGGAATGACACCGGCCAGAAACATCCGCCCGACCGACACATCCGTGGCGGAGGCATAGACCACCATGACGATGGAGGGCGGGATCAGGATGCCCAGGGTGCCGGCGTTGGCGATCACGCCGGCGGCGAAATCCTTGGAATAGCCGACCTGGCGCATGCCGGCGATGACGATCGAACCGATGGCCACCACGGTTGCCGGCGACGAGCCGGAGAGCGCGGCAAAGAGCATGCAGGCAAAGACGCCGGCGATCGCCAGGCCGCCGTGGAAATGGCCGACCAGCGCGATCGAGAAGCGGATGATCCGCTTCGCCACGCCGCCGGTCGACATGAAGCTGGACGCCAGGATGAAGAACGGGATCGCCAGCAGCGTGTAATGGCCCGCCATCGCCTGAAAGAAAGTCTGGGCAATCGAGGCCAGCGAGGTGTCCGACAGCAGCAGCAGGAACAGGATGGACGACATGCCGAGCGAAACGGCGATGGGCACGCCGATCAGCATCAGGCCGATCACCATGACAAAGAGGAAGACGACTTCCATTGGGTTATTCCTCGTAGTTCATGTGGCGGACATCATCGACGGCGTCTTCGGCCTCATGGCTGACAATCAGCCCCTCGGCCTTGTCAGTCACCAGACGCAGGAAGGCCTGGATGAAGCGAAAGAGCAGCAGCGCCGCGCCGAAAGGCAGCATGGCATAGGGGATGAAACGCGGGATCTTCTCGTAGGCCTCGCCTTCGTTCATCGCATCACCGAGCCAGGCCAGAAAGGCCGGCATCGGGATGTCGTTGACCTCGTACCAGGCGCGGAACGACGAACGCCCCATCTCTTCCAAGCCGGTGGGGAACCAGCGGCCGGTGGTCTGCGGCAGATTTGCGAAATTGGCCCAGTAGTCCCAGGACCCCTTGAGCAGCAGGAAGGCATAGACGATGCAGATCACCCCGGCGATCAGCGCCAGCGCCTTGCGCACCGGCCGGTCGAACAGGTTGATCACCGCGTCGACGCCGAGATGGGCGGTGACCTTGACCGCATAGCTCACCCCGAAGAGCACCAGCCAGGCGAAGAGAAAGGCGGTCATCTCCAGCCCCCAGATCAGCCCGGTGTTGAAGCCATAGCGCAAAACGACGTTGATGAAGGTGATGATGGTCATGGCGCCGAGGATCAGCGCGATGAAGGTTTCCTCGAGCTCATGGACCATGCGGCCCAGAATCCCCTTGGGTTCGTAATGGGCTGACATCGCCCGTCCCCTTTTCGTCTGGAAGTTGCCGGACACCCGGCGCGTTGCCGGCCGTGCCCCGGAAGTGAAACGGGCCGGGATCGTTGCGGATCCCGGCCCCTGTCCCCGCGGTCTGGCGGTCCCGGCCCGCAAGCGGGCCGGGTCGGCAGTGCCGGATCAGTTCATGTTATTGATCGCCTGCGCGGCGTCGATGTTCTCCTGGCCGACGTCCTCGGTGAATTCCGCCCAGACCGGCTTCATTGCGTCCACCCAGGCCTGGCGCTGATCGGCGTCGAGCTGGCGCACGGTGCCGCCGGCATCGATGATCGCCTGCTTGGCCTCGCCGTTCACCTTGGCCGATTCCGAGTTCCGGGTTTCGGTCACCTCGTCGACGATGGTGCGGAGCTGCTCGCGCACATCATCGGGCAGGTTGTCCCAGAAATCCACCGAGGTCACGAGCAGGTAGTCGAGAATGCCGTGGTTGGTCTCGGTGATGCCGTCCTGCACCTCAAAGAACTTCTGGCCGTAGATGTTGGACCAGGTGTTTTCCTGACCGTCGACAACGCCGGTCTGAAGCGCGCCGTAGACCTCCGAAAAGGCCATCGGCTGCGGCGAGGCGCCCATCGCCGACATCTGCGCCTTGAGCACGTCCGACGATTGCACCCGGAACTTCAGGCCTTCGGCGTCGGACGGCACCAGAAGCGGCTTGTTGGCCGACATCTGCTTCATGCCATTGTGCCAGAACGCCAGGCCCAGCAGGCCGCGGCGGGTCATCGATTCCTTCATCGCCTGGCCGGTTTCCGAGTTCTGGAAGGCGTCGACGGCGTTGATGTCGTTGAACATGAACGGCAGATCGAAAATCCGGAACTGTTTGGTGAAGCGCTCGAATTTCGACAGCGAGGGCGCCGCGAACTGGACGTCGCCGTTCAGCATCGCCTCGAGCACTTGGTCATCGTTGTAGAGGGTCGAGTTCGGAAAGACCTCCATGCAGGCTTTGCCGTTCATTTCCTCGTTGACGCGCTTTTCCAGCAGCGAGGCGGCAATGCCCTTGGGGTGTTTGTCGGTGTTGGTGACATGGGCGAACTTGATGACGATCTCGCCCTCTTCGCAGGCCGCCAGCGCACCGGATGCGGTGGTGACGGTCAAGGCCACGGCAGTTGCGGCGGTTGTCAGGAATGTTTTCATGGTCTCTCCTCCCGAGAATTGACGCGCCCGGAGTGCGCTCCGGACCGATGACCGTACTAGACAGCGCGGCGGGAATCCGCTCAAGAGGTTGTGATCGCAGGTGAGAATAATCCTTCAACCAACTGATTTTATTTAAATTTCAAATTTCAAGTCCGAGCACCACATGACACCTGTGCGAAATTCCGCACAAGGTTAGCGGCAAACAGTGCGAAAATCCGCACAGGTCGGCGGGGCTGGCGAATCTCCCGCGGGGCGGTCACCCTGTCCCGCATGACGCAGCCCGAAGACATCCCGCCCGACCGGCTCGACCGGCTGCTTGACTTTCTGCAACGGGCCGAACGGCTGAAGGATACCCTGCGCTCGGGCCGGACCGCCGAAGGGCGGCCCGAGAGCGTGGCGGCGCACAGCTGGTCGCTCTGCCTGCTGGTGCTGCTGCTCGAGGACGAGATTGCCGGCGCCGACCTTTTACAGCTCCTGCGGCTTTGCCTGGTGCATGATCTGGGCGAAGCGATCTCGGGCGACGTGCCGGCGATCCACCAGACCACGGAGGACGACAAATCCGCCCGTGAGCGTGCCGATCTTCTGACGCTCTGCGACGGTTTGCCCGAGGATGTCACCACGCGGCTGCTCGCGCTCTGGGAGGAATACGACCGGGGCGAGACGCCGGAAGCGGCGCTGGCCAAGGGGTTGGACAAGATCGAGACCATGGTGCAGCACGTCACCGGCACGCAGCAGCCCGATTTCGACTACCTGTGGAACCTCGGCTATGGCGTCAGCCGCACGGCGCAGACCGATCTTTTGCGGGATCTGCGGCATCGTGTGGACGCGATGACGCGGCACAAGGCGGCGCAGCCCCGCGGCGGCGCCCTCTGAGCCGCCGCCTCAGCGCAGACAGACCAGCCGACGGTCCCGGATCGCGGGCAATGCGGTGGGCGGCGCAACCTCGGCGTCGGTCTCGAAATAGGCGGCCAGGCCCTGCGCCACGTCACCGAGGAACGATTCGCAGCCCAGCCCCTCGCAGATCAGCACCTCATGCCCCGCGAGCGCCACATGCACATAGACAAGATCGCCCTCGGGCGCCACTTGGCGAATGCTGTCGCCATTGGTCAGCTTGATGGCGGGGACAAGCACGGCCTCTTCGCCGAAATAGATCTGGGCCCGCCAGTCGCGCACCAGAACCCGGTGCTGCGGCGACAGCTCGACCGCGCGGCGCGGCCGTCCCGGGCCCAGTGCCTCGGGACCGATGCGCACCGGCCAGAACCGCCGGTCCTCGCGCACCGCGGCCAAGGGATAACGCTTCATCAGCACCTGCTGCACCTCGGCCGTGCCGCCGCCATGCAGCTTGACCCGCATGCCCGGCGCCAGCGCCTCGACCCGGATCGGGCCGGTTTCGGTGGCGATGCGGCTGCCGGCGCGGAAACAGACCGGTGTGGCCAGTTCTTCATAAGGGCGCGATCCGCCCTCGGAGGCCGACACCACCGTCAGCGGCACGCCCGGCGGCGGAAAGCCCCCGGGGCCGCCCATGAAGGCCAGCCCTTCGACCGTGCCATAAGAGGCCCCGCCGCCCGGTTCGTTGATGTTGAAGCCGATCAGCGTGTAGCTGTTGCCGTCGGGATCCTGCACCACAAGCTGATATTCGGCCTCGACCCGCAGGCCGCTGTCATATGACACGCCGTCAAAGCTCTGCGCGCCGTCCAGCGTCTGGCTGCTGTCGGTGTCCTCGAAATTGTTCTCGCTGTCGTCGACGTCAATCGTTTCCCAAGCGGTGGAGTTCAGCGTGATGGTCTCGCCGACCAGATGCGAGCCATCGCCCTGGTCGTACCCCGAAAGCTCGGCCCCGCCGGAGATCGAGATCTGCGACTCTCCCAGGGAATAGATCGTATAGCTGGGCATTTTTTACCCTTTTTTCTGACTGTTATTCATTCTGCTCGGCGCCGAGAATGCGGCATGCCGGAGGCCGGCGTCAATCCGGCCCGCGCCCTTGCCCGCGGTGCGCGGCGCAAACACCACAGCCGGGGCGGATCGGGGCTTGGTCCTCCGGCCACGGGCCGCTAGGCTGGCGGCGATGTTTCCAAGGAGGCGCGCCATGGTCCTGCGAAGCTCTGCCCTGCCCGTGACCGGCCTGTCGTGATGGGCACGCTGGCCCTGTTGTGGCGCGACAACAAGCTGCTGCTGAGCGGTTTCGTGCTGGCGCTGGTGCTGGCCGGATTCTTTGCGGTGCGGGCGGTGGGGTTCTGGATTTACTGGGCCGATCCGGCGCATCGCAATCAGGCGATCGAGCCCTGGATGACACCGCGTTATGTGGCGCATTCCTGGCATGTGCCGCCAAAGGTGGTGGCCGAGGCGCTGGGGCTCACCCCCGGCGGCGGACGCATCACCATGGCCGAGATCGCGGCGCGCGAAGGCGTGAGCCTGCCGGAAATCGCCGCCCGGGTGATCGCCGCCATCGAAGCCGACCGCGCGGCGCGCGGCGGGCCGACGCCGGGACCGCGCGGATGAGCGAGGCGCTGTTCGAGCTTGTCGCCAGCAATGGCATCTGGCTGCTGGCCGGAGCCTGTTTCCTGTCGTGCCTGCTGGTGCCGA
Organism: Marinovum sp. PR37; assembly: GCF_028807375.1. Lineage (NCBI taxonomy): Bacteria > Pseudomonadati > Pseudomonadota > Alphaproteobacteria > Rhodobacterales > Roseobacteraceae > Marinovum > Marinovum sp. PR37. The sequence continues at coordinate 131,402 of NZ_JARAML010000001.1, read as the reverse complement.
TCCCCTCGTCGCTGCTGATGCTGGCCGGCGGCGCCTTTGTCGCGGCGGGCGATCTGGAATTCACGGCAATGTTCCTCGCCACCTGGCTGGCGGCGGTGGCGGGCGATCAGACCGGCTATCTGATCGGCCGCAGCGGCGCGCCTTTGCTCGACCGGCTGTCCGCGCGCCATGCCAAACAGGCTGCGCTGATTGCCCGCGCCCGGGCGCTGGTGGCGCGGCGCGGCGGGCTCGGGGTGTTCTTTTCCACCTGGCTGGTGGCGCCGCTGGGGCCTTACGTCAACTTCATCGCCGGGGCCAGCGGGCTGGGCTGGCTGCGCTTTTTACTCTGGGATGCCGCCGGCGAGGCGATCTGGGTCGGCGGCTACATCACCCTGGGCTATGTCTTTGCCGATCAACTGGCGCAGGTGGCGGATATTGCCGCAAATGCCTCGGGTTTCCTGGCGGCGGCGGCGGTGGCACTGGGCCTGGGGCTGCTCCTGCGGGCGCGGGTGCGCCGGGCCCGGGCGCGGACGGGCTCGACATGAGCCCGCGCCGGCCCCATATCTGAGCCATGTTGAAATTCACCCCGATCCTGCTCGCCCTTCTCTATGGCCTGGCGATGTATCACTTCTCGGCCTGGCGCACCCGCAAGGAGCTTGACGCGCGGTCGACCGAACTGGCCGATCCGGCGCTGAAGCGGCTGACCGACCGGATGGCCGCGGCGCTCGATCTGGCGCGCATTCGGGTGCATATCTACGAGATCGATCCGGTCAACGGGCTGGCGGCGCCGGACGGGCGGATCTTCATCACCCGCGGCTTCTATCGCAAGTATCGCAACGGCGAGGTCACCGCCGAGGAGATGGCCAGCGTGATCGCCCATGAGCTGGGCCATGTGGCGCTGGGCCATTCGCGGCGGCGGATGATCGATTTTTCCGGCCAGAACGCGCTGCGCACCGCGCTCGGTATGGTGCTGAGCCGCTTCCTGCCGGGGATCGGTGTCTGGATTGCCGGGGCGCTGACCTCGTTGCTGGCGGCGCGGCTGTCCCGGTCGGATGAATACGAGGCCGATGCCTATGCGGCGGCGCTGCTGACCAAGGCCGGGATCGGCGTGGCGCCGCAGATCAGCCTGTTCCACAAGCTGGACGCGCTGACCGCGAAACGCGCCGGTGCCGCACCGGCCTGGCTGATGAGCCACCCGAAGACCGCCGAGCGGGTGGCGGAGCTGGAGAAGCTGGAAGGCCGCTGGCAGTCGTAAGGTGGGTGTGCACCCCACCGTGGCGCGACGGCCCGGCCTGCCCGGTAGGGTTCGATGCTCCCTAGGCGAGAGCCTTGGCCAACCGGGGGAGACGCGCCTTTTTCAACAGCGGCCGCATCTGCCAGTCATGTTCTGAAAGGCTGCGAGCCTTGGCGAGCACGCTTGTCGCCACCGGCTCCACCAGTTCCGGCCGGGCCTGCCAGATGCCATGCAGGAAACCGTCGGGATCGAGCCGCGACAGCCCCTCTTCGGCCAGGATCTGACGGGGGAAATCCTTGGCGTTCATGGTGCAGATCATGTCGGCCGAACCGGCGATCGCCGCCGCCAGCACATGTATGTCGGCCGGATCGGGCAGCCACAGCCGCGCCTCGAGCGATGGTGGCCAGCTCACCTCCGCCTCCGGCCAGTCGATTGCCAGGAGCGCGATCTCGCCGCGCGCCTGGGCCTCGCCGCCCGGTCCGATCTTGCGCGCCGCCCGCGCCCATTCCTCGAGGATACGGGCCGACCAGAGCGGTGTGAAGGCGCCCTGCGCCGCCACGCCGAGCAGCATCTCGCGCATCACCGTCGGATAGATCACGCAAGCGTCGAGCAGGACTTTCATGATACAGGCTCCGTACCGGGGAGAGTGGGGCCGTGCCCCTCGGCCTGCGGCCTCACCCCAAGGGTTTTGGCAAAAAGACGACGGGATCAGAGGCGGTAGAACAACGCCTTGAGGTAGCCCGATTCCGCCAGCTGCGGCATCAGCGGATGGTCCGGCCCGGCAAATCCGGTGTGGATCAGTGCGCCCTGCCGCCCGGCGCGGCCGATGCCGCGGGTGCAGGCAGTGCGGAAGGCGCCGAGATCGGCGGCATGCGAGCAGGAACAGAGGCCCAGATAACCGCCATCACGGACCAGCGGCGCCGCCAGCCGCGCGATGCGCTCATAGGCTCGCAACCCCGCCTCCAACGCCTGTTTCGAGGGCGCGAAGGCCGGCGGGTCGCAGACCACCACGTCGAATTGCGCGCCCGCCTCGGCCAGCGCGGTCAGCGTGTCGAAGGCATCGCCCTGCCGGACCGAAAGCCTGTCGCCGAAGCCCGAGGCCTCGGCCCCCGCCTCGGCCAGCGCCAGCGCCGGGGCGGAGCCATCGACGCAGAGCGCCGTCTTTGCGCCGGCCGCCAGCATGGCCAGGCCGAAGCCGCCAACATGGGAAAAGACGTCAAGCACCTCGGCCCCCGGCGTCACCAGCCGGCGGGCAAAGGCATGCGAGGCCCGCTGATCGAAGAACAGCCCGGTCTTCTGGCCGCCGGTGAGGTCCGCCATATAGGTGGCGCCGTTCATCGTGACCGGCAACGGCGCGTCGGGCGCCTGCCCCGCCAGCACGCCGGATTGGTCGTCGAGCCCTTCGAGCGCCCTTGTGCGGCCACCGGCGTTCTTGAGCACATGCTGGACCCCCGTCACCTGTTGCAGGGCCGCGGTCAGCGCCTCGAGCCGGACCTCGAGCCAGGCCGCGTTGGGCTGCACCACCGCAGTGTCGCCGAACCGGTCGATCACCAGCCCCGGCAGCCCGTCGGCCTCGGCATGCACCAGTCGATAGAAGGGCGCATCATAAAGCTGCGCCCGCAGCGCCAGCGCCTTGCTCAGCCGCGCCGCGAACCAGGCCTGATCCACGGTCTCGCCCGGATCGCGCGACAGCACCCGGCCGATGATCTTCGAGGTCGGATTGGCCGCCACCAGCGCCAGTGGCGTGCGGTCGGCATCCTCGAGCACGGCCAGCGCGCCCGGCGCGATCGAACGGGTGCGGCGGTCGGTGACCACCTCGTTGGCAAAGACCCAGGGCGCGCCATGGCGAATGGCGCGGGCGTTGGCTTGGGGTTTCAGGCGGATCACGGGTAAATCTGTCATAGCGCGCTGATAGGGCCAAAACCGCGCCGAGGAAAGACCCGTCGCCATTCCGCGCCACTGTGTTATCCTGCGCGCGGGACGAGGGTTGCAATCCCCAGGCCGGCCAGCTAGAAGACCCAGGAAGTTAGCGCTAACAGCCGCGACAGACCTGCCGCCGCGATAGGAGCCAGCATGACCCTGAACGCCATCATTGCCGATGTCACCGACAAGATCCGCAAACGCTCCGAGGCGCGCCGCGCCGGCTATCTCGACAAGATGCGCCGCGCCGCCGAGGAGGGCCCGCGCCGCGGCCATCTGAGCTGTGGCAACCAGGCCCATGCCTATGCCGCGCTGGAGGAGGACAAGGACGCCCTCGCGGCCTCGCAAAAGCCCAACCTGGGAATCATCACCGCCTATAACGACATGCTCTCGGCGCACCAGCCCTTCGAGACCTATCCGCAGCTGATCAAGGCGGCCGCCCGGCGCGCCGGCGGCACGGCGCAGGTCTCGGGCGGCGTGCCGGCGATGTGCGACGGGGTGACCCAGGGTCAGGTGGGCATGGAATTGTCACTGTTCTCGCGGGACGTGATCGCGCTGGCCACCGGGGTTTCGCTGTCGCACAACACCTATGACGCCGCCGTTTACCTCGGGGTCTGCGACAAGATCGTGCCCGGTCTGATCATCGCCGCCGCCACTTTCGGCTATATTCCCGGGCTGTTCATCCCGGCCGGGCCGATGACCTCGGGGCTGCCGAATGACGAAAAATCCAAGGTGCGGCAGAAATTCGCCACCGGCGAGGTCGGCCGGGACGAGTTGATGAAGGCCGAGATGGCCTCGTATCACGGGCCGGGCACCTGCACATTCTACGGCACCGCCAATACCAACCAGATGCTGATGGAGTTCATGGGGCTGCACCTGCCCGGCACCAGCTTTGTCAACCCCGGCACCGCGCTGCGCGAGGCGCTGACCGAGGCGGCAACCGAACGCGCGCTGGCGATCACCGCGCTGGGCAACCAATATACCCCGGTCTGCGACGTGCTGGACGAAAAAGCCTTTGTCAACGGCATCGTCGGGCTGATGGCGACCGGCGGCTCGACCAACCTGGTGCTGCACCTGCCGGCGATGGCGCGGGCGGCGGGCGTCGAACTCGAGCTCGAGGATTTCGACGCGATCTCGAGCGTCGTGCCGCTGATGGCCAAGGTCTATCCCAACGGGCTGGCCGATGTGAACCATTTCCACGCCGCCGGCGGGCTCGGCTTCATGATCGGCGAGCTGCTCGACGCGGGACTGCTGCATGACGATACCACCACGGTGATGGGCAGCGGGCTCGCAGCCTATGCCCAGGAACCCAAGATCAAGGACGGCACGCTGGTCTGGGAAGACGGTGCCAAGGTGACCCAGAACGACAAGATCCTGCGCCCGGTGGGCGAGGCCTTTCAGCCGACCGGCGGGCTCAAGCAGATGTACGGCAACCTCGGCCATGGCATGATGAAGGTCTCGGCCGTGGCTCCCGAACGTCACATCATCGAGGCGCCGGCCCGCGTGTTCCACGATCAGGCCTCGGTGAAACAGGCCTTCAAGAACGGCGAATTCACCTCCGACACCGTGATTGTCGTCCGCTTTCAGGGGCCGAAATCCAACGGCATGCCGGAACTGCACGGGCTGACCCCGACACTTGCGGTGCTGCAAGACCGCGGGCTCAAGGTGGCGCTGGTCACCGATGGCCGGATGTCGGGCGCCTCCGGCAAGGTGCCCTCGGCGATCCACATCTCGCCCGAGGCCGCCGCCGGCGGCCCGCTGGCCAAGCTGCGCGACGGCGATATCGTCCGGGTCGATGCCACCAATGGCAGGATCGAGGCGCTGGTCGAGAATTTCGACAGCCGCGAGGCGGTGGTGGCCGATATCACCGGCAATGGCCATGGCGTCGGACGCGAGCTCTTCGAGGCCTTCCGCCAGAACGTCGGTCTTGCCTCCAATGGCGCGGCGGTGGTTGTCTAATCGTCGCTCCCGTGCTTCTTCTCTTGTCAAATACGCAGCCCCGCCGCCGGCCGCAGCTCCGGCCCCAAGCAGAAAGGTCCCAGTGACATGACCCCGCAAGACGCCTCCAAGGAAACCGAAGCCCTCTGCCGCCGCGCACCTGTGGTGCCGGTGCTCGTGGTCGAGGACGTGGCCCATGCCCGGCCGCTGGCCGAGGCGCTGGTCGCGGGCGGACTGCCGGCGCTCGAGGTCACCCTGCGGACGCCGGCCGCGCTCGACGTGATCCGCGAGATGGCCAAGGTCGAGGGCGGCGTGGTCGGCGCCGGCACCCTGCTGACGCCGGAAGACGTGCAGAACGCCAAGACGGCCGGCGCGCGCTTTGGCGTGACACCGGGCTGCACCGACCGGCTGCTCGACGCCGTCGAAGCGGCCGATTTGCCCACCCTGCCCGGCGCGGCCACCACCACCGAGGCGCTGCGCCTGCTGGAACGCGGCTATACCGTACAGAAGTTCTTTCCCGCCGAGGCCAACGGCGGCGCCAAGGCGCTGGGCTCGATCGGCGCGCCGCTGCCGCAGATCAAGTTCTGCCCGACCGGCGGCATCTCGCTGAAGAACGCGCCGGATTACCTGGGCCTGTCGAACGTGCTCTGCTGCGGCGGCAGCTGGGTCGCGCCGAAAAACCTGGTGCAGGCCGGCGACTGGAAAGCCATCGAGGAACTGGCCCGCGAAGCGGCCGCCCTGGCCCGCGGCTGAGCCGCCCGCCGGGCCTTACCGGTCGCGCGACCGCCAGCCGCCCCGGCGGCGCGGTTTTGCGGCCGGGGCGCGGCCTTCGCGCAGAACGCCTGTCATCGGGTGGTCCGGGTGGGCTTGGCCGTGACGCTCCAGCAGCGCATCGATGGTGGTGGTGACATCGCCCTCCACCGCCAAGGCCCAGTCGAGAAAGATCGACCGGCATTCGCCTTCGGTGATCCCCTCCATCCGATAGCTTTCGTGGATCAGCCCGCGCGGATCCAATGCATCGCCCTTGCTCATGACACCTCCTCCAACCCGGGCAGCGCGGCGCTGATCGCCTGATCCGCCTGATCCCGGAAATCCGCCAACATCCCGCCGAGATCGCTCAGCGTCTCGGCACCGCATTCGCGCAGCACGAAGCCCGCGCCGCCGCCGGCAAGCGTTTCGGGGTCCAAAGCCCGCTCGCTCAACAGCCGCGAGGCCATCTGCAAGGCCCCCTGCAAGGCATAAGCCTCGGTCAGATACCCCGCCGACGCCGCCGAAATCACCCCGGCCCGGGCCGCCGCCGCCAGCCCCTCGGAGGTGCTGCGTACGGCGCAGCCGTCGATCAGCGCGCCGGCCTGAGCCAGAAGTTCGATGTCCTGCATCCGGCCGGGGCCGATCTTGGCGTCGAGCGGGCCATCGGGCGATTTCGCGGCGGCGATCCGCGCCCGCATCTTCGCCACCTCGCGCAGCACCTCGGCGCGCGGGCGTTGCCCCAGCAGATCGCGGCGCAGCGCCTCGACATCGGCCCCCAGCGCCGCGGTGCCGGCCACCGCCCGCGCCCGGGTCAGCGCCAGATGCTCCCAGACCCAGGCCTCGTTGCGCTGGTAGTTCTCGAAACTCTGCCAGGAGGTGGCCACCGGGCCCTGCGTCCCCGAGGGCCGCAGCCGCATGTCGACCTCGTAGAGCCGTCCCTCGGCCATCGGCGCGGTCATCGCGGTCACCAGCGCCTGGGTCAGCCGGGCGTAGTAGGTGCGCGCCGCCAGCGGGCGGCGGCCCTGCGACTGTTCCACCCCCTCGGCGTCATAGATCACGATCAGGTCGAGATCCGACGCCGAGGTCAGCCGCCCGGCGCCGAGGCTGCCCATGCCCAGCACCACCGCGCCGCGGCCCGGCGGGTCTCCGTGCTTGAGGCTGAACTGCGCCACCACCTCGGGCCAGAGCGCGGCGAGGTTGGCACTGGCCAGGTCGGCATATTGCGCCCCGGCCCGACGGGCATCGATCAGCCCGCGCAGGTGATGCACGCCGATACGGAAATGCCATTCCTTGGCCCAGCGTCGCGCCGCGTCGAGCTTGCGCTCGTAATCGCCCTCGCGCGCCAGCACTTCGGCCAGCTCCTCGGTCAGCGCCTCGGTGCCGGGCCAGTCGGCAAAGAAATCGCCGCCGATCACCGCGTCGAAGACCGAGGAATTGCGTGACAGGTATTTCGCCAGCGCCGGCGAAGTGCCGGCGATGTCGACCAGCAGGTCGATGAGCTGCGGATTGGCCTCGAAGAGCGAAAACAGCTGCACCCCGGCGGGCAGCCCCGACAGGAACCCGTCAAAGGCATTGAGCGCATCGTCGGGCCGCGCGGTCTCGGCCAGGCGGCGCAGGATCTCGGGGCGGATGCGGGTGAAGATCTCGACCGCGCGCGGGCTGCGCAGCGCCGCATAGCTGCGCCAGCGGCTGGTGACACCGCTGTCGAACTCGGTCTCGGGGGCGCCGGGCTCGGTTTCGGGATCGGGTGCGAAGAAACCCTCGGTGCTTTCGTGAACCTCGGTCAGCCGGGCCATCAGATCGGCCTCGAGCGCGGCGCGTTCGGTACCCATCATCGCGGCGATGCGGTCGAAGCCCTCCTGGCTGGTGGGCAGGGTCTGGGTCTGGGCATCGGCCACCATCTGGAGCCGGTGCTCGACCTCGCGGTGACAGCGGTAATGGTCGGTCAGCAGCTGCGCCAGATCGTCGGGGATCCACGCCTTGTCCGCCAGCACCGCCAGCCCCTCGACGGTGCCGCGCACCCGCAGATCGGGATCGCGGCCGCCGGCGATGATCTGCTGGGTCTGGGTGAAGAACTCGATCTCGCGGATGCCGCCGCGGCCGAGCTTCATGTTGTGCCCTGGCAGGGTGATCGGCCCGCCCAGCCCCTTGTGCTCGCGAATCCGCAGCCGCATGTCATGGGCGTCCTGAATGGCGGCGAAATCCAGGTGCCGGCGCCAGACGAAGGGCCGCAGGGTATGCAGGAACCGCTCGCCCGCCGCGATATCGCCGGCACAGGCGCGGGCCTTGATATAGGCGGCGCGCTCCCAGGTGCGGCCGAGGCTTTCGTAATAGCGTTCGGCGGCCTCCATCGTCATGCAGACCGGGGTGACCGAGGCATCCGGGCGCAGCCGCAGGTCGGTGCGGAAGACATAGCCCTCGCCGGTCTGGTCGTTGAGCATCGCCGCCATCTTGCGGGTGGCCCGGATCAGCGCGGCGCGGGCCTCGTGATAATCGTCGCGTTCGAACTGGCTCTCGTCGAACAGGCAGATCAGGTCGATGTCGGAGGAATAATTCAGCTCATGCGCGCCCATCTTGCCCATCGCCAGCGCCACCATGCCGGCGCCGGTTTCGGCATCCTCCTCGGTCTTGCCGGGGATCTTGCCGCGGCGCAGTTCGTGGCCGACGCAGGCGCGGATCGCCAGGTGGGTGGCGAGATCGGCAAAGCGGGTCAGCGTGCCGGTGACCTCTTCCAGCGACCAGACACCGCCGAGATCGGCAAGCCCTGCCAAGAGCGCCACCCGGCGCTTGCCCCGCCGCAGCGCCGAGGCGAGCTGATCCGGGGCGGTGGCGCGAAGCGTGTCGAAGAGCGCCTCGATTTCCGCTTCGGCATCGTCGAGGGCGGGCGCCAGCCAGGCCTGCTCCTTTTCGCAGAGTCCTTTGAGATAGGGGCTGCATCCGCCGGTGCCGGCCAGAAGATCACCGACCCCCTGCTCGACCCCGGGAAAGAGCGCGCGGGTCTCGGCGCCGCGGTCGGGCTCGAAGGGATGGGGCAAGCGGGTGATGCGGCTGGCGAAATTCATGCCGCCACGTTGTGCATGGGGGCGGGACCCCGTCAAGTGGCGCTTGGAACCGGCGGGATCACAGGGGGCGCTGCCCCCGGCCTGCGGCCTCCCCCGAGGTATTTCCGGCAAGAGGAAGACCGGAGCCCGCTTGACCCCGGCCGGCGTTTTGCGTTTGTGACGGTGAGACAGGAGGCTGACATGAGCAAATCGCTGAAACGGGTGGCGCGCGCCCTGGCAGAGGCCGGGATCGAGACCGAGATCGTCGAAGTGGGCCAGTCGCGCACCGCGCAGGAGGCGGCCGATGCCGTCGGCTGCCATATCGACCAGATCGCCAAGTCGATCATCTTTCGCGGCGAGGCGAGCGGCGCGGCGATCCTGTTTCTCACCGCCGGCGGCAACCGGGTGGATGGCGCCAAGGCCAGCGCCCTGGCCGGCGAGCCGCTGGGCAAGGCGGACGCGGCACTGATCCGGGCGCAGACCGGCTTTGCCATCGGCGGCGTGGCGCCGATCGGCCATCTCGCTCCGATCCGCGCCTTTCTCGATCCGCGCTTGCAGGCCTTTGCCGAGGTCTGGGCCGCAGGCGGCACGCCGCGGCATGTCTTTGCCATGCCTTCGGCGGAATTGCAGCCGCTGACCGGGGCTCAAGTATCTGATTTCGTTGTAGAGTCAAAATAAATGTAAAAAACATTCACATGGAGGCTTGCGCCCCGGGGACCGGCTTCCCATCTGTTGTGATGTGAAGAGCATTCACATTGAACCCAACAACGGAGAGCCCCGATGACAACCGTCGCCACCGAAGTCCACCCGATCCGGTCCACCCAGGGCTGGTTCTCGCGCAGCGAGGCCTGGCTCGACAGCAAGGGCAGAGGTGCCTGGATTGCTGCGATGGTCCTGGGCTTCATCTTTTTCTGGCCCGTCGGCCTCGCCCTTCTTGCCTATATGATCTGGAGCAAACGCATGTTTGGAAAATGCAGCATGGCTTCCCGCCGTCACAGCCGCCACGCGGCGCGCTGGAACGCGATGAAACCCTCGGGCAACAGCGCCTTTGACGCCTACAAGGAAGAGACCCTGCGCCGGCTCCAGGAGGAACAGGAGAGCTTCGAGGCCTTCCTCGAACGGCTGCGCGCCGCCAAGGACAAGGCCGAATTCGACCAGTTCATGGACGAGCGCGCCCGCGACGCCCGCAAGGCCCGCGCCGAAGACAGCGCCGACGACGACCGTCGCGACGCCTGAGCCAGAGCATGACCGGGTGGTCCCCCGAAGGGGGCCACCCTTGCCAACGGAGGACATGATGCATACCGCCGCCCTGCCCGATCCGCAGTATCAGCCCGAGTTCTACGCCGATATCGCTCCCAAGCGGCTGATGGCCTGGATGATCGATGTCGGCCTGATCCTGGGCCTGACGCTGATCGCGCTGCCGTTCACCGCCTTTATCGGCCTGTTTTTCCTGCCCTTTCTTTATGCGATTCTGGGCTTTGCCTATCGCGTGATGACCCTTGCCGGCGGCTCGGCGACGCTGGGCATGCGGGTGATGTCGGTCGAATTGCGCAATGCGCGGGGCGAAAGGCTCGACCTGGGCGGCGCCTTTCTGCACACGCTGGGCTATTATCTGAGCTGCCTGATGGCGCTGGTGCAGCTGGGGTCCGTGGTGCTGATGCTGACCTCGGAGCGCGGCCAGGGCCTGACCGACATGGTGCTTGGCACGGTGATGGTGAACCGCCGGATCTGAGCCCGCCGCCGGTGCCGCCCGAGGCCTGCCACGCAAAGGACCGCCGCCGCCCCAGTCTTGCGCTTGGCGGCGGCGATATTCGTTGTTATCTTCTGGGAAGCTCAGGGATGTCCACATGCGCCATACGCTTCCACTCGCGCCACAATTCTACGTGACGGCTCCGCAGCCCTGCCCCTATCTCGACGGGCGGCTGGAACGGAAGCTGTTCACCGCCTTGCAGGGCGAAAGCGCGGAAAAGCTCAATGACAGCCTGTCGAAACAGGGCTTTCGGCGGTCGCAGAACGTGCTCTACCGGCCGTCCTGCACCGATTGCGCCGCCTGCATGTCGGCGCGGATCTCGGTGGCGGATTTCGCCCCTTCCAGAAGCCAGAAGCGCACCCTGCGCCGCAATGCCCACCTCGACCGCCGGGCGACCTCGCCCTGGGCCACCGACGAGCAATACGACCTGTTCCGCAGCTATCTCGAGAGCCGTCATGCCGAAGGCGGCATGGCCGACATGGATGTGTTTGAATTCGCCGCGATGATCGAAGAGACGCCGATTCGCAGCCGGGTCGTCGAATATACCGACCGCGAGGCCGACGACGACCTGACGGCGGTCTGCCTGACCGATGTGCTCGATGACGGGCTGAGCATGGTCTATTCCTTCTACAAGCCCGAACTGCCGCGCCAGAGCCTCGGCACCTACATGATCCTCGATCACATCGAAATCGCGCGCGAGGCCGGCCTGCCTTATGTCTACCTCGGGTATTGGGTGCCGGGCAGCCCCAAGATGGGCTACAAGGCAAAATTCGCCGGTCTCGAGGTCTATCGCGGCGGGCGTTGGACCCGGATGCGGAACCCGCAGGATTATGACGCCGATCACCATCCGCTGTCGACCGATCCGATTGCCGAACAGGTCGCCAATATCTCACTGCCCGACCTGAGCCCCAGAGGCCGCTAGTCCTCGGACAGCGCCCAGTCGCCCGCTTCGATCACAAAACACCAGCGTCCGGCCGCGTCAAAGCCGGTTTCGGCGCCCTCGGCCACCATGCGGCGGATTTCCACCGCGTGATCATGGATCTCGATCAGGGCGAATTCGTTCGGCTCGCCGCGCAGGCGGGTCGAGAGCCCGGTGCCGCAGTGCACCTGCAAGGTGGCCGACCGGTTCTTGCGCGAGACGAAGGGCTCGACCAGCCAGCGGTGCAGATGGCCGGTGAGGATCACATGCGGCCCCGCTTCGGCCCAGGCCTCGAGCGCCCGTGGCGCACCGCGCATCAGCTTCTTGGCGATCTCGGCACCCTGGTGAAACGGATGGTGGGCGGCGATGAGCACCACCCGGTCGGCCGCATGCTCGCGGATGAAGCCGGCGACACGCTCGATCTGGGCCGGATCAACCCGCCCGCCCTGCCGGCTCCAGCGATGGGTGGTGTCGAGACCGAGGATGGCGCAGCTGTCGGTCACCAGCATCGGCTCTGTGTCGTCGGCGATCCAGCGGCGATAGGCGCGGCGCGGCCAGGCGAGCCGGGCCAGCAGGTTGAACAGCGGAATGTCGTGGTTGCCGGGCACCGCGAGCCAGGGCGCTGGCAGCCGATCGACGAAGCTGCGCGCCATGTCGTATTGGCTGGCCCGGGCGCGCTGCACGAAATCGCCGGCGATGACGATGTGATCGGGCGCGGCCCGTTCCAGCGCGGCAAGCAGCGGCAGCACCAGCTCGGGGCTGGCCCGGCCGAAATGCAGATCCGAGAGCAGGGCCAGTCGCATCACCGCACCTCGTCGGTTGGGCGCGGCACACGGACGGTCAGGGCGTCTTTCCTCAGGTGAAAGCGATAGGGGCCCGGCATGCGCTCCTTTTCGCCGTCATGGGCGATCAGGCGTTTGCTGCGCTTGGTTTCGATGGTGATGTCCTCGCCGGTCAGCAGTACATAATCGGTGCCCGAGCGGGCGCCGCGAAAGAAGATGCGCACCGCCCGCCACAACAGATGCAGCCGGCCGACGTCGCGCGCCACCAACAACGCCAGCTTACCGTCAGAGACCGCATCGGCGCCGGCGAGATCGAACTGCTCAAGCTGATAGGCGCTGATCGCGACAAAGGCCATTGGCGATTTCACCCGGTGGGTCTTGCCGTCGACGGTGATCGTCATTTTGAGCGACTTGTAGATCGTCGTCATCGCCACGATCACCGACCAATAGGCCGCCAGCCGGCTGCGGCCCCAGTTCTTGTAGATGCTTTCGCGCACGCTGAGCACCGAGGCATAGGCGCCGAGGCTGGCGTTGTTGAGAAAGACCCGGCCGTTCACCTCGCCGACAGAGACCGCGCGGGTGTCGCCCTCGAGCGCCGCGGTCAGCGCCTGTTCCGGGTCTTCCGGCAGGCCCAGGCTGCGCGCGAAATAGTTGAAGGTGCCCATCGGCAGGATTCCCAGCGCGACGTCGGTGCCGGCCAGGGCGGCGGCCAGGGCGCCGATGGTGCCATCGCCGCCGGCGGCGATGATCGGATCGCAGCCTTCGGCCAATGCGGTGTCGACCGTGTCGCCCAGCTTCGACGGGGACGGCACCTCACGAATTTCGACCCCGGGGAATTTCGCCGCGGCGGCGCGGATTGCGTCACCTCTGTGGTCGCCGCGCCCCGACGCGGGATTGAGAATGATACATGCGCGCATTTGCGGTCACTGTCCGTGGTTTCCAGCCTCGCCGAAACAATGCGCGAGACCGGCCTCGGTTCCATCGCCGGGCCACGGTGCGGCGCACCTCCCTTTCGGAACACCGCGCGGCCGGAGGGCAAATCGCCCCCTTGGGACGGGCTTCCAACCCATCACCCTGCCCCACCCGCAACAAAAAAGACCGGGCGCTGAGCCCGGCCTTTCCGATTTCCTTCAAACCACCCTAGTTCGGGATCAGATCCGGCACGATGGTCACGATCGCCGGGAAGAACCACAGGATCGCGATCCCCACCACCTGGATCAGCACGAAGGGCAGCACGCCCTGATAGATGTGCCCTGTGGTCACCTCCTTGGGCGCCACGCCGCGCAGATAGAACAGCGCAAAGCCGAAGGGCGGCGTCAGGAAGGAGGTCTGAAGGTTGACCGCGATCATGATCGTCACCCATTTCGGATCGAAGGTGCCGCCATAGATCACCGGCCCGACGATCGGGATCACGATGTAGATGATCTCGAGGAAGTCGAGCACGAAGCCCAGCACGAAGAGCACCAGCATCACGATCAGGAAGACTTTGAACTCGTTGTCGAAGCTCTGAAGGAAGGTCTGGATGTAATGCTCGCCGCCGAAGCTGATCACCACGAGGTTCAAGAGCTGCGAGCCGATCAGGATGGTAAAGACCATCGAGGTCACCTTGGCCGTCTCGCGCACCACCGGGGTCAGCACCCCGCCGGCAAAGAGCACCCAGAGCGCATAGAACAGCCCGAAGATGGCAAACAGATAGGCCGCCTGCGCCACGACATAGGCGATCCAGCTTTCCAGCGCCACGTCGGCCAGCCCGACCCGCAGATCGAAGTTGATGCCGACGAGGATCATGATCACCACCGCGAAGGTGGTCCAGATGATCAGCCTGCCCGACCGGTTCTCGTCCGCCAGCTTGCGATAGGCCGCCAGCATGATCGCCCCGCCCGCACCAAGCGCGGCCGCCGGCGTCGGGTTGGTGATGCCGCCGAGGATCGAGCCGAGCACGGCGACGATCAGCACCAGCGGCGGGAAGACCACGCGCAAAAGCTCGTTCTGCGACAGGATGCCGGTTGCGTAGCGCACGCCCCAGAGCGTCAGCGCCAGGGGCACCAACAGGATCAGGAAGGTCACGCCCGCGCTGGCCAGCGGCGAGATGAAGAGCGCGTCGAACAGCAGTGCCAACGCCACCCCTGCCGCGCCGACAATCAGCGGCAGCGGCTCAGCGGTGGGCGACACCCCCCGCGCCACGCTGAGCGCCAGCGCCAGCAGCAGGAAACCCACCGCCACGCCGGTGCCGATCACCGGGCTGTTGGCGATCTTGGCGTCGCGCAGGGCGTCGCGTTCCTCTTCGCTCAGCGCGCGCGCCTGTTCGACACCGCCCGCCTCGTTGATCGCCTGCTGTTCGGCGACCGCCCGGTCCCAGGCAGCCTGGCCGTGCAGATCGATCATCGACGCGCGGCACTGCTCGCCTACGTTGGTGCGCAGGCTGGCGGTTTCACCCGCGTCGGAATAGGTGTCGACGGTCACATCCTGCGAACCGATCACGCCAACCTGCCCCAGCGCCAGCATGCCGACGATCAGCAGCGCCGGCACACCGAGGAACCAGGTCATCGCCTCGCCCCGGGTCACCGGCTCGGAGCCGCCGTCGCCCAGTTCAACCGCCGGGGCCTTGGAGGGGTTCACCAGCGCGTAGCCGAAGGCATAAAGCCCGTAGAGCCCGGCCAGAAGGATGCCCGGCAGCAGCGCCGCCTGGAACAGAGTACCGACCGAGACCACCGCCGGTTCGCCCAGGAAGGTCAGGGCATCGGTACAGCCGGCCAGCGTCGCGCGCTCTTCCTGCGCGGCGGAATAGAGATCGCCCGCCAGCGTGCCCAGAAGGACGATGACGATCGACGGCGGAATGATCTGCCCCAGCGTGCCCGAGGCGGCAATCACGCCGGTGGCGAGCTGTGGCGAATAGCCGGCGCGCAGCATGGTGGGCAGGGACAGCAGACCCATGGTCACCACGGTGGCACCGACGATCCCGGTCGAGGCGGCCAGGAAGGCCCCCACCACAACCACCGAGACGGCGAGGCCGCCGGGCAGCGGGCCGAAGACCCGCGCCATGGTGGTCAACAGGTCATTGGCGATCCGCGACCGCTCCAGCGTGATGCCCATCAGCACGAACATCGCCACCGCCAGCAGCGTCTCGATCGATTGGCCGGCCAGAACGCGTTCGTTCATCCGGTTGACCACGAAAGAGATGTTGCGGTCGAGCGCCACTTCCCAGCCGCGCGGGAATACCGGTTCGCTGTATCTGGGCAGATCCGGGTATCGGAAGGTCGATATCGACTCCGGCCGCACCCCCTGCGCCACCAGATCGGCATACATCGCCGATCCGGTGTCGATCGCCTGGTGCAGCAGCAGCCCGGCGCTGTCGAGCGCGGCAATGATGCCGAATGAGATGATGCCGGCGCCGCCGATGGCAAAGGCCACCGGAAAGCCGGAAAGAATGCCCCCGAAGAGGCAGAGGAAGACGATGATCAGGCCGATCTCGACGCCATCAAGTCCGAATAGCATGTACCCTGCCCCTTAGTGATGTTCTTCGATCGCGTGAACGAGTTCGGCTTCGTCGCTGCCAAGCACGTCCCGGTCGAGGTATTTGTGTTCGCTCTCAGGTCCTTCGCGCCATTCCAGGTAGGATCGGTAGAAGAACGCCCAGCCGTGGATGAAGACCAGCCCGGCATAGGCCACGAGCAGGACTTTAAAGAGGAAATAGGCGTCGAAGCCGTTCGGCGAAAAGCCGATGGTCTCAACGTTCCAGCGCAGCGCGCGCGCCTTGGCGATCAGCCGGTCGAGCGTGTCCGAGGCCGAGGGTTTGGGCACCACCAGATGCCGCCACAGGAAGTACCAGCCGTACATCCAGGTCAGCACCGCCGCCGGGATCATGAAGATCATACAGCCCACCATGTCGACCAGTCGTTTGGCGCGGAACGAGATCGCGGAATAGATCAGGTCGACGCGCACATGCCCGCCCTGGACAAAGGTGTAGGTGACACAGAGCGCCACGATCATCGCGTTATAGAGCTTGAGCTCCTCGGCCCACCAGCTGATGTCGCGGGTCAGCACAGAACCGAAGCCCAGCGAAATTTCCGGCGTCGCGAAAATCCGCTGGTTGAAGACGATCAGGATCTGCTGGATCACCATCAGGATCCCGGCCCAGGCAAAGAACCGTCCGATGCCATTGGCAAATCCTTCGAGCGCGATCACCACGCCCCAGAGGAACTTCCGACTCCAGAGGCCGACCAGGAAGATCACGAGGAACAGGGTGAAGACGACAAAGAAAAATTCTGTCGATCCGCCGTAGTAGATGAAGCGCATCAGCGCCTGTTTGTCCTCGGGTGTTTCCATCCCGCCGGTCCAGCTCATCCACTGGTCCCAGTTTATCAGCGCGTTGGCGAAATTGAAAAACGCCAGCACAAGGTTTTGCAGCGCCCAAACAAGACCGTCCAGCATCGTGCCCCCTTTCGATATCCCCGTGTCCGGCCGGGCCTCTGGCCCGTGCCGTCGGTACAGCAAAGCCCCCAGCACGGATGCCGGGGACCTTTTTCAGTGAAGTGTCGGAACGATCAGCCCAGGACGCGGTCGCGCTGCTGGCGATAGGCGTCGTCGGAAACCGAGGTCCATTTCGACGATTTCTTCAGCGAGGCGTTGAAGCTTTCGCGGATGCGGGCATAGAGCTCGTCGCCCATATGCTCGTCGAGCGCCTCTTGCGAGCCCTTGCCGAAAGCTTCCCAGACGTCGTCGGGGAAGGTCATCAGCTTGGTGCCGCCCGATTGCAGACGCTCGAGCGCCGCCGCGTTGTTGGCATAGCTCTGGGCGAGCGACCAGTGGTGGGTGGCCTGCGCCGCGATCTCGACGATCTTCTGATCGGCAGCGTCCAGCTCGTTGAAGACGTCGCGGTTGAAGGCACAGGACAGCGCCGAGCCCGGCTCGTGGAAACCGGCGGTGTAGTAGAATTCGCAGACCTCTTGCAGGCCGAGGCGTTCGTCGGCGAAGGGACCGATCCACTCGGCACCGTCGATCGAGCCCGAGGACAGGGCCTGATAGATCTCGCCGCCCGGCACGTTCTGTACCGAGGCGCCGGTGAGGCCCAGCGCGCGGCCGCCGAGGCCCGGCATGCGGAACTTGAGGCCCTGAAGGTCTTCGGCCGAGTTGATTTCCTTGTTGAACCAACCGCCCGGCTGAAGCCCGGTGTTGCCCGCGAGGAAGGACTTCAGGCCGAAGATCTCGCCCAGCTCGTCATGCAGCTCGGCGCCGCCGTCGTGCAGATACCAGTTCATCAGTTCCTGGCCGGTGCCGCCGAAGGGCACGGCGGTGAAGAAGTAGTAGCCCGGGTGCTGGCCGCCGAAGTAGTAGTCGGCCGAGTGATACAGATCGGCCTGACCAGCGGTCACCGCGTCGAACACCTCGAAGGCGCCCACGAGGGTGCCGGCCGGGTTCTTCTGGATGGTGATGTTTTCCGACATCGCGTTGACCGCGTCGGTGAAATACTGCGCGGCGTCGTCAAACACGGCAAAGCCCTCGGGCACCGAGGTGACCAGACGCAGGGTGCGCTTGCCTTGGGCATAAGCCGGGGCGGCCAGCGTGGTGGCCGCGGCCGCGGTGCCGCCAAGTGCGGAATTCTTCAGAAATGAACGACGATCCATTCATACCTCCCATGGTTTTTTGATTGCCACGCTCCTGCCAGCGGCCTGCGCCGGTCGCAGCATGGCGGATCGTTGGTAACGAGTCGGAGGTTAGCGGCTGTGTCGCCATGTGGAAATACCCACAATTTCCGGATTGGACATTTTTTCGACTTGCATCCGAAGGGGTTTGAAGGCAGCGCGCCCCACCCCCGGAAAGCTGCCGTTGCGGCAGGCAAGTGCCTGTATTTCAGACATATTTATCTTGTTAAATGACCGGTAACGCTCACAGGTTCGGCCGGCGGAAATTCCCTAGCGGCGGCGCGACCGGCGCACCGTTTTCCAGACCGGGCCGCCACTCCGGGAAACTTTGCATTCCTGTCGCCAGATCGGCTCGCGGGGCAATATTTGGAAAGAAAACCCGTCAAACAGCGGTTGACCCTCCTGCCGCCCTCACCTAGTGTCGCGCCCACGCACAAGGAAGGACGCATTCAATGACACGTCTAGTCGTCGTAGTAGGCAAGTGGCGCATGGGCCGGTAACGGACACCCTGAACGGTACCCCATGCGCCCCCGAAATTTCGGGGGCTTTTTTGTGCGCAGAAGAAAAAATGATGACGTCATGAACGGAGCAACAAGATGACACGTCAGATGACCGGAGCAAAGATGGTGGTTCAGGCCCTGAAGGATCAGGGTGTGGACACGGTATTCGGCTATCCCGGCGGTGCTGTGCTACCGATCTATGACGAGCTGTTCCAGCAGAACGAGATCCGCCACATCCTGGTGCGCCACGAACAGGCGGCGGTGCATGCCGCCGAGGGCTATGCCCGCTCGACCGGCAAGCCGGGCGTGGCGCTGGTGACCTCCGGCCCCGGCGCCACCAACGCGGTGACCGGGCTGACCGATGCGCTGATGGATTCGATCCCGATCGTCGTGCTGTCGGGCCAGGTGCCGACATTCATGATCGGCTCGGACGCCTTTCAGGAGGCCGATACCGTCGGCATCACCCGGCCCTGCACCAAGATGAACTGGCTGGTGAAGGACACCAAGGACCTCGCGTCGCTGATCCACGAAGGGTTCCACGTCGCCTGCCAGGGCCGCCCCGGCCCGGTGCTGATCGACATTCCCAAGGACGTGCAGTTTGCCTCGGCCCAGTACACCCCGCCGGCCAAGGCCGATCTTGGCCATTACCAGCCGCGGGTGAAGGGCGACATGGAGACGATCACCGAGCTGGTCGAGGCGATCGAGAACGCCGAACGCCCGGTGTTCTACACCGGCGGCGGCGTGATCAACTCGGGCGCGGCGGCCAGCCAGCTTCTGCGCGAACTGGTCGAGGCCACCGGCATTCCGATCACCTCGACGCTGATGGGCCTTGGCGCCTATCCCGCCTCGGGCAAGCACTGGCTGGGCATGCTGGGGATGCATGGGCTTTACGAGGCCAACCTGGCGATGCACGGCTGCGACCTGATGATCAACATCGGCGCCCGCTTCGACGACCGGATCACCGGCCGGCTCGATGCTTTCAGCCCGCACAGCCGCAAGGCGCATATCGACATCGATCCCAGCTCGATCAACAAGGTGATCCGCGTCGACATGCCGATCATCGGCGATGTCGGCCATGTGCTCGAGGATGTGCTCAAGGTCTGGAAGGCGCGCGGCCGCAAGGTCAACCGCGAGGGGCTGCAAAAGTGGTGGGCCCAGATCGACGACTGGAAGCGCGTCAACTGCCTGAGCTACAAGAACGACGGCCCCGGCATCAAACCGCAATACGCGCTCGAACGGCTCGAGGCGCTGACCAAGGGGCACGACCGCTATATCTGCACCGAGGTCGGCCAGCACCAGATGTGGGCGGCGCAATACCTGGGCTTCGAGGATCCCAACCGCTGGATGACCTCCGGCGGGCTCGGCACCATGGGCTATGGCTTCCCGGCCTCGGTCGGGGTGCAGGTGGCGCATCCGAAATCGCTGGTGATCAATGTCGCCGGCGAGGCCTCGTGGCTGATGAACATGCAGGAGATGGGCACCGCGGTGCAGTTCAACCTGCCGGTCAAGCAGTTCATCCTCAACAACGAGCGTCTCGGCATGGTCCGCCAGTGGCAGGAGCTGCTGCACGGCGAACGCTATTCGCATTCCTGGAGCGAGGCGCTGCCCGATTTCGTCAAGCTGGCCGAAGCTTTCGGCGCCAAGGGCATCCTGGCCAAGGACCCCGGCGAGCTCGACGATGCGATCATGGAAATGATCGAATATGACGGTCCGGTGATCTTCGACTGTCTGGTCGAGAAGCACGAGAACTGCTTCCCGATGATCCCGTCGGGCGAGCCGCACAACAAGATGCTGCTGGGCGCGGCCTCGACCAAGGATGCCATCGGCGCCAAGGGCGCGGTGATGGTGTGACGATGCGCTGTCCGGGGGCTCTGTCTGTCGACATTGACCCTCGGACCAATGGCGGGTCAAAGTCGACCCCACGCGGTATTTTCAAACAGAAGAAGAGATCATGTCTGCGCTAAAGATCAAAAAAGGCTCGTCCAAACACTCCGCTTATAACCTGCGGCCGAATTTCTCGGACGTGCAGGAAAGCCATACCCTGGCGGTCATCGTCGACAACGAACCCGGGGTTCTGGCGCGGGTGATCGGGCTGTTCTCGGGCCGGGGCTACAATATCGAGAGCCTCACCGTGGCCGAGGTCGACCATACCGGCCACCTCAGCCGCATCACCGTGGTCACCACCGGTACACCGCAGGTGATCGAACAGATCAAGGCGCAGCTCGGCCGCATCGTGCCGGTGCACGAAGTGCATGACCTGACCGTCGAAGGCCCCTCCGTCGAACGCGAGCTGGCGTTGATCAAGGTCGCCGGCAAGGGCGACGACCGGGTCGAGGCGCTGCGGCTGGCGGATGTGTTCCGCGCGCATGTGGTTGATTCGACGCTGGAAAGCTTTGTCTTTCAGATCACCGGCGCGCCCGACAAGATCGACGCGTTTGCCGATCTGATGCGGCCGCTGGGCCTTGTCGAAGTGGCGCGCACCGGCGTCGCGGCGATCAGCCGGGGATCGCACTGATCCCCGCCCGGCGCCTGGCGTTGCGCCGCTCGCAATAAAAAACGCCGCCGCGGCCCAGAGCCGTCGGCGGCGTTTTCAGGTCTGCCGCGCCCCCACAGAGCGGCGAGACCTCTCTCAGGCCGTGACGTGAGTGGTAGCTATCGAATTGGCCCAGTCACGCGCCCGGCGGAAGGGCACGACATTGCTGTTTGTATCCGCCCCGGAGGGCGCGACACCGCCGGAATTGGCGCAGCGGCCCAGCTTGGCCACCAGCTCCGGCGCGTGGTCCTGCACCAGAAGCGTCGGGTTGGTCACCCGGCGGAACTGGCGGTCTTCTCTCAGTTCGAATTCGATCAGATCGCCGGCATCCAGCGCCACGCCCGACATCGCCGTGTCTTTCGGCTCGACGTAAAAGGCCAGATCGCCCTGATCTTCACACCAGACTACCGCTTTCTGGTCGTCTGAGTTGGCCCAGAGCAACAATCCGCACATGCGTCCAAGTGACATTGCCTTCACCTTTATTGCGTCTCGTTGGGGACAAATGTGGCACAATTTTCGTTCTTGCGAAGGTACGTAGAGGGTCACCTGCTCTTGTAATTTGTGCCAGCTTGGTACAGGTTTGAAGCTAATTCGCGTCGGCTGACGCGGCATAGCATCATTTGGAGTTCAGATCGTCCGGTTTCGTGAGTTGTCCCGGCGATTTGTAACTGAATAGACCTGACCATACGCTGCGAGACGCAAAACTTGTCGAATACTGCTACAACCCTGTCC
This sequence comes from Marinovum sp. PR37, assembly GCF_028807375.1. NCBI lineage: Bacteria > Pseudomonadati > Pseudomonadota > Alphaproteobacteria > Rhodobacterales > Roseobacteraceae > Marinovum > Marinovum sp. PR37. The sequence goes on along the minus strand of NZ_JARAML010000001.1, from coordinate 109,682 downwards.
CGATCTTCTGCCTCCCCGGCCGAATTGCGCGCCATGTTCGGCGCAAATCTCAAACATCTCTGCCGCGACGCGCCTTCGATTTCAGCCCTGTGCCGCGATCTTGGCATCAATCGCACGCAGTTCAACCGTTACCTGAGCGGCGAGAGTTTCCCTCGCCCCGACGTGTTGCATCGTATCTGCACCTTCTTTGACGTTGATGCGCGCATACTGCTCGAGCCGGTGGAACAAATAGCGACAACTTCGGGCTTTGTGATGCAGCACCCGGAACTGGCCGGGTTTCTCGGGCCGGAAGTCACCCAGATCGGCCAGGAACTTCTGCCGGACGGCTTCTATCGGTTCATCCGCCGGTCCTTCATGGATCAGCAGAAATTCGTCGAGGCGCTGGTCTATGTCTATCGGCTGGGCGATTTCTGTTTCGTGCGCGGCCATGAGGCCCGCGAGGCGATGTCGCGTGTCGGCCTGCCGGAAAGCCCGCGAGGGCGCGAATTCGGCGGCTTCTTCTTTCGCCAGGATCGCGGTGTGGCGGCGATCGTGGCGCGGCGCGGGGCGACCAGCGGCTCCTTCACCTTCCTGCACCGGGTGCCCTCGCTCGAGAACCGGACTTGGACCGGCTTTACCGCGCGCATCACCCATGAGAGCGAGAACAGCCACCGCATGGCGCGCATCGTCTGGGAACATCTCGGGCGCGGCATGTCGGGGGCGCTCAAGGTCGGGCGCAGCGCCGGTTTCCGCACCTTCAGCCAGCTCAGCGAAAGCGATCAGGCGCTGCTGCGCCCCGACAAGCCCTTTGCCTGAGACCTAGCTGTCGGCCCCCTCGGGCAGCAGCACCCGCGTCACCGGCACAAAGGCGACGCGGCTGGCCCGGTCCTGCAAGCCCCAGATCAGCAATGCCGAGATCGTCTCGGGGCGCAGCCGGCCCAGCATGATCACCGACCCCTCCTGCCCCGCCTTGAAGGCGGCCTGATCGAGAAAGCGGCGGATCACCGTGGCGGTCTGGCCCTTGCTGTCGAAGTCGCGGAACAGCGTCGCCGCCGGCACCCCGGCGCGCGCCGCGATCGCCTGGCCGGTGTTGAGCCCCTGCGGATAGAGCACCAGACCATGGCCGCTGTCGGCCAGGATGCGCGCCACCTGATCCGAGACCTCGCGACTTTCCTGCAATCCGCCGGCATCACCTTCGAGCACCGCCACCGCCTCGGGCACGGCCGACAGCGCCGATCCGAGCGAGATCTCGGCATCCTGCGGCCGCGCTCCGGCGGGCAGATTGGCCAGCGCCATCACCTCGAACCCGGCATCGCGATAGCGGCGCATCGCTTCGGCCGCGCCCTGCCACGCGGTGTCGACGGCAAAAGTGATCGGATAGGGAAAGGCCTCGAGCGCCTCGAGACCCATCGGCGTGCTGCCGTCGTCGATCAGCACGATCGACATCAGCGGCTTGTCGCTGTCGACCTCCGCCGGCACCGCGAAGGCCTCGACCGGGCGGCGCGGCGCGGCCGCTGCCCCGGTCTCGGGCGGAGTGTCGAGTGTCGGCAGGCGGCCGACGATCACCCCGGTCGCGCGGTCGGTCAGCGTGGTGGCCGGGGTGCCGATGTCGGGGCGGCCATCCTCGCCCGCGTCGCGCTCGATCAGCGACGAGACTTGCGGCCGGGCGGGCCGGCTGTCTCGCACCGCCTCTTCGGCGGCTGGTGCTTCGGGGGCCAAATCCTCGGTCACCGCGGGTTCGGGCGCCAGGGCGATGACCGCCGGCGGCTCTTCGGGCACCACCACGGGGCTGGGCCGCGCCTGTTCGCCGCCGGGCGCCTGCGGCGCGGCGGCGGTCTGCGGCGCCTCCGGTTCGGCTGCCGGTGTCGCTGGCAGATCGGTGCTGTCCGGGGCGGCGGCGGTCATCGGCGTGTCATCGGCGGCCTCGGGCGCGGCGGCCGGGGCACCGGGGGCGATGCTGCCGTCGGCCTCGGCCTCGGCCCGGGCGCGGGCCGGATCGGCCTCGCTGGCGCCGACCGGCGCTTCGGCCTCGGGGGCCACCGGCCCCGCCCCCGCCTCGGGCTCGGCCGAGCCTAACCGGGGCGCGGCTTCGGTCACCGCCGGCGCCGCCGGCTGTGCCGGGTTGTTGGAAATCGACAGCTCATCCGCCTCGGGGCGCGCCGGCGGGGCGCCCGGCGTGCCGGGCTGCACCGGCGAGACGCCGCGCGCGACCACCTCGCCGGCGCCCTCGCCGTCGGGTCCGGGACCGAGATCGGCCACATCGCCGGTTTCCGGCCGGCCAGTCGAGGCGGTGTCGGCCAGCCCGCGCGCCTCTTCGGCTCCGGAGTCGGGCTCTGGAATGCCCGGCGAGGCGGCCTGCGGCGAGCTGCCATCGCCGGTGCCCGCCCGCGGCAGGGCATCTGGCGCGGCGGCGGGCGGCGGCGTGCCGGCGGCGGGCACCATGGCCACATCCGGACTTGGCGACAGCACCGGCCCCATCAGGACCGAAACGGTCCCCGCGCCGATGCCCGCCACCACAAGGCCCGCGAGCGCCCCTGCCACGAAATTCTGTGCCATGACTGCCTACTCCTCGATCCCGGACCGCGCCTCTTTTTCACCGGGTGCCGCCCTCTGCAAGCCCCGACCGCCCTTGACGCTGGCGGCCAAGCCTGAACATGTATACCCCGATCCTTATACTGCGGTGAAGGCCCCCCTTCCCAGCCCCTAACGGCAAAGTTCATCCCATGCTGCTGCTCATCGATAACTACGACAGTTTCACCTATAACCTGGTCCATTACCTCGGCGAGCTGGGCACCGACGTTCAGGTGCATCGCAACGACGCGCTCGATGTGCAGGAGGCGATGGCACTCAACCCCGCCGGCATCCTGCTGTCGCCGGGGCCCTGCGATCCCGATCAGGCCGGCATCTGCCTGGCGCTGGTCGAGGCCGCGGCCGAGACCGGCATTCCGCTGATGGGCGTCTGCCTCGGCCACCAGGCGATCGGCCAAGCCTTTGGCGGCAAGGTGGTGCGCTGCCACGAGATCGTGCATGGCAAGATGGGGCGGATGCATCACACCGCCAAGGGGGTCTTTGCTGGCCTGCCTTCGCCGTTCGACGCCACCCGCTATCATTCTCTGGTAGTCGCGCGCGAAAGCCTGCCCGACTGTCTCGAGATCACCGCCGAGCTCGAGGATGGCACCATCATGGGGCTGCAACACCGCGATCTGCCGATCCACGGCGTCCAGTTCCACCCGGAATCGATCCGCTCGGAGCATGGCCATGCGCTGCTCAGGAATTTCACCGATCTGCTGAAGGTGCCGGCATGAGCGAGAAACTGAAGCCGCTGATCGGTGCCGCCGCCGACCGGCCGCTGAGCCGCCAGGAGGCCGAGACCGCCTTTGACATCCTGTTCGAAGGCGAGGCCACGCCGAGCCAGATCGGCGGGCTGCTGATGGCGCTGCGCACGCGCGGCGAAACGGTCGAGGAATATGCCGCCGCCGCGGCGGTGATGCGCGGCAAATGCAACCCGGTGAAGGCGCCCGAGGGCGCGATGGACATCGTCGGAACCGGCGGCGATGGCAAGGGCACGCTCAATATCTCCACCGCCACCGCCTTTGTGGTGGCCGGCGCCGGGGTGCCGGTGGCCAAGCATGGCAACCGCAACCTCTCGTCCAAATCCGGCGCCGCCGATGCGCTGACCCAGATGGGCGTGAACGTCATGGTCGGGCCCGAGGTGGCCGAACGGGCGCTGGCCGAAACCGGCATCTGCTTCATGATGGCGCCGCTGCACCACCCGGCGATCGCCCATGTCATGCCGACGCGGCAAGAGCTGGGCACCCGCACGATCTTCAACATCCTCGGCCCGCTGACCAACCCGGCCGGCGTCAAACGCCAGCTCACCGGCGCCTTTTCCCGCGATCTGATCCGGCCGATGGCGGAAACCCTGCTGACACTGGGGTCCGAGCGCGCCTGGCTGGTGCATGGCTCCGACGGCACTGACGAGCTGTCGATCGCCGGCGTCAGCTGGGTTGCCGCGCTGGAGAACGGCCGCGTGACCGACCGCGAAATCCACCCCGAGGAGGCCGGCCTGCCGGAACATCCCTTCGAGGCGATCCTCGGCGGCACGCCGGCGGAGAACGGCCGCGCCTTCGCCGCCCTGCTCGACGGCGAGACCTCGGCCTATCGCGACGCGGTTCTGCTCAATGCCGCCGCAGCGCTTGTGGTGGCCGACAAGGCCGCCGATCTGAAGGCCGGCGTCGAACTGGCGGCACAATCGATCGACAGCGGCGCGGCCAAGGCGCGCATCATCGCCCTGGCCCAGGCCACCCGCGCCGCATGAGCGCCCGCACCGTCCCGGCCGCCTGGGCGCATCTGCCGTTCTTTGCCGAGACCTGGCCGGCGCTCGACGCCGCCCTGACGGCCGAAACGCGCGAGATCCTGCCGCCGGCACCGCAGACCTTTGCCGCGCTCGAGGCCTGCGCGCCCGCGGATGTCCGCGTGCTGATCCTCGGGCAGGATCCCTATCCGACCCCCGGCCACGCCCATGGCCTCGCCTTTTCGGTCGCGCCCGAGGTGGCGCCGCTGCCCCGCTCGCTGCGCAACATCTACGCCGAGATGACCGAAGACCTCGGCCAAAGCCCCACCACCGGCGACCTGCGGTTCTGGGCCGACCAGGGTGTCCTGCTGCTCAACACCGCGCTCACCGTGCCCTCCGGCGAGGCCGGCGGCCATCTCAAGCTCGGCTGGTCCGGTCTGACCGCCGATATCCTCGCCGAGCTCGACCTCGCGCCCCGCGCGCTGCTGCTCTGGGGCAAACCGGCGCAGAAGCTGGGGACGCGACTCACCCATCCCGATCACCTGCGGATCGAAACCGCCCATCCTTCACCGCTTTCGGCGCGGCGCGGATTTTTCGGTTCGCGACCCTTTAGTCGCGTCAACGACTGGCTTAAGAAGCAAGGTGACCCCGCGATAGACTGGACAGGCAGATGACCCAGACCGTTCTCGACAAGATCAAGGCCTACAAGCTCGAAGAGATTGCCGCCGACAAGGCCGCGACCCCGCGCTCTGCCGTCGAAGAGGCCGCCCGCGCCGCGGGCCCCACCCGCGGCTTTGCCGAAGCGCTGAGGCACGCCTCACGTGACGGCTATGGGCTGATTGCCGAGGTCAAGAAGGCCTCGCCCTCCAAAGGTCTCATCCGCGCCGATTTCGACCCCGCGCAGCTGGCTCAGGCCTATGAGACCGGCGGCGCCACCTGTCTTTCCGTATTAACCGATACCCCCTCCTTTCAAGGCGCCAAAAGCTTCCTCACCGAAGCCCGCAATGCCACCAGCCTGCCGGCACTTCGTAAAGATTTCATGTACGACACCTATCAGGTTGCCGAGGCGCGCGCCCTGGGGGCCGATTGCATCCTGATCATCATGGCCAGCGTCTCCGACGCCCAGGCGCAAGAGCTCGAGGACGCGGCCTTTTCCTGGCACATGGATGTTCTGGTCGAGGTGCATGATGGCGAAGAACTTGACCGCGCGCTGGCCTTGAAGTCGCCCCTTCTGGGCGTAAACAATCGCAATCTCAAAACCTTCGAAACCACTCTTGAGACGACGCGTGAACTTTCCAGACGGGTGCCCGAGGGCAAGCTGCTGATTTCGGAAAGCGGATTGACCGGCCCCGCCGATCTGGCCGACATGGCCCGCCACGGCGCGCGCACTTTCCTCATCGGCGAGAGCCTGATGCGTCAGGCCGATGTCGCCGCCGCCACCCGCAGCCTTCTGGCCGACCCGGTGCCCGCCAATGGCTGATCTCACGCATTTCGATGCCAAGGGCGACGCCCATATGGTGGATGTCTCGGACAAGGCGGTGACCGCGCGCATTGCCACCGCCGAGGGCTACATCAAGATGACGCGGGAAACTTTTGATATCATTACGGAAGGTCGTGCCAAGAAGGGGGATGTCATCTCCGTCGCGCGGCTCGCGGGGATCATGGGGGCCAAGCAGACATCGAGCCTCGTTCCGCTGTGCCACCCGCTGCCGATTACCAAAGTCTCTGTCGATCTGACGCCCGATCCCGATTTGCCCGGATTGCGGCTCAGCGCCACGGTCAAGACAACCGGGCAGACCGGCGTCGAGATGGAGGCGCTGACCGCCGTCTCGGTCACCGCGCTGACGGTGTATGACATGGCCAAGGCCGTGGACCGAGCCATGGAGATCGGCGGCATTCGCGTGAAATTGAAAGACGGCGGTAAATCAGGGCGTTACGAGGCGACATGATATCGGTTTCGCAGGCGCTTGATCACCTCTTCGCGCTGACCCGGCGCCTGCCCGGCGAAGAGGTGCCGCTGCGCGAGGCCGCCGGCCGGGTACTTGCCCGCGATGCCATCTCGACCCGAGATCAGCCGCCTTTCGCGGCGTCTGCCATGGACGGCTACGCGGTGATCGGAGCCGAAGCGACGCCCGGGGCCCGGTTCGAGGTGGTCGGCGAAGCCGCCGCGGGCCACCGCTACGACGGTGAGGTCCGCGCCGGTCAGGCCGTGCGCATCTTCACCGGCGCTCCGGTGCCATCCGGGGCCGATCGCGTGGTGATCCAGGAGGATGTGCACCGCGACGGCGATGTCATCACGCTCGGGCAAGGGCTCGGCGAGGCAACCAACATCCGCCCCGCCGCCGGAGATTTTCGTGCCGGTAACCGGCTCTCGGCGCCCCGGCGCCTGAGCCCGGAAGACATCGCGCTCCTGGCGTCGATGCACGTCGCAAGCGTCACTGTGGCCCGACGGCCGTCCGTCGCCCTCATCTCGACCGGCGACGAGCTTGTCATGCCGGGCGAAAACCCCGGCCCGGACCAGATAATCGCCTCGAACACCTTCGGTCTGCATGCGCTGCTGCGCAATCTCGGTGCCGCGCCGCGCCTGTTGCCAATCGCCCGCGACACCAGAGCCTCTCTGGCCACCGCCTTCGATCTGGCGGCCGGGGCCGATCTTGTCGTCACCATCGGCGGCGCCAGCGTCGGCGATCATGATCTGGTCGCGGATGTCACCTCCGAACGCGGCATGGAGCGCGCGTTCTACAAGGTCGCCATGCGCCCGGGCAAGCCGCTGATGGCCGGTCGCCTGGGCGACGCCATGATGCTGGGCCTGCCCGGAAATCCGGTGTCTGCCATGGTCTGTGGCCATGTCTTTCTGGCGCCGGTCATCCGCGCAATGATCGGCCTCGCGGCGGCGCCCGCACCGCGCATCACGGCGCCGCTGGCCGCCGGTATCGCCACCAACGGCCCCCGCGAGCATTACATGCGCGCAACCCTGACCCCGCAGGGCATTCTGCCCTTCGCCGCACAGGATTCCGCCCTGCTGCACGTGCTGTCGCGGGCCGATGCCCTGCTTGTCCGCCCGCCCCGCGACGGCGCTCGCAAGGCCGGCGAGATGGCCGAGTATATTTCACTGCAAAGTTAAAGAATTCTTAATCGCCCACCGGCATTCTCGGGCGCATTCTAAACATGTTATCCACAGGGCCCATTGACACAAAACGGGAACATGCGTAGAACAAAACCCAAATCAATAAATTCCGAAGGGCGAATACCATGTTAACGAAAAAGCAACTCGATTTGCTCGATTTCATTAACAAGCGCATCCAGACTGACGGTGTTCCGCCCTCGTTTGACGAGATGAAAGAGGCGCTCGACCTGCGATCGAAATCGGGCATCCATCGGCTGATCACAGCGCTGGAAGAACGCGGATTCATCCGTCGCCTCGCCCACAAGGCGCGCGCGCTCGAGATCGTGAAACTGCCGGAATCCCTCGGCGGCGCGCCGACTGCGGCGACGCAGGCCTTTCAGCCGCGGGTCATCGATGGCGGCGGCACCGGCCCACGCGATCCGCAGGGCGCGCCGATGCATGTGGCGGAATTGCCGGTCATGGGGCAGATCGCCGCCGGTGTCCCGATCGAGGCGATCAGCCATGCCTCGCATGCCGTGGCCGTTCCCGGGCAGATGCTGCGCCATGGTTCGGATCATTATGCGCTTGAAGTCAAAGGCGATTCGATGATCGACGCCGGGATCAACGATGGCGATGTCGTGGTGATCCGCGAAACCGACGTGGCCGACAATGGCGATATCGTGGTGGCCCTGATCGAAGGTCAGGAGGCCACATTGAAACGGTTTCGCCGCGCCGGTGGCGGGGCCATTGCACTGGAGGCCGCGAATCCCGCTTACGAGACCCGCATCGTGCGCGAGGACATGGTTCAGGTGCAGGGCCGGCTGGTCGGGCTGATCCGCACTTACTGAGCCTTACGGCGTCCAGAGCCGTCGCCCGCTCTGATCCGCGACGGTGCGAACCTGCGGCGCGCCCTCCGAGAAGGTGACAGCCAGTGCGCCGCTTTGGCGGAGGGTTTCGGGAGTGAAGGCAAGGCAAGCGCCCGGATGCAGCCCGGGGGTGTTGAAGACCGCCAGGTCGGAGGAGCGACAGCCGGGAAAGGATGCCCGCCCTCGCTGGCCCGCGACATGCCAGAGCGTGCCGCCGCCCGGCATCGGCGCAGAGGCCAGGCCGCCGTCGACCTCTGGCCAGCGCAGGGCAGCGCCGGCCTGATCGGCACCGTCGCCATCGTTCTCGAGCCAGACCCGGGCGACGAAGCCGGAGCCGCGCGCGCGGCTCAACGCCCGGCCGCTCTCGCCGGTGAGGCCGACCAGACCGCCGGATTCGGCGATCAAGATCGCCGGCCTTTCCGCGGTGGACCAGAGCGCCAGAGCCGCGAGAACCGGCCCCGCGCCCAGCATGGCGACCCGGCCGCGCCAGAGCATGGCAAACAGCCCGCCCAAGGCCATCAGCGGCAAAACCAGAGCGCCCGGCGCCACCACATGCCGCAGCGCGCCATCCCATCCGGCGACCTCGTGCGCCACGGTCAGAACCCAGGCCAGGCCGCGCCCCAGAACCCAGAGCGCCGGCGCCTCGAGACCGAACGGCGCCAGGCAGGCCGCCACCACCGCGGCCGGCATCACGACGAGGCCCATCAGCGGCACGGTCGTGAGATTGGCCAACAGCCCCCATTGCGCGATCCGGTTGAAATGCGCCGCCGCGACCGGCGCGGTGGCCAGCCCCGCCACCGCCGAGGACAGCATGACCGCCACCACCGGCCAGAGCCAGCGCGGCATCATCTGCGGCGCGCCGCGCAGCCGCGAAAACACCGCCACCAGCGCCGCTGTCGCGGCAAAGGACATCTGGAATCCCGGGCCCAGCAGGGCCTCGGGCCGCAGGATCAGCACGATCATCGCCGCAACCGCCACCGCGCGCAGGCTGATCGCACGCCGGTCGAACAGCACGGCCGTCAGGGCCACGGCAACCATGACAAAGGCGCGTTCCGTCGCCACGTTGCCACCCGACAGCGCCAGATAGCCCGCCGCCGCAACAAGCGCGGCAAGGGCCGCGATCTTGCGCCCCGGCACCCGCAACGCCACCACCGGCACCGCCGCCAGCGCCAGCCGCACGGCGCCAAAGACGAAACTGGCCAACAACCCCATGTGCAGCCCCGAGATCGCCAGCAGATGCGCAAGGTTGGTGTCACGCAGCGCCTGCTTGGTCGCTTCGCCCATGCCGGACCGGTCGCCGGTGGTGATGGCGGCGGCAAAGGCCCCGACCTCTCCGGGCAACGCCGCCTGAACCGCCCGCGACAGGCGCATGCGCAGGGCAAAGACCGGTTGCCCGCCATCGGGCTGTGCGCTCACCACCAGCGGCACCCGGGCATAGCCCACCGCACCGATCCCGAGAAACCAGGCGTGGCGGCGAAAGTCGAAACCGCCGGGTTCGACCGGGCCCTGGGGCGGCGACAGATGGCCGGTGGTCATCACCCGCAGGCCGGGGCGCGGCACCGCCCCCGGCGGCCCGTGCAAGGAGATACGCACCCGGGCCGGCACCTCGCGCACCCGATGCAGCCGCACCCGGTCCAGCGTCAGCCGCAAAGCGCCCGAGGCCGACCGGTCCATGCCGACAACACGGCCCTCGATCGGGCCATAGTAGCGAAAATCCAGAACCGGCGCGGCCACCGCCTGTGCCCGGGCGCCGGCAAGCGCCACCCCGGCCGCAACCAGACCGGCAGCAAGAAGGCCGGGCCCGAGCAGTGGCCCGGCCTTCCAGGCAGCCAGGAACGCCGCCACGGCGCAGCCGGCAAGCGCGATCAGCGCCCAGACCGGCGGCTCCTGGCGAAGCGCAAAGTACCCCCCGACGCCCAGAGCAAGCATCACTGGCGACCATGGCATCAGCGCGCCCCGCTGACCGAGGATCCCCTGACCGATTGCCTGCCACATCCACATGCTTGTTCCCGCCCGCTGCGGAGGGTAATCAGGCCTCAAGCTATCCCGCCATGGTTATCGAAAGGTTAACGGCCCCCATGTCCGACGTCTCTCAGGTGGTGACCCGTTTCGCCCCCTCGCCCACAGGTTTCCTTCACATCGGCGGCGCGCGCACCGCGCTGTTCAACTGGCTGTTCGCCCGCGGCCGTGGCGGCAAGTTTCTGCTGCGCATCGAAGACACCGACCGCGCGCGTTCGACCCCGGAAGCCACCGATGCGATCCTGCGCGGTCTCGACTGGCTGGGCCTCGATCACGATGGCGAGGTGATCAGCCAGCACGCCCGCGCCGACCGCCATGCCGAGGTGGCGCATCAGTTGCTCGCCGACGGCAAGGCCTACAAGTGCTTCTCGAGCCAGGAAGAGATCGCCGCCTTCCGCGAGGCTGCCAAGGCCCGGGGCACCTCCACCCTGTTCCGCTCGCCCTGGCGCGACGCCGACCCGGCATCCCATCCCGAGGCGCCTTTCGTGGTGCGCATCAAGGCGCCGCTCGACGGCGCGACGGTGATCCGCGACGCGGTGCAGGGCGATGTGACGATCCGCAACGACCAGCTCGACGACATGGTGCTGCTGCGCTCTGACGGCACGCCGGTCTACATGCTGGCGGTGGTGGTCGACGATCACGACATGGGGGTGACCCATGCGATCCGCGGCGACGACCACCTCAACAATGCCGCCCGGCAGATGATGATCTATCAGGCGATGGGCTGGGATGTGCCGGTCTGGGCGCATATTCCGCTGATCCACGGGCCCGACGGCAAGAAGCTCTCGAAACGCCACGGCGCGCTCGGGGTCGAGGAGTATCAGGCGATGGGCTACCCGGCGGCCGGCATGCGCAACTATCTGGCGCGGCTGGGCTGGAGCCATGGCGACGACGAGTTCTTTACCGACGGCCAGGCCATCGAGTGGTTCGGCCTCGACGGGATCGGCAAATCCCCCGCCCGGTTCGATTTCAAGAAGCTGGAAAATCTCTGCGGCCAGCATATCGCCGTCGCCGATGATGCTGCGCTGCTGCAAGAAGTGCAGGCCTATCTCGCCGTGAGCGGCCAGCCGCCCCTGACCGAAGCGCAGCGGGCAAAAATGCTGAGCGCCATGTACTGCCTCAAGGAGCGCGCGAAGACATTCCCGGAACTGCTTGAAAAGGCACACTTTGCCCTGACAAGCACCCCGATCGAACCGGATGCCAAGGCGGCCAAGAACCTGGACGATGTATCCCGTGGTATACTGGACAGATTGACGCCGCAGTTGCAAAATGCTAGCTGGACCCGGGAAGAGCTGGAGGCGGTCACAGCCCGGGTTGGCGAGACCCTCGGGATCAAATTCGGAAAGATGGCAGGCCCGCTCAGGGCCGCTCTGGCCGGGCGCGCGGTGACCCCCAGCGTCTTTGACATGATGCTGGTACTGGGCAAGGACGAGACTATTCTGCGACTGACCCACGCCGCGACTGAGGCCGGTTGAGGTTTTGCAAACCGATTGACCGTCACGTGATTTATGGATTGCCGAGGCAGGATTGCGCGGCTCAAGGACGAAGGGATGACCATGGCAGACAGCAACAAGACCGCGAACCTCACGATTGGCGATCAGAGCTATGAGCTCCCGATCCACAGCCCGACCGTGGGGCCGGACGTGCTCGACATCCGCAAGCTTTACGGCCAGGCGGGTGTTTTCACCTATGATCCGGGCTTCACCTCGACGGCGGCCTGCGACTCGACCATCACCTATATCGACGGCGAAGAGGGCGTGCTGCTGCACCGCGGCTACCCGATCGACCAGCTGGCCAGCAAATCGCATTACCTCGAGGTCTGCTTCCTGCTGCTCTACGGCAACCTGCCCACCGCCACCGAGCTCGAGGATTTCGAAAGCCGGGTGACCAACCACACCATGCTGCACGAACAGATGCAGTATTTCTTCCGCGGTTTCCGCCGTGACGCCCATCCGATGGCGATCATGGTGGGTGTGGTCGGCGCAATGTCGGCCTTCTACCATGACAGCACCGACATCTCCGATCCCTGGCAGCGCGAGGTCGCCTCGATCCGGCTGATCGCCAAGATGCCGACCATTGCGGCCTGGGCCTACAAATACCACACCGGCCAGCCCTTCGTGTATCCGCGCAACGATCTGGACTATGCGTCGAACTTCCTGCGCATGTGTTTCAGCGTTCCGGCCGAGGATTACGAGGTCAACCCGATCCTGAGCCGCGCGATGGACCGGATCTTCACCCTGCACGCCGATCACGAGCAGAATGCCTCGACCTCGACGGTGCGGCTGGCCTCCTCCTCCGGCGCCAACCCCTTTGCCTGTATCGCGGCCGGCATCGCCTGCCTCTGGGGGCCCGCGCATGGCGGCGCCAACCAGGCCTGTCTGGAAATGCTCAAGGAAATCGGTTCGCCCGAGAACATCCCCGAGTATATCGCCCGCGCCAAGGACAAGAACGATCCGTTCCGCCTGATGGGCTTCGGCCACCGGGTCTACAAAAACTTCGACCCGCGCGCGACGGTGATGAAGCAGAGCGCCGACGAGGTGCTCGATCTGCTGGGGGTCGAGAACAACCCGGTGCTGGCCACCGCCAAGGCGCTCGAGGAAGCGGCGCTGAGCGATCCTTACTTCGCCGAGAAAAAGCTCTTCCCGAATGTCGATTTCTACTCCGGCATCATCCTCGAGGCGATGGGCTTTCCGACCTCGATGTTCACCCCGATCTTCGCGCTGTCGCGCACCGTCGGCTGGGTGAGCCAGTGGAAGGAAATGCTGACCGATCCGCAGAACAAGATCGGCCGCCCGCGCCAGCTCTACCTCGGCGAGACCGCGCGCGACTACGTGGATATCGAAAAGCGCTGAGCCGCAGTGTCCTGACAGCTCAAGGGCGCCTCCGTCACCGGGGGCGCCTTTTTCGTGACCGGCGCACCTCTTGGCGGTCGGGCTTGCGTATTTGCCAAAGAGAAGAAGACCCTGCCGCTTCTTCTCTTTCCAAAATACGCGGCTCCACGGCGGCGGCGGGCGCGGCGCTTACATGTGGATCGCCCGGTCGAAGGCATCCAGCACGCTTTCGTGCATCATCTCGCTCAGCGTCGGATGCGGGAAGACGGTGTGCATCAAATCTTCCTCCGTGGTCTCGAGCTGGCGGGCGACGATATAGCCCTGGATCAGCTCGGTCACTTCGGCCCCCACCATATGCGCGCCGAGCAGCGCGCCGGTTTTGGCGTCGAACACCGTCTTGATCATCCCCTCCGGCTCGCCCAGGGCGATGGCCTTGCCATTGCCGATAAACGGAAAGCGGCCGATCCGGACCTCGTGGCCGGCCTCTTTCGCCTGCGCCTCGGTGAGCCCGACCGAGGCGATCTGCGGCTGGCAATAGGTGCAGCCGGCAATCGCATCGGGATCGACCGCATGCGGGGCGCCGCCGGCGATCAGCTCGGCCACCATGACCCCCTCGTGCGAGGCCTTGTGCGCCAGCCAGGGCGCGCCGGCGACATCGCCGATGGCATAAAGCCCCTCGACACCGGTGCGGCAGTGCCGGTCGGTCACCACATGGGCCCGCTCGACCTTCACGCCAAGCGCCTCGAGCCCCAGGCCTTCGGTATTGCCGACAATGCCCACCGCCGAGATCACCGTGTCGAAGTCTTCCCTGGTGACCTTGCCGCCCTGCTCCAGATGCGCCGTGACCTTGCCCTTGCCGCGGTCCAGCTGTTTGACCATGCATGCCTCGCGGATCACCATGCCCTGTTTCTCAAAGGCCTTCTTCGCGAAGGCCGAGATCTCGGCATCTTCTACCGGCAGGATGCGGTCGAGTACTTCGACCACCGTCGTCTCGGCGCCCAGGGTATTGTAGAAACTGGCGAATTCTATGCCGATGGCGCCCGATCCGATGACTAGAAGCTTTTTCGGCATGCGCGGTGGCACCAGCGCGTGCTTGTAGGTCCAGACCAGATCGCCGTCGGCCTCGAGCCCGGGCAATTCGCGGGCGCGGGCACCGGTGGCGAGCACGATGTTCTTCGATGACAGCTCTTCGGTGCCGCTGTCGGACTTGACCCGGACCTTGCCGGCGCCGGGCAGCGTCGCCGCCCCCATGAAGGTGGTGACCTTGTTCTTCTTCATCAGGTGGCTGACGCCGGCGTTGAGCTGTTTCGCCACCCCGCGCGAGCGTTTGATAACGGCGTCGAGGTCGTAATCCACCGCATCGGCCCTGAGCCCATAGTCGCCGGCGTTCTGCATCAGATGGAAGACCTCCGAAGAGCGCAGCAGCGCCTTGGTCGGGATGCAGCCCCAGTTCAGGCAGATGCCGCCCATGTGCTCGCGTTCGACAATCGCCACGCTGAGGCCAAGCTGGGCGCCCCGGATGGCGGCCACATAGCCGCCCGGCCCTGCCCCGATTACGATCATGTCAAAGCTCTGGCCTGCCATTCTGCGCCCTCCCGTTCATGTCGGCAAACGCTAGCCGATGGCCGGGGGAGCTTCAATCGCTATGGCTCAGACCGCCTGTTGCAGCTCCTGCAAGGTCTCGCCATAGCCGCCTTCGGCAAGATAGGCCTGCTCGGGCGCGGTGGCCTGCCGCGACAGCGCCTCGTTGCGATAGGGAAAACGGCCGAACTTGCGGATGATCTCGCGGTGGGCGCGGGCATGCAGCAGGTTGCCCTCGGCCTCGGGCATCCGCTCGGCCATCAGCCGCACGCAACGCTCCTGATCGCAGAGGTTTTCCGAATGCATCAGCGGCAGGTAAAAGAACTGCCGCGCCGGCGGGTCGATCTTGAGGTCATAGCCCTTTGCGATCGCGCTCTTGGCAGCGGCGATTGCCACCCGGTCCGAGCTGAAGGCCCTGGCCTCGCCCCGGAACATGTTGCGCGAGAATTGATCCAGCAGGATCAGATAGGCCAGGGTGCCGCTGGGATAGGTCAGCCAAAGCGCGTATCGCCCCTCCATCGCGCCGGTCCAGGCGTCGAGAAATCTGTCGCGGATCTTGGCGTCAAGCGCGGCATCGGCCACGTACCAGCCTTCGGGTCCAATATCGTCCAGCCAAAAGGTCAGAATATCCTCGGGTGCTACCATCTCTGGTCTCCTCACGTTCACCCCCCTTATATTCACGTTACATAATGTTTCGCTAAAATGGTGATCACAATTTGCGACAGAGTTAACACTTTATCCCGACTTTTCATCCTCTTCGGCCTCGGCAACGGCATATTCCTGCGCGAATTCGACGGCAACCATCGTGGCCGACGGGCCGACCGGCGCGTAAGAGGTGGTCTCTTCCACCTGGACCGAGGGCCGCACCATGGCACGATAGGCGGCATAGGCCGACATCAGGATCATCAGCGAGCCGATATAGAGGAAATATCCGGTCGGGCCAAAGAACCCCATCGCCCAGCCGGTGATCAGCGGGCCGGAAATGGCGCCGACGCCATTGATGAAGATCATCCCGCCCGAGGCTGCGGCCATGTCCTCGACCTGAAGGTAATCGTTGGTATAGGCCATGAGCAGCGAATACAGCGGGTTCGACATGCCGCCGATCATGAAGGCGGCCACCAGCAGCACCGGGAAATAGCCGCCGGTCAGCGCGCCGAGAAAGGCCCCCAGGCCGCAAACCAGCGCCGCAGCAAGGATCAGCATCCGCCGGTCCATCCGGTCCGACAGCCAGCCCAGCGGATATTGCACCACCAGCGCGCCGATGTAGAAGGCCGCGACGAACATCGAAATCTGGCTCAGCGTCAGCCCCGCCTCGGCGCCATAGACCGCCGCCATGCCGAACTGGGCCGAGAACACGCCCCCCAGCAGGAACATGCCGACACAGCCCAGCGGCGAGATGCTGTAAAGCTCGCGCAGGCTCAGCGGCTTGGTGGTGTCGAAGGCCGGCGTTGGCGAAATCGACAACAGGATCGGCGCAAAGGACACCGAAACCAGCACCGAGATGATGACAAAGAGCGCATAGCCCGAAGGATCGGCCACCAGCAGAAGCCCCTGCGCCGCGACGATGCCCACCATCTGGACAATCATGTAGGCCGAAAGCGTCTGGCCCCGGGTTTCATTGGTGGCGGCATTGTTGAGCCAGCTTTCGGCGGTGACATAGACACCGGAAAAGCAAAAGCCGATGATCACCCGCCCCAGCGTCCAGGCGATGGGATGGGTCAGTGCCGGATAGAGGATCAGCACCGCCGAGATGAACGAGCCCAGCGCGGCAAAGACCCGCACATGCCCGACGCGGCGGATCATTTCGGGCGCCATGCGCGACCCGCCTAGGAAGCCGACGAAATAGGCCGACATCACGATCGACATCTCGAGCGTCGTAAAGCCCTCGATCTCGCCCCGGACACCGAGCAGCGTACCTTGCAGGCCGTTGCCAACCATCAGGAGCATAATACCAAGGAGCAACGCCCAGGCGTTTGAAACCACGGCCATCATGGGCTTATCCCTTTCACTTCCGGCACTCTAGCGCCAGTTCGGTGTCAACGCTGGCCCAAAAGCGACTCGATGCGGGCTTGGCCTGACGCCTCTCAGATTACCTCTGCGGGATCAAGAGCGAGGCGTCGCCATAGGAGAAAAATCGGTAGCCGCTGGCGATGGCGTGATCGTAGACGCGCAATATGCGGTCGCGGCCCATCAGGGCGGCGACCAGCATCATCAGGGTCGAGCGCGGCAGGTGGAAGTTGGTCATCAGCGCATCGGTGACACGAAAGGCGAAACCGGGATAGATGAAGATGTCGGTTTCTCCCTGCCAGGGCCGGATGGCGCCGGTGTCGCGGGCCGCCGTCTCGATCAGCCGCAGGGCGGTGGTGCCGACCGGGATCACCCGGCCGCCCGCCGCCTTGGTGCCCGCGATCTCGGCCGCGGCCTCTTTGCTGACCTCGCCCCATTCGGCATGCATCTTGTGGGTGGTCACGTCCTCGACCTTGACCGGCAGAAAGGTGCCGGCACCGACATGCAGCGTGACCTTGGTAAAGCCGATGCCTCGGGCCTCGAGCGCTGCCAGAAGCGCGGCGTCGAAATGCAATGAGGCGGTGGGCGCGGCCACCGCCCCTTTGCGCGCCGCCCAGACGGTCTGGTAATCCTCGCGGTCCTGCGCGTCGGCCGGGCGCAGCGCCTCGATGTAAGGCGGCAGCGGCATGGCGCCGGCCTCGGCCAGCGCGGCATCGAAATCCTCGCCTTCGAGGTTGAAGCGCAACAGGCCCTGGCCTTCGGCCCGGGCCTCCATCACCGCAGACAGGGCGTCGGAAAAGCGGATCACCTCGCCATCGGCCACCTTCTTGAGCGGCTTGATCAACGCCGACCAGGTGCCGTCTGCCTGCGGCTCGAGCAGGGTCACGCCGATGCGCGCCTCGGTCGGCCCCTGGGCGCCCTCGCGCCGCCGGCTGCCCGAGAGCCGCGCCGGAATCACCCGCGTGTCGTTGAGCACCAGCCGGTCGCCGGGGCGCAACCAATCCGGCAGGTCGAAGACATGGGCATCGGTCACGGCGTCGCCCTCGGCCACCAGCAGGCGGGCCGAGGAACGGGGCCGCGCGGGGCGCGTTGCGATGCGGTCTTGCGGCAGGTCGAAATCGAAATCGGAGAGTTGCATGCGCTTCCTCTAGCCGAGCCTCCCTGCGGGGGCAATCGGCGGGTCTTGCATCCCCGCAGCAAATTGCTAGCGTCCCGGCAAATATCAGGAGTTTGCCCATGTCCCCCGACTTCGACGAGATCATCGACCGCCGCGGAACCCATTCCTCGAAATGGGATGCGATGGAGGGCCACTACGGCGTCTCGCCCGACGACGGCATTCCGATGTGGGTGGCTGACATGGATTTCCGCCCGCCGCATGCGGTGCAGGCCAAGCTGGAAGAAATCGCCGCCCATGGTGTCTATGGCTATTTCGGCGATGCCTCGGCCACCAATGCCGCCGTCGTCTGGTGGATGAAGAACCGCCACGACTGGGAGATCGAGGACAGCTGGATCCGCTATACGCCGGGGGTGGTGACCGGGGCGGCGCTCTGCATCCATGCCTTTTCCGAGCCGGGCGACGGCATTGTCGTCATGTCGCCGGTCTACCACGCCTTTGGCCGGATCATCCGCGCCGCCGGCCGCACGGCGGTGCAATGTGAGCTGGCCAACCGCGATGGCCGCTACGAAATGGATTTCGACGCCTGGGATGCGCAGATGACCGGGCGCGAAAAGGTGCTGCTGCTGTGTTCGCCGCACAATCCCGGCGGTCGGGTCTGGAGCGCGGAGGAGCTGCGCGGCGTGGCCGATTTCTGCCGCCGCCATGACCTGATCCTGGTGTCGGACGAAATCCACCAGGACATCGTCTTTCCCGGGGCCAACTTCCTGCCCACCGATGTGGCGGTGCCCGAGGCCCGCGACAGGCTGATCGTGCTGGGCGCCACCAGCAAGACCTTCAACCTTGCCGGCCATCACACCGGCCATGCGATCATCCCCGACGCCAGGCTGCGCGCGAGATATTCCGCCGTCATGGGGGGCCTTGGGATTTCCACCAATGCCTTTGGCATGCACATGGTCGAGGCGGCCTACAGCCCCGAGGGCGCTGCCTGGGTCGATGCGCTGGTCGCCTATCTCGACGGCAACCGCAAGCTGCTGGACGAGGGGCTGAACGGGTTGCCGGGCGTCACCTCCATGCCGCTCGAGGCGACCTATCTGGCCTGGGCCGATTTCAAGGGCACCGGCATGGAGCATGAAGAGCTGCTGCGCCGAGTCGAGAAACACGCCCGCATCGCGGTGAACCACGGGCCGACCTTCGGCGCCGGCGGCGAGACCTTCCTGCGGTTCAATTTCGCCACCCCCCGCGCCCGGGTGGCCGAAGCGGTGGAGCGGCTGCAAAAGGCCTTTGGCGACCTTCAATAAGTGGCGGCGCGGGGGTTACCCGGCCCACCGCCGGGTTCCCACCAGAGCTGTGCAGAAATGCGCAGGTCTTGCGCGTTAATTCCGGTGTTCTGTGCGCCGATGCAAGCTATGTCTTGTGTCAACTCAAAGGAGGATGACATGGGACTTCTGATCGACGGCACATGGCACGACCAATGGTATGACACCAAGAAAACCGGCGGCGCCTTTGAACGCTCGACCGCGAAATTCCGCAACTGGATCACCGCAGACGGCGCGCCCGGCCCCAGTGGCGATGGCGGCTTTCCGGCCGAATGCGGACGGTATCACCTCTATGTCAGTCTTGCCTGCCCTTGGGCGCATCGCACGCTGATCTTTCGCAAGCTCAAGGGGCTCGAGGATTTCATCAGCGTTTCGGTGGTGCATCCCGACATGCTGTCAGACGGCTGGGAGCTCGACGCCGGCTATCCCGGTGCCACCGGCGACCGGCTCTATGGGCTGCCCTACCTGCGCGACATCTATCTCAAGGCCGATCCCAAGGTCTCGGGCCGGGTGACGGTGCCTGTTCTCTGGGACAAGGTGCGCAAGACGATCGTCAGCAACGAAAGCGCCGAGATCATCCGCATGTTCAACAGCGCCTTCGACGAAATCACCGGCAACCATGACGACTACTGGCCCGAAGCGCTGCGCGACGAGATCGAAGAGGTCAACGCCCGGGTCTATGACACGGTCAACAACGGCGTCTACAAGGCCGGTTTCGCCACCAAGCAAAAGGCCTATGACGCGGCTGTCCGGCCGCTGTTCGACACGCTCGACTGGCTGGAAGACCGGCTGAGCGGCAAACGCTATCTGATGGGTGACCGGTTGACCGAGGCCGACTGGCGGCTGTTCACCACGCTGGTGCGTTTCGATCACGTCTATCACGGCCATTTCAAATGCAACCGCGCGCGGATCGTCGATTACCCCAATCTCTGGGCCTATACCCGAGAAATCTATCAGGTGCCGGGCGTGGCCGAGACGGTGAATTTCGATCACATCCGACGCCATTACCACTATAGCCACGAGACCATCAATCCGCACCGGATCGTGCCGATCGGGCCCGACATCGATTTCAACGCGCCTCATGGCCGCGAATTGTCGGTTCCGAAAGCGGCGTGATGCTCGACCAGCGCCGCCAGATCCTCTGGCGGCGTCGTGCACGGCACGATGGCGGCGGCATTGCCGAAGAACTGAAAGATCGACCCGTCGGAGAAAAAGCCGGCGTTGGTGACAAAGATGATCCGTGCTTCGGGCTGGCGATAGGAGGCAAAATCGGCCACGGTCAGCGCCGCCCCGTCACCCAGCACGAGGTTGAGAACGATCACTTCGAATTCGGTGTCGGTCAGCGCCTGAATCGCCGGCGGAGGCGCATCTACGAGCACCACCCGAGCGCCGAAACGCTCGAGATGACGCGCCCATATGAGACCCAGCGACGGATTGGATTCGACGATCAATACGTGCATGTCCCTGACCTCAATGACCTCATGACCTGAACTCGTGAATGTCACCGTGCCCTGAGGTGCAGCCTCGGCCAAATTCCTTAACAAGTGATTAAAATCCGGAGCGCAGGCGATAATTCGCCCGCCGCGGCCCCAGCCCGGCGGGCGGCGGCCCGGCTTCGGGCTTGGCGCTTGTCCCCGGGCCGATGGCTGCTAGGTTGCCGTGAAATTGGCATATCCAGAGGGTCCTTCATGAGATTTTTCCGCCGTGCGTCCGTTTTGGCTTGCGTGCTTGCCCTGTCTTCGCCCGTCCTGACGTCACCCGCCCTGGCGCAGGACTGCGGCGGCTCGTTTTCGCAATTCGTGGCCGGGCTGAAATCCGAGGCTGTCTCCAAGGGCCATTCCGCCGCCGCCGTCGATCGCTTTTTTGCCGGCGTCCAGCAGGATCCGGCGGTGCTGCGCGCCGATCGGCGTCAGGGGGTGTTTCAGATGCCCTTTGTCGATTTCGCCCGCCGCCTGATCAGCCAGAACCGGATCGACAACGGCAAGGCCAACCGGCAGCGCCATGCCGACGTCTTCGCACGGATGGAGCGGGAATACGGCGTCTCGCCCGGCGTGCTGCTGGCGTTCTGGGCCTTCGAGACCGACTATGGCCAGGTGCAGGGCGATTTCAACACGTTGAATGCGCTGGTGACGCTGAGCCATGATTGCCGCCGGCCCGAGCTCTTCCGGCCGCAGGTCTTTGCGGCGCTGGACCTCTTTGAGCGCGGCAATTTCGATCCCCGCACCACCACCGGCGCCTGGGCCGGCGAGATCGGCATGGTCCAGATGCTGCCCGAGGACATCCTGACCAATGGCGTCGACGGTGATGGCGACGGCCAGGTCAGCCTCAAGACCTCGCCCCCCGATGCGCTGCTCTCGGGCGCCAACATGCTGCGCGATCTGGGCTGGCGGGCCGGCGAGCCGTGGTTGCAGGAGGTGACCGTGCCCGCCGATCTCGACTGGTCGCTCACCGGGCTCGACCAGCCGCGCCCCCCCTCGGACTGGCAGGCGATGGGCGTGCGCGTGCGCGATGGTCAGGCGGCGGATCTGCCGGCGGCGCTGATCCTGCCGCAGGGCCGCAAGGGCCCGGCGTTTTTCGCCTATCCCAATTTCAACGTCTACTTCGAGTGGAACAAGAGTTTTGTCTATGTGCTGACCGCCGCCTATTTCGCCAACCGGCTGGAAGGCGCCGCGGTGTTCGACGCCGGCACCCCGGAACCGGGCCTGGGCGACGAAGAGATGAAGCAGCTTCAGCGCAAGCTCCGGGCGCGCGGCCATGATGTCGGCGAGATCGACGGCATCCTTGGTGCCGGCACCCGCAACGCGGTGCAACAGGTGCAGCAGGAGCTGGGCTTGCCCGCCGACGCCTGGCCGACCCGCGATCTGTTGAACCGGCTGTAATCCCGGATGCGGCGCGCCCCCGGTGCGCCGCGCCGGCTGACGTCCCGCGTCAGGACGAAGTGCCGACGATCATGCGCGCCCGGCCCGGCCGGCCTAACGCCACGTAAGATTAGCGCTCTCGCCCCGCCGTCCCTATCCTCTGACCAACAGGGCAATCCCACCGGAGGGGCGATGAGACTGACCGTGGACGGCGTGGCGCATGAGGTGGATGTCGAGGCCGACATGCCGCTGTTGTGGGTTTTGCGCGACGAGCTGAAGATCAAGGGTGTGAAATACGGCTGCGGCATTGCCCAATGCGGCGCCTGTACCGTGCATCTCGATGGCGCCGCCGTCCGCTCTTGTCAGGTCTGGGCCGAGGATGCCGAGGGCGCGGAAATCACCACCATTCAAGGACTTGGCCAACCCGAGGCCTTGCACGCGGTGCAGGCCGCCTGGATCGAACATCAGGTGGCGCAATGCGGCTACTGCCAGTCCGGCCAGATCATGCAGGCCGCCGCGCTTCTGGCCGAAGACCCGGCCCCCAGCGACGCGGTGATCGATGAGGTGATGTCGGGCAATCTCTGCCGCTGCGGCACCTATCCGCGGATTCGCGCGGCGATCCACAGCGCCGCCGCCAGGCTGCGGGAGGCGTGACATGGGCCGGTTGAAGACCTTCACCCGCCGCGCCTTCCTTGTCGGCTCTGCCGCTGTCGCCGGCGGCGTCGCCTTTGGCATCTATACGGTGCGCAAGCCACATGAAAACCCGCTGGCCGACAGCCTGGCCCCGGGCGAGGCCGCGCTCACGCCCTATCTGCGGCTCGACGCCCGGGGGGTGACGCTGATCACCCCGCGCGCCGACATGGGCCAGGGCGCCTATCACGTGCAGGCGGCGCTTCTGGCGGAAGAGCTCGACCTCGATCTGGCAGAGGTCCGCACCGATCCCGGCCCGCCGGGGGCGGCCTATTGGAATACCGCGCTGGCCGAAGAGGCGGCGGAGTTCTCGGTACCCTCCGAAGGGCTGATGCGCACTGTCGCCGAAACCGCCGTCGGCGCGGTGATGAAGATGATGGGCATGCAGATCACCGGCGGCTCGACCACGGTGCCCGACCAGTTCGACAAGCTGCGCGCCGCCGCCGCTTCGGCCCGCGAAACGTTGAAGGCGGCCGCGGCTCACCAGACCGGCGTGGCGGCAGACAAGCTGCGCACCGAAAACGGCCAGGTTCTCCTGCCCGACGGCAGCGCCCTGCCCTATGCCGCGCTGACCCCCGCGCTGGCCCAGGTCGAGGTGGTGCAGGACGTGCCGCCACGCGATCCCTCGCAATGGCGCCAGCTCGGTCAGCCGATGCAGAGGATCGACATTCTGGCCAAGAGCACCGGCACCCAGGTCTATGGCATCGATGTCGAGATCGACGGCATGGCGCATGCCGCCGTCAAGCTGAACCCGGCGCAGGGCGGCGAAATGCGGGGGTTTGACGCCAGCGTGGCCGAAAAGATGCGCGGCGTTCAGGCGGTGCTGCCGGTTACCGGCGGCGTCGCCGTGGTGGCTGACAACACCTGGCGCGCCTTTCAGGCGGCACAGGCGATCGAGGTGCAATGGGGACCGGCCGAGATGCCCGCCACGATGGCGGATCATTGGCAGGCCTTGGCGGACGCCTTCACCGAGGACGCCCGCGACAGCCGCCAGCGCGACGACGGCGATGTCGACACGGCGCTCGAGGCCGCCGAGGTGATCGAGGCCGAGTACCGCGCGCCCTATCTCGCCCATGCGCCACTGGAACCGATCAGCGCCGTCGTGCGCGTGAGGGACGGCAAGGCCGAGGTCTGGACCGGCACGCAAGTTCCTCGCTTCGTTCAGAAAAATGTCGCCGCCATTGCCGGGATCGCGACCGAGGATGTCACGCTGCATGTGCAGATGATGGGCGGTTCCTTCGGGCACCGGCTCGAGGACGAGGTGGTCAAACGCGCTGCCGAAATCGCGGTGCAGATGCCCGGCGTGCCGATCAAGCTCACCTATTCGCGCGAAGAGGACATGACCCACGACTTTCCCCGCCAGATCGCCATGGCGCGGCTGCGCGGCACGGTCGACGCCGGCCAGGTCGCGGCGATGGATCTGTCGATCGCCAGCCCGTCGGTCATGGTCTCGCAGATGGGTCGCCAGGGCATTTCCGTCCCCGGCCCCGACAGCCAGATCGTCGCCGGCGCCTGGAACGCACCCTTTGCCATTCCGCATCATCGGGTCACCGGCTACCGCGCCGCGCCGCTGGCGCCGATCTCGTCCTGGCGCTCGGTGGGCGCCTCGCACGCCGGCTTTTTCCACAATGCCGCGCTGGACGAGCTGATCCATGCCGCCGGGGCCGATCCGCTGGCGGAACGCCTGCGGCTCTGTAACGACCCGCTGGCGCGGCACGTGCTCGAGGCGGTGGGCGAGATGTCGTCGTGGGAGGGCGTGCTGGGCGATGGCCGGGGGCGCGGCGTGGCGCTGACCACCAGCTTCGGCGTACGCTGCGCCGAAGTGGTCGAGGTGCGGGCCACCGATGACGGCATCAGGCTCGAAAAGGTCTGGGTCGCGGCCGAGGTGGGCCGGGTGCTCGACCCGGTGAATTTCGAAAACCTGGTGCAGGGCGGCGTGATCTTTGCGCTGGGCCATGCGATCCACAGCGAGATCACCTATCGGGACGGCCGAGCGGAGCAGTCGAACTATGACGGCTATCCGGCCATGCGGCTATATCAGACCCCCGAGATCGCGGTGCGCGGGCTGGAGAACGGCGACAGGGTCCGTGGCATTGGCGAGCCGCCGGTGCCGCCCGCCGCCCCTGCCCTGGCCGGCGCGATCTTTGCCGCCACCGGCACACGGCTGCGCGAAATGCCGTTTGCGAAATTCGTCGATTTCGTCTGAGGCTCAGCGCTTCGGAAACACCGTGACAATCGCCAGGCCGGCGATCAGCAGCACCGCGCCCGCCAGCTTGGCGGGCGTCAGCACCTCGCCCACCACCACGGTCGCCAGCGCCCAGGCGGTCAGCGGCTCGATCAGCGCGAGGGTGACGGCGGTCGAGGCCGCGACCCGTCCCAGCCCCCAGGTGTAGAGCGCATAAGAGACGCCGGTGGCACAGATGCCGAGAAACAGCATCGCAGGCCAGATGCCCGGCGCCGCCAGCCACCCCAGCGGCACGATCAGGAAGACCGGCAGCACCGCGACGGCGGCAACGGTGAAGGTGGCGGCGGCCACGGTGGCCGAGGGCGCGCGCTGGCTGATGCGGCTGGTGGCCAGCGAATAGGCGGCATAAGCCGCGCCGCTCAGCGCCGCGAGGGCGATGCCGAACCCCGAGGCGCCGGCGTCCGCGCCCGACAGCACCAGCAACGCCGCGCCGCAGATCGAGATCGCCTGGCCGAAAACACGCAGCCGGTCTGGCAACTGGCGTTTGATGCCGATTTCATAGGCAGTGACCCAGAGCGGCGCAGAGCCGATGGCGATGGCCGTGCCGACCCCCACGCCGGTTTCGAGAACCGCCCAGAAAAACAACAGGTTATAAAGCCCGATCGCCAGCCCGGCAAAGATCACCACCGCCGGCGGCAAAGCGCGAAAGGCCCGCCGGCTCTCGGGGCGCAGCGCCGCCAGAAAGATCAGCGCGGCGGCGCCGAAGGAGAGCCGCAGCGCCGCGACCACCAGCGGCTGCTTGCCCTCCGGCAACAGCGCCTGAACCGTGCCGGTGGTGCCCCAGAGCGCCGCCGCGGCGATCACCGCCGCGATGCCCATCATCCGTCCGTCCCGTGTCATGCCGCTGCCCCGCCAGAATG
Organism: Marinovum sp. PR37; assembly: GCF_028807375.1. Lineage (NCBI taxonomy): Bacteria > Pseudomonadati > Pseudomonadota > Alphaproteobacteria > Rhodobacterales > Roseobacteraceae > Marinovum > Marinovum sp. PR37. Next base: position 83,913 of record NZ_JARAML010000001.1, on the reverse strand, counting down.
CCTTTACCGCTGCCTATCGGGCCTGCGGCGGCGCGGCAATGCGCAAGATCTCAGCCGAGGCTTTCGGCAAATTCGGTGAAGTCTGCCAGCGCCGCCGGATCGGCCTCTTGCCCGGTGAAGCCCAGCAGATAGCCCCGGGTGCGCGCCACCCGGTCGGCCATCGGCTCGGTCTGGTCGAGCGCGTGATAGCCGAGCTGCATGAAATAGAGGATGCGGGCGCGGACATCGGCCTCGTAGCTGTCATATCCGTACCGTGCGAACATCGCGGTGACCGCCTTGATCCGGGCCTTGTCGGCCAGATCGATGCGGCGGCGCACCTGGCCGTCGCGGCGCGACCATTCGCGGATGGCGAAATCCAGCCCCTGATCGAAATGCGCCGGATCCATGAAACAGCGGAAGAAATTGCAGACCGCACCGGTGATCGTCGCCGCCGGCGCGGCACAATGGGCCTCGATCCGGGCGGTGTTGCGCGCCTCCCAATCGTCGAGCAATTGCGACAGCAGATCCTTGCGGCTCTTGAAATACCAGTAAAAGCTCGAGCGCGAGACCTCGAGCCGGGTGCCGATGGCCAGCACCTTGACCTCGGCCACACCATCGGTCACCAGAATATCGCGCGCCACGTTGAGCCAATCCTCGCGGGTGACCTTTATATGGCCGACCAGCGGCTCCTTGTCGGGATCGTCGCGGTGCAGCACCGGGCCGTTTGCCATGCGCTTGCCTCAGCTTTCCGGCGGCGCGCCGCCTTCGGCGCTGCGTCTGGTGATATAGGCGTGCAAGGCGGCGACGCGGGCGGGGTCGGACCCGGGGCGTTTGCCGGCCGCGAGAATGCCCTGCCAGATGCCGGTGGCGCGTTCGGTGGCGGTCTGGCTGCCGGTTTCCTGCCAGCGGCCGTAATTCGACCAATCGGCGACCAGCGGCTGATAGAACTGGGTCTGATAGCGTTCCATGGTATGGGCGCAGCCAAAGAAATGGCCGCCCGGCTGCACCTCGGCCAGGGCATCGAGCGCCAGCTCCGCATCGGCGGCGGATGTGGGCGTGCAGAGTTCGGCCACCATTTGCAGAACCTCCATATCGGTGATCAGCTTTTCATAGCCCAGCGTCAGCCCGCCTTCCAGCCAGCCCGCCGCATGGATCACCACCGTCGCGCCGGACAGCAGGCAGCCCCAGAGGCCGAATTGCGTTTCATTCGCCGCCTGCGCATCCGCCGCCGCCCCGGCCGCGCCGCTGGCGCAGCGCCATGGCAGGCCGATGTGTCGCGCCAACTGGCCGGCGACCAGCGAGGCGGTGAAATGCTCGGGCGTGCCAAAGGCCGGCGCGCCGGATTTCATGTCGACGTTCGAGGTGAAGGTGCCATAGAGCACCGGCGCGCCGGGCAGCGCCAGCTGGTTGAGGGTAATCGCGGCCAGCGCCTCGGCATGGCTCAGCGTCATGGCACCGGCCACGGTGATCGGCGCCATCGCCCCCATCAGGGTAAACGGCGTGACAATCACCATCTGGCCATGGCGGGCAAAATCGATCAGTCCCTGGGCCATGGGAATATCGATCTGGCGCGGCGAATTGGTATTGATGACGGTGTAGCTCCAGGGCTCGGCGGCAAAAGCCGCGTCCGACAGCCCCCTGAAATCGCGGATCATCTCGAAGCTCTCGCGGACCTGCGGGCTGCCGCGGCCATAGACGAAAGGCGATTTGTCCATCAATGTGAGTTGCGCCTCGATCATGAAGTAATGGCGCAAACTGGGGGCAATGTCCTGCGGCTCGAGCAGCGCCGAGACCATTTGCAGCGCGTCGAAATGATGGGTGAGCTGCACCAGCTCGCGGAAATCGCGGCCGGTGCCGGGGCGGCGGCCGCGCAACCGGTCGGAGGCATGCGGCGTGCCGCCGCCGGGCTGAAACACCAGCCGGCCAAGCTCCAGCGTCACATCGCGCTCGGGTCGGCCGCCCTTCATCACCACACGGCGCGGCGCCGTGGCCAGCGCGGCGCGCACGATCTCGCGGCCGATGCGCACCATCTGGCTTTCGTCATCGACGCTTGCACCGGCGGACTTCAAAATCTGTCGCGCCTCAGGCAGCAGCACCTTGATGCCGGCGGTTTCCAGAAGGTTCAGCGCCGCCGTGTGGATCGCCGCGATCCGGTCGTCGGAAAAGGCCTTCATGATCGGGAACGGGCTGCGCAGCTCGGTGTAATCGATCTGGCGGTGATGCGCTTCTGCGCCGCGGGGCGCGCGCTTGCGGCGGCGAGATTTGGTCTGATCGCTCATCATGCCCTCATTGCCTTGCCTTGCGGGTCATAGGGCGAAGGCGCGATCACCCGCGCCGCCCGCGCCTTGCCCACCACATGCACCGTCAGGTCGGTGCCCACATTTGCCGCCTCGCGGTCCAGCATCGCCATCGCCAGCGACCTGCCGACCGAATGGCCATAGCCGCCCGAGGTGACGTAGCCCGCCAGCCGATCGCCCTGCCAGACCGGCTCGTAGCCGCTGGCATCGGCGTCTTCGGCATCGATCGCCAATGTGGCGATCACCCGGGCCGGGCCGTTGCCATCGCGTTCGGCGCGCGCCGCATCACTTCCGATGAACTCTTTCGACCAGTCGATCCAGCGGTCCATGCCGGTCTGTGCCGGGGAGTAGATCTGGGTAAATTCGCGCGACCAGATGCCGAAGCTCTTTTCCAGCCTCAGGCTGCCGAGCGCCTCATAGCCGATTTCGCGTATCCCGAGGTCCGCTCCCGCCGCCAGCAGCATGCGGCGCAGCGCGACATGTTCGGCGGCGGTGCAATTGATCTCGTAGCCCAGCGCGCCACTGACCGAGAGCCGGCCGACATGGGCGCGGATCAGCCCGATGTCGAAGCGCCCGCAGCCCATGAAGGGCAGCTCGGAAATCGGACCTTCGGTGAGCTGTTCCAGCACCCGGCGGCTGTTCGGGCCGGAAAGCGAAAACCCCACCACCGCATCCGAAATGTCGCGCAGCGCCACTCCGGGGCGCGCATGATCGGCAAACCAGCGCATGTGCCATTCACGCAGGTAGTAGCTGCCCATGATCCACCAGATGCCATCGCCCCAGTTGAACACCGTCAGATCGCCCTTGAGCCGTCCGCTGGGCGAGAGCATCGGCGCCAGCCGGGCGCGGCCCGGCCCCGGCAGCCGACCGGCCAGCAGGTGATCGAGCCAGGCGGCGGCCTCCGGCCCCGTCACCTCGAAACGCGAAAAGCCCGAAATATCCAGCAGCCCCACGGCCTCGCGCGTGGCGCGCACCTCTTGCGCCACCAGATCGAAGGCATTGGAACGGCGCAGGCTCGGATGTTCCTCGAACCCCTCGGGCGCGAAGTAGAGCGGCACCTCCAGCCCCCAGCTCTCGCCCCAGCGGGCGCCGGCGGCGCACATGGCGTCATGCGCCGGGGCCATCTTGAGCGGCCGGCCGGCCGGCAGTTGCTCGTTAGGATAGGTCATCACGAAGCGGCGGGAATAGAACTGGCCGGTGGTTTCGCGGATATAGGTCTTGTTCGCCGCGTAGTCGCCGTAGCGCGCGACATCCATGCCAAAGACATCGGCCTCGGTCTCGCCGTGGATCATCCATTCCGCCAGCGATTTGCCGACACCGCCGCCTTGCAGGAACCCGGCCATGACCGCGCAGGCGCACCAATAGCCGGGCTTGCCGCGCACCGGCCCGACCAAGGGGTTGCCGTCCGGCGAAAAGGTAAAGGCGCCATGCACCCAGGTCTTGACGCCGACGCTTTCCAGCACCGGGAAACGTTTGAAGACGTGGCACAGCTCGCTTTCGATCCGGTCGGGTTCCTCCTGCAACAGCTCGATCCCGTAATTCCAGGGTGCGCCGTCCATCATCCAGTGCTTGGGGGTCAGCTCATAGATCCCCACCAGCATCCCCTGCTGATCCTGCCGCGAATAGGTAAAGCCTTCGAGATCGACGCACATCGGCAATTCCCGCTCCAGCCCCTGCAATTGCGGGATGGTGTCGGTGATCAGGTAATGATGCGCCAGCGGCGAGACCGGCAGCTCGACGCCGGCCATCCGCCCGACCTGCTTGGCCCAGAGCCCGCCGGCGTTGACCACATGTTCGCAGCTCACGGTGCCCTGCTCGGTCACCACCTGCCAGCCGCCGGGCACCTGATGCAGTTCGAGCACGCGGTTCTTCTCGATCACCTCGGCGCCGCGCTTTTTCGCGGCGATGGCATAGGCATGCACCGTGCCGGTGGTGTCGACATACCCTTCGCGGTCGGCCCACATACCGCCGAGGATGCCCTCGGTGTTGAGCACCGGCGAGAGCTGCGCCGCCTCGTCGGGGGTAATAAGGTGCACGTCGTCGATGCCGATGGATTGAAAGGTGCGGTAATTGGCCTGCAACCATTCCCAACGGTCGGGGGTGCCGGCCAGATGCATGCCGCCGGTCATATGCATGCCGATGGACTGGCCGCTTTCCGCCTCGACCTCTGACAGCAGGTCGATGGTATAGCCTTGCAGCGCCGCGATATTTGGATCGGCGTTCAAGGCATGAAAGCCCCCGGCCGCATGCCAGCTCGACCCTGCGGTCAGCACGTCGCGCTCGATCAGGCAGACATCGGTCCAGCCATACCGGGCCAGATGATAGAGCACCGAGGCGCCCACGACGCCTCCCCCGATCACGACCACGCGGTATTGCGATTTCATGGCGCTCTCCCTGGCTGTCAGGGCGACGGTAGGACGGGTCTCTGATTCCGTCTAGACATTTTTGTCCAATGCTCTCGCGATGCCCTCGGCGACGCTGCGGCGACGCGAACAAATCGCCAGCCGGGGCTTTTCCCGTCGGGGCAAATCGCCTAGACGTCGCCGCGCGGGACGACAACCGGGCGAGATCATGAGCTACACCATTCTGGAACGCTGCGAGGCCAAGGGCCTGCGCATGACCGGCCAGCGACGGGTCATTGCGGCAGTGCTGGAAGACAGCGACGATCACCCGGACGTCGAAGAGCTTTATGCCCGCGCCTCGGCCCGCGACGCGGCGATTTCCATCGCCACGGTCTATCGCACGGTGAAACTGTTCGAAGAGGCTGGCATTCTGGAAAAGCACGAATTCGGCGACGGCCGGGCGCGCTATGAAGATGCCGAGCGCGACCACCACGACCATCTGATCGACATGAACTCGGGCGCGGTGATCGAATTCGTCGATCCCGAGATCGAGGCCTTGCAGGAAAAGATCGCCGAAAAGCTGGGTTATCGGCTCAAGGGGCACCGGCTCGAGCTCTATGGGGTGCCGCTCAAGAAGTAAGCGCCTTGGCTTCCCGCTGTGCAGAGGATAGTCAGGGCGGGATACTTAACATTGAAAGTAAGCTGATGCAGGTGCTGCGCGCGATCCTTTTCATGACGGCGTCGATGGCCTGCCTCGCGCTGAGCGATCTGTTCATCAAGCTTTCGGCGCAAAGCCTGCCGCCCGGGCAGGTGATGTTCTTTCTCAGCCTTGGCGGCACGCTTCTGTTCATGCTGATCGCGGCACTGCGCGGCATCCCGCTTGTCAGCCCGGCGTTCTGGCATCCGACCGTGATGTCCCGCAACCTGGCCGAGGTGCTCGCGGCCTTGGGGATGGTGACCGGCATCGCCTGGACACCGCTGCCGATGGTGGCGGCGATCATGCAGACTACGCCCCTGCTTGTCACCTTGGGCGCGGCGCTGTTTCTGGGCGAGGCCGTGGGCTGGCGCCGCTGGGCCGCGATCCTGGCCGGGCTGGTCGGCATGCTGCTGGTGATCCGGCCGGGCATGGCGGGGTTCGAGCCGGCGGCGCTTCTGGTGGCGCTTGGCGCCTGTGGGCTGGCGGCACGCGATCTTCTGACGCGACGGGTGCCGGCGGCGATCAATTCGCTGACCCTCTCGACCTGGGGATTTGGCGCGACGGTGCCGGCAGGGCTGGTGCTGATGCTGATCATGGGGCCGGACTGGAGCACCGGCGGCGGCGGATTTGCCTATATCGGCGTGGCCGTGGTGGTCACCACCTCGGGCTATTACCTCGTCACCGCCGCGATGCGGCTTGCGCCGGCGGCCATCGTCTCGCCGTTCCGCTACAGCCGGCTGGTCTTTACCATGGGGCTTGGCGTGATCGTCCTGGGCGACCGGCCCGATACGCTGACGCTGCTGGGCGCGACGATCATCCTGATCTCCGGCCTCTACACCTTTTTCCGCGAACGACAGCTGGCCAGGGCGCAGGTCCAGGCCCCGGCCTGAGCGAGATTCGCGACAGGCCGCCCTGCCCGCACGATACGCAGGGCCTGCCGCAAGGGCAGCAGCGCGGCGGTGCGCTGCAACGGCGCACTTGTTAGCGCTAACCAAACTGGTTCCCAAAGCCCGAGGCCTCTGTTAAGGAGGCACCAACTTTATCGTCATGAGGGACATGCCCATGAGCACTATCATTGATATCCATGCACGCGAAATTCTCGACAGCCGCGGCAACCCGACCGTCGAAGTCGACGTCACCCTGGAAGACGGCACCATCGGCCGCGCCGCCGTGCCCTCGGGCGCCTCGACCGGCGCCTATGAGGCCGTCGAAAAACGTGACGGCGACAAGGCCCGCTACATGGGCAAGGGCGTTCTCGAAGCCGTGGCCGCGGTCAATGGCGAGATCGCCGACGAGATCGTCGGCATGGATGCGACCGAACAGGTCTCGATCGACCTGGCGATGTGCGAGCTCGACGGCACCGACAACAAGGGCCGGCTCGGCGCCAATGCCATCCTTGGCGTGTCGCTGGCAGTGGCCAAGGCGGCCGCAGATTACACCGCGCAGCCGCTCTTCCGCTATGTCGGCGGCACCTCGGCTCGTGTCCTGCCGGTGCCGATGATGAACATCATCAACGGCGGCGAACATGCCGACAATCCGATCGACATCCAGGAATTCATGATCATGCCGGTCGCCGCGGAGAACATCCGCGACGCGGTGCGCATGGGGTCCGAAGTGTTCCACACCCTGAAGAAAGAGCTCTCGGCCGCCGGCATGTCGACCGGCCTCGGCGACGAAGGCGGTTTCGCGCCCGAGCTGGGCTCGACCCGCGAGGCGCTCGACTTCATCCTCAAGTCGATCGAGAAGGCCGGCTACAAGCCCGGCGAAGACATCTATCTCGCCATGGATTGCGCCGCGACCGAATACTTCAAGGACGGCAAATACCAGATGAAGGGCGAAGGCAAATCGCTGACGTCCGAGGAAAATGCCGACTATCTTGCCGCGCTCTGCAACGACTACCCGATCATCTCGATCGAGGACGGCATGTCCGAGGACGACTGGGACGGCTGGAAAATCCTCACCGACAAGCTGGGCGACAAGATCCAGCTTGTGGGCGATGACCTGTTCGTCACCAACCCGACCCGCCTGGCCGACGGCATCGAACGCGGCGTGGCAAACTCGATGCTGGTCAAGGTGAACCAGATCGGCTCGCTCACCGAGACGCTGAAGGCGGTCGATATGGCCCACCGCGCGCGCTATACCAACGTGATGTCGCACCGTTCGGGCGAAACCGAGGACGCCACCATTGCCGATCTCGCCGTGGCCACCAACTGCGGCCAGATCAAGACCGGCTCGCTGGCGCGCTCGGACCGGCTGGCCAAATACAACCAGCTGATCCGCATCGAAGAGATGCTGGGCGAGACGGCGGAATATGCCGGGCGGTCGATTCTGAAGAAATAACCTTTTGCCGCCTCGGGTGGCATGGGTCTAGGGTCTCTCCATTCGCTTGGAGAGGCCCTTTTTGTTGCCGGACCTACGGATCATATCGCCCCGCACCCCCGCCGAGCTCGAGGCGGTCCGACAGCTGTGCTGGGAGTACCGGGCCTATCTGATGTCGCTCTCGGCCTTTGACGCCGAACTGGTCACCTTGTTCTACCCCGAGGCCAAATATGCCGCGCTGATGGAGCAGATCGCCGAGAGCCATGCGCCGCCGCACGGCTTCATCAGATTGGCGATGCTGGGCGAATCATCCGTAGGGTGCGGAATGGTGCATTCGCTCTCCCCAAGGTCGGCCGAAATCAAGCGAGTCTATGTCACAGACACCACCAGAGGCATAGGCGCAGGCTATGCACTCATGCAGTCCTTGATCGCAGAATGTCGGAGATTGCACTTTGAACGTATCCTGATGGATACGTCCAAACCGCTTGTTGCGGCGCAGAGGCTCTATCTGTCGCTCGGCTTTCGCCTGCGCGGCCCCTATCAACCGGTGCCCCCCGAAGCCGAGGGGCACCTGCTGTACTTTGAAATGACGCTTTAGCAGGGCGCCTTGTAGTAGGTCCCGTCGCCACGCGCGTAGGCGCAGCTGCCGGTGGCGGTGTTCTGCGCCACGACCGTCCCTGCCGCCGCGCCGGCCAGAGCCGAGATCAGGCGCCAGTTGTCATCAGCCTCGAGAGCGGAGGCCGCGATAAGGCCCGCTGCCGCGCCGCCGGTCACACCAACGACAGAACGTTGCTCAGGTGTCAGGGACTCGCAGGCCGCGAGGCCAGTGAGCGCAAAGGCCGCAGCCGCAATACTTGGGAGTTTCATCTGTGTCTCCTGGTTCCAGTGTTGATGACCCCGAACCTAGTGCCGCTGCGCGTCGGGGCCAGCCGGATTATGCCGCCAAGCGCGTTTTTGCGTAAAAACTTTTATGGTCGGCGAAACCCCGCCGAAACCGCTTTGGCCAAAGCGAAATAGTCAATCGGCTGACGTGCCGAATACCCACGTCAACATCTATAGGCAGAGACTATCATTGGTAATTCAGTGCAACTTACAAATTAGCCAAAGCGCCTCGACACAATCGATACAACCTGTGCGGTCGCTAAATCAGCCTGATTTACATATTGCGTGACGCGAACGCCACGGTAATCAATGTAACATCAATACCAACAACTGTTTAAAATCAACGTATTAACTCAAGTCCGCCGTTACTTCACATATTAAACAGCATCTGACATGCACCTTTTTGGTTGAATTGCTAATTTTGTTAAATATGATGAACTCAACTAAAAGATAACAAGATCCTACCGAGGCAGTGATGAAATACGAACGCTACATGACACTTCTGTTGCGTCTGTTCTGTGGGTACACGCTCCTGCTGTGTGCCCTCACGACAATCGGCGTTTACCGGGGGCCGTTTTCCCATTCATGGATGAACTTCGACTACGTGTCGCAGTTTCGCTTCATGACCGTCCCCCTCGTCCTGCTGATCCTGATCTTCGCACTGTGGCTGATGCTGGGCATCCGCACCCGCATCATCGCCTTTTCGTCGATGGTCCTGATCACGGTGTTGATCCTGTTTGATTTTACCGCCCCCTATGCTGTCTACGGTCCGGCGGCCGTCTGGGAATTCCTGCATGCCACAGGCTTCCTCTTCGCGCTGCTGATCCTGACAATCCAGGGCGGTGGCGAGACGGCCCTTGTCCGTGGTGGTTGGCAAGGCCTGTTCTAGCCTTCCCCGGCCGGAACCTGTTTTTACCACCAGCTCTACTAACTTGGACGGGATATATTCCCGTCCATTTTTCGTTTGGGCCTGCGCTTGCTCCGGCCCCTTCGGGCCAGGCCGGAGACGGCCACAGGCGCCGGTGCCCTGCCGGCGCCCAAGGACCGCGCCCCGCCACAACGACGCCAAGACCGCGGCGCCGGGCGACTGGGGACCTGAAATTTTGGAAATGATCATGTGCGGCCGCGCCGCATGGGCCAGATCGGGGCCACCCCGGTCCTGCCGAGGCGTGGCCCGGCCGGTGCGGGACCGGCCGGGTCTGGCGGCGCTCAGCCGCGGTGTTTCAGGACGTATTCCACCAACTGGCGGGTCGAGCCGTCCTTGCTCTCGGCGCTTTCCTCGCCGGCGACGATCGGGCCCAGCGCGGTGGCCAGCTCCTTGCCCAGTTCGACGCCCCATTGGTCGTAGGAGTTGATGTCGAGAATGACGCCTTCGACAAAGACCCGATGCTCGTAAAGCGCCACGATTTGGCCGAGTATCTCGGGCGTCAGCTGCGGATAGATCAGCGTGGTCGAGGGCCGGTTGCCGGGAAAGACCCGGTGCCGTGCCTGCCGTTCCATCTCGTCGCCCTCGAACTTGCCGGCCACCTTCTCGCGCGCCTCGTCGAGCGTGCGGCCGCGCATCAGCGCCTCGGATTGCGCCAGGCAATTGGCGACCAGAAGCTGATGGTGATGCGCCAGTTCGGGCTCATGGCCTTCGGCGGCGACCAGAAACTCGCAGGGAATGACCCGCGTGCCCTGGTGAATGAGCTGATAGAAAGCGTGCTGACCGTTGGTCCCCGGCTCGCCCCAGACCACCGGCCCGGAATTGTGGCCAAGGTCCGATCCGTCGATGGCGACGCTCTTGCCGTTGCTCTCCATCTCGAGCTGTTGCAGGTAGGCCGGCAGGCGCACAAGCCGGTTGTCATAAGGCAGGACCGCGCGGGTGGCGTGGCCCAGCACCTGGTTGTGCCAGATCCCCACCAGCGCCAGCAGCACCGGCATGTTCTCGGCAAACTCCGCCTCCTTGAAGTGCCGATCCATCGCCTGGCCGCCACGCAGGAAGGCGCGGAAGGCATCGGAGCCGATGCCGATCATCAGCGACAGGCCAATCGGACCCCAGACGGAATAACGCCCGCCAACCCAATCCTCGAAGCCGAAGACGCGGGCCGGGTCGATGCCGAAAGCGCCGGTCTTTTCCTGATCCGTGCTCAGCGCCGCGAATTGCGCCGCCGGATCCGAGACCTTTTCCGACATCCAGGCTCGCGCGGTGCGGGCATTGGTCATCGTCTCGATGGTGGTAAAGGTCTTGGACGCCACGATCACCAGCGTGGTTTCCGGGTTCAGCCCGCGCAGCGTATCGGCAATGTCGGCGCCGTCGACGTTCGACACATAGTGCACCCGCGGGCCGTCCGCATATGGCGCAAGCGCCTTGTAGGCCATCACCGGCCCCAGATCCGATCCGCCGATGCCGATGTTGACCACATCGGTGATCGCGCCGCCCTGCCCCCGGAAGCTGCCGTCGCGCACCTGGCCGGCAAAGTCGCTCATCCGGTCCAGCGTCTTCAGGACGCCGGGCATGACATCCTCGCCGTCGACCGCCACCGGCGCGCCGTCGAGGTTGCGCAGCGCGGTATGAAGCACGGCGCGGCCTTCGGTTTCATTGATCTTCGCGCCCGAGAACATCGCATCGCGCTTGGTTGCGACGCCGGCGTTTTCGGCCAGTTCGAGCAGCGCCGCAAGCGTGGCGGCGTCAATGTTGGTCTTGGAAAAATCAAACAGGGTCTGGTCGAAACTGGTAGAGAAGGCCTCCGCGCGCCCGGGGTCTTCGAACAGCTCGGTGATTTTACGGGTCTCGGCGTCCTGCGCCAGAGACTTCAGCTTGGTCCACATGAATTCCATGTCCTTCGTAAGGCCGGTTGATCTGTTCAGGGCGCCCAATGCACCTGGGCCTGCGACAGCACGGCCGCCACCGGCGCTTCGCTGGGCTTGAGGTGGCGGGCACGTTCCAGCGCCTCGCGCTTTTCCGCGCCAAAGATGATGATGTGCTTGGACATGGCCCCATCGAGCACCGGCGCGGTCAGGGTAATCCGCGGCTCGGGCGCGCCGGGGGCACGCATTGCCATCAGCGCCGGCGCCTTGGGATCGAGCGCCTCGGCCAGCTTGTCGGCGCCGGGAAAGAGCGAGGCGGTGTGCATGTCGGCCCCCATGCCCAGCACCAGCACCTGAATGGGCAGCCGCGGGGTGATATTGGCCTCGAGCTCTTCCAACCGTTCTTCGGGCGCATCGCCCGGCAGATAGAGCGGCAGATACCGCGCCGCCGCCGCCCGTTCGACCAGAAGCCGCTGCCGCAGCAGGCGGGTGTTGGAACGCTCGCTGTCCTCGGGCACCCAGCGCTCGTCAGAGAGCATGACGTCGACCCGGCTCCAATCGAGATCGGCGGCGCAGAGATCGTCGAAGATCGGCCCCGGCGTGGTGCCGCCCGGCACCGCCATCAGCACCCGGTCCTCGTGTTCCAGTGCCGCACGCAGCTCGCCGGCCAGTTTGTTGGCGACGTCGATCGCCAGCATTTCACGGTCAGGATAGTCGACGAAGTCCATGACATGTCCTTTCTTGTCTCAGTTGCGGTGCCGGGAGATCAGGGCCTGATTTCCCGCCATTTGCGGCCGTCGCGGTGCATCAGCATCAGCGAATCCTCTGGCCCCGACGACATCGGGTCATAGAGTTTGGGCACGTCGTTGCGCGCTTCCCAGCCCTCGATGATCGGATCGGTCCAGGCCCAGGCGGCCTCGACCTCGTCGCCACGCATGAAGAGCGTCTGGTTGCCGCGGATCACATCCATGATCAGGCGCTCGTAGGCATCCGGCACCTCTTCGGCATCGGGCCCCAGCGCGTCAGAGAACGACATGTCGAGCGGCACATCAACAAGACGCATGCCCCCCGGCCCCGGTTCCTTGATCGTCACCCCGAGCTCCATGCCCTCGTTCGGCTGAAGCCGGATGGTCAGGATATTGCGGTGGCGCCCGGCGTCATCGTCAAAGATCGAATGCGGGGTTTCCTTGAAGACCACGGCAATCTCGCTGGTGCGCGCCCGAAGCCGCTTGCCGGTGCGCAGATAGATCGGCGTGCCGGCCCAGCGCCAGTTCGAGATATGGCACTTCAGCGCCACGAAGCTTTCGGTGCGCGAGCGCGGATTCTCGGCATGGTCGCGATAGCTGCCTTCGTCGCCCTGGGCGTCATACTGGCCGCGCACGATGTGATGCGGCTCGACCGGTTCGAGCGCGCGGATCACCTTGAGCTTTTCGTCGCGCACCGCGCCCGGTTCGAATTTCGAGGGCGGCTCCATGGCAATCAGGCAGAGCAGCTGCATCAGGTGGTTCTGCACCATATCGCGCATCGCGCCGGATTTGTCGTAATAGCCGCCACGGCCGCCGACGCTGACGGTCTCGGCCACGGTGATCTGGATGTGGTCGATGTACTGGCTGTTCCACAGCGGCTCGAACAGCATGTTGCCGAAACGGACCGCCATCAGGTTCTGCACGGTTTCCTTGCCGAGGTAATGGTCGATCCGGTAGATCTGATCCTCGTGGAAATAGGCCGCCAGCGATTTGTTCAGCGCCTGCGCCGACGCCAGATCGCGGCCAAAGGGTTTTTCCACCACGATGCGCGCGTCGCGCTTGGCCAGCCCGTTGTTCTTGAGCCGCTCCGCGATATCGCCGAAGAGAGAGGGCGCCACCGAAAAGTAGAAGGCCTTGACGGTGTCCTTGCGCAGCAGTTCCTTGAGCTCCTGCCAGCCGCCTTCGCCCTGGGCGTCGACCTGCACATAGCTGAGACGGCTGAGAAACCCCTCAAGCTCGGGGCATTCCTCGGGCCGCCGACCGTCGAATTCATGGATCGCGTCGCGCACCATCTGGCGATAGCCCTCGGCATCCATCTCGGAACGCGCGGCGCCGATCACCTGGGCGTCCTGCGGCATCTGACCGGCGCAGAACCGGCGAAACAGGCCGGGAAGAATCTTGCGGCGGGCCAGATCGCCCGTGCCGCCAAACACAACCAGATCAAACGGGTTCACAGGGATGACACGTGAAACCATGAGCTATCCTTTTGCTGTCATTGGTCTTTTTTAAGACCGGCATCAGTTTCCGCCGCAACGCTGTTAGCGCTAACTTCCGGCTTCGGTGCCTCACTACCCGGTTGGTCGCGAAAAGTCTAACACGCATTTTGCGCATCACAATGGCGTCAGGCTCAGTGTTGAGCATTGGCAACGTTTCGCCCGCAAGTTACCCCGGAAGAAACGGGAGATATGCGACAAGTTCATGAAAGATCAAACGCTTTCCGACGCCAATGTCGGCAAATTCATCGACCCCGACCTGACCGCCAAGGGCGAGCCGCGCGCCAAGGTCGCGCTCAGCGATCCGCAGACCCTGTGGTTCAACACCGGCACCCTGTGCAACATCGAATGCGCGAATTGTTATATCGAAAGCTCGCCCAGCAACGATGCGCTGGTCTATATCACCGAGGCCGAAGTGGCGCGCTATCTCGATGAACTCGAGGCGCGGCGCTGGGGCGTGCGCGAGATCGGCTTTACCGGCGGCGAGCCCTTCATGAATCCCGAGATGGTCGCCATGGCGCGCGCTGCGCTGGCGCGCGGCTACGAGGTTCTGATCCTGACCAATGCCATGCGACCGATGATGCGCAAACGCGTGCAGGCGGGGATTGCCGAGCTTCAGGCGGAATACGGCGACAAGCTCACGCTGCGCGTCTCACTCGATCACTGGAGCCGGGTGCATCACGACGCCGAGCGCGGCGAGGGCAGCTACGAGTCCACGCTTGTCGGCATGCGCTGGCTGCGCGATCAGGGCGTGCGCATGGCGGTTGCCGGGCGGATCATCTGGGCCGAGAGCGAAGCGGCGGCGCGACAGGGCTTTGGCCGGCTCTTTGCCGACGAAGGCTTTGCCATCGACGCCGACAGCCCGGCAGAGACGGTGCTGTTTCCCGAAATGGACACCCGGGTCGAAGTGCCCGAGATCACCACCGCCTGCTGGGGCATCCTGGGCAAATCGCCCAAGGATGTGATGTGCTCCTCCTCCCGGATGGTGGTCAAGCGCAAGGGCGCCGGGCATCTTTCGGTGCTGGCCTGCACGCTCCTGCCGTATGAGCCCGAGTTCGACCTCGGCCAGACGCTGGAAGAGGCCGAGCGCCCGGTCGCGCTCAACCATCCCCATTGTGCCAAGTTCTGCGTGCTGGGCGGGGCGAGCTGCTCGGGCTGAGCCGCGCGGCCCCGCCTGAGCAGGGCCGCAGGGCCAAAGCCCGGTCTCGCGTGCGGCCTTACTGTCCCAGCATCCAGCGGCCATCGGGCCAGAAGGCATGGAAGGCAAAGGCGAACAACATGTCATGTGGCAGGTCGCGGCCCGACGCGTCGCGCACCCGGATGGTGCCGACTTCCCTGCCCTGATCGATCCGGCTGGCGTCCAGCGCCGAGGCCTGACCTTTGCTCCAGGTCAGCGTGACGCCGGCTTCGCTAATCTTCTGCTGGGTGTCGAAACGCGACATCGGCCAGGCCCGGTCGCCGACCCGCACCACCCGCATCAGCGGCGGAATGCCATGCGGTGGCATCTCGCCGTTATAGAGGAAGGGCTGCTTCGAGCTGTCGTAGTTGCGATAGGGGTTGCGGCCGTAATCGCGAGACCATGACGGCTCTTTCATCACCAGCCCCTGGGGGTTGCGCTCCTTGAACTGCGCCCAGCTTTCCATCCAGGTCGGCAGGGTGTCGAGCACGGTGCCGGTCAGATCGCCGACAATCGCCTCGCCCAGGGCCTGCTGCCACCAGCTCTCGGTCTGGCGGTCATACATCACCATGTCGGAATTGCGCAGCTTGCCCGAAACCCCGAAGCTCAGCACACCGTGGCGCGTGCGCCGGTCGAAGGTGATGCCGGAGTTGCACAGCGGGCAGAAGGTGACGGCGATCGGCACCCCGGCCACGGTGTCATTGACGATTTCGTGCCAGGTCAGATATCGGATCGGATAGGCACGCGGCTCGGCGCCCCTGACCTCGACGGTGATGACCGGTTCGCGCGCCCCGATCCGGGTTTCGCGCGCCGCCGGAATGAAACCGGGATTGTCGAGCGCCGGTATGCCGTCCTTGGGCGGGCCGCCTGAGAGGATTTCGGACCAGGCGTCGACGGTGGTCTTGTTGAAATTGGTATCGGGCCATTCGCCCTGCCAGGCCCTCGGTTCGGCCGTGGCCAGCGTGGCCAGCGCCGCACAGACCGCGGCAAGAATGGTGGTTCTGAAAATCATGGCGCATCCCCTTTTCTTCAGGATGCGCCGCGCGGGGGGCCCTTGCCTAGCCCCCCGCACGCGGGTTTGATCATCCGTGCACACCCGCCCCCCGCGTCCCGGACCCCGATCCGGGACCTCGCGGTCGATGACCGGGAAACCCCGGATCACGTCCGGGGCAGGCTCCCGGATCACGTCCGGGGCAGGCTCCCGGACCAGGTCCGAGGCGGGCCCCTTCAGGCGCCCGCGAAGGAGGTCACTCGGTGACAGTCACCGTTTTCATCAGGTCCGGCGCGCCCACGACCGCACCATTCGGCCCGGTGCCGCGATGGATGGCGTCGACCACCTCCATACCTTCGGTCACTTCGCCGACGACGGTGTATTGCCCGTTCAGGAAATACCCCGGCTCGAACATGATGAAGAACTGCGAATTGGCGCTGTTGGGCGATTGCGAGCGGGCCATACCGACCACGCCGCGCTCGAAAGCGAGATCGGAGAACTCCGCCGGCAGGTCGGGCTTGTCCGAACCGCCGCGGCCCGCCATCTGCATCGAGAACCCGTCAGCCTGGGAATTGCCGAACTGCACGTCGCCGGTCTGTGCCATGAAGCCGTCTATTACTCGGTGAAACACCACGCCGTCATAGGCGCCGGCCGCCGCCAGCTCGGTGATCTGCGCCACGTGTTTCGGGGCGACATCCTCGAAGAGATCGATGCTGACGGTGCCATTGGCCGCGCCTTCGATCTCGATTTCGAGACCGGTGGCGCCTGCCGGCGCACCCGCCAGACCTGCCAGCACCGGGCCGGCCATCACGCCGAGGGCAAGGGTCAGTTTACGCATCGGCGGCGACCTTGACCGAGATAATCCGGTCCGGCTCCGCAGGCGGCTCGCCGCGGGTGATGGCATCGACATGTTCCATGCCCGCGACCACGCGGCCATAGACGGTGTATTGACCGTTGAGGAAATGGTTGTCCTTGAAGTTGATGAAGAACTGCGAATTGGCGGAATTCGGGTTCTGCGAGCGGGCCGCGCCCAGGGTGCCGCGGTCATGCGGCAGCTTGGAGAATTCGGCCGGCAGATCGGGCTTGTCGGAGCCGCCGGTGCCGGCCATGCGGATGTTGAACCCGTCTTCCATGTCGCCGTGCTGCACGTCGCCGGTCTGCGCCATGAAACCGTCGATCACCCGGTGAAAGGCGACGTTGTCATATTCGCCGGAGCGCGCCAGCTCTTTCATGCGCTCGGCATGTTTGGGGGCCACGTCGGGCAACAGCTCGATGGTGACAGTGCCGCCCTTGAGTTCCATCAGGATGGTGTTTTCGGGATCCTTGATCTCGGCCATAGGGCCCTCCTCTGCATGCAATTGGCCTGATACCTAATTTGCCAGCGCGCCCGCGGCAAGCACGCGATTGACCCTCCGGCCGTTAGCGGCCAAACAAGGCGCAACCTGAACCCTAGGGAAGGAACACCGAGATGGGCTGGAAAACTCTCGACGACATGGACCTCGACGGCAAGATCGTGCTGACGCGTGTCGACATCAACGTGCCGATGGATAACGGCAAAGTGACCGATGACACCCGCATTCAGCGCATCGTTCCGACGATCCGGGATATCCTCGCCAAGGGCGGCACCCCGGTGATGCTGGCCCACTTCGGCCGCCCCAAGGGCAAGCCGGTGCCCGAGATGAGCCTGCGACAGGTGGTGCCCGCGCTCGAAGCCGCGCTCGGCCAGGCGGTCACCTTTGTCGAACGCCCCTCACGCGAGGCGCTGGACGATCTGGCCCCGGGGACCATCGTGCTGGTGGAAAACACCCGGTTCTCCGAGATGGAAGAGAAGAACGATCCCAGGATGGCGCAATTCCTTGCCTCGCTGGGCGACGTCTACTGCAACGACGCGTTTTCCGCCGCGCACCGCGCCCATGCCTCGACCGAGGGCGTGGCGCGGCTGCTGCCGGCCTGCGCCGGCCGGCTGATGCAGGCCGAACTTTCGGCGCTGGAAAAGGCGCTCGGCCAACCGGAGCGCCCGGTGGTGGCCGTGGTTGGCGGCGCCAAGGTCTCGACCAAGCTCGACCTGCTGGGCAATCTGGTCAGCAAGGTCGATCATCTGGTGATCGGTGGCGGCATGGCCAATACCTTCCTCGCCGCGCAGGGAATCGACGTCGGCAAATCGCTGGCCGAACATGACATGACCGACACCGCCCGCGAGATCATGGCCAAGGCCCAGGCCGCCGGCTGCAACATCCTGCTGCCCTTCGACGTGGTGGTCGCCCGCGAATTCAAGGCCGGGGCCGAAAACGAGACCGTCGCCGCCGATGCCTGCCCCGCCGACGCGATGATCCTCGACGCCGGGCCGGAGACGGTGAAGAAGGTGGCCGAGGTGCTGGAAGATGCCAAGACGCTGATCTGGAACGGCCCGATGGGCGCCTTCGAGATCGAGCCTTTCGACCGCGCCACCAATGCCGCCGCGAAACAGGCCGCCGAACTGTCCAAGGCCGGCAGGCTGATCTCGGTCGCCGGCGGCGGCGACACCGTGGCGGCGCTCAACAAGGCCGGGGCGGCCGAGGATTTCACCTATATCTCCACCGCCGGCGGCGCCTTTCTCGAATGGATGGAAGGCAAGACCCTGCCCGGCGTCGCCGCCCTCGGCTGACACCTCCGACCAGGGCCGGAGGCCCGGAGCGCGCGTTGAACACAGGCGCCCTCGCAGATTGCTGCGAGGGCATTTGACCTTGGGTGCCTGCTGGCGGACGAAGCTGTTGTTCACGCCGAAGCGGCCGGTGACCGCACCCAGGCCGAAGCGTACATCAGGGGTCGAGTTAGCCCAAATACGACGCCCCGAGAGAAATGGCGGCAACTGCTCGTTCACCGCAGGTATGATCACCTTCGCAGTCGGCATACAAAGCGTAATCGATGGGAACTGGGGATAGTGCGGTCGAGACAATGTACTACCGTCGGGCGCCGGTGTCGGCTTATGCTGCGTTGACATACGCTTTTCAAAGACCCAACCTCATACTTGCTATGGCTGAAAAGTCGCTTCGAGAAGACGAATCAAAGCAAGGTGGTCATCCTTGGGTGCCCCATTTCGATGAAAGTATTTATAAATTGGCAAAAATTAACAATCTAATACGCTTATCAGATGAGTATGGAATTGACCCAAAGAAACTTGAAAATTTAGGGGTTCTAAACCCAACTTTGGCAGCGGACATTCTTGTTTTCGTTGATCCATTGCTGCTTCGAAAGTCGAAGAACGTGATCTTTTCGAAGGATGCTGCGGACGCCTTTGACACATATTTCGAGCAAGTTATCAAGCTGGTTTCCGTAATAAAAAACGAAGGGGACAAACCTTGGAAGGCGGCGTTCAAGAAGTTGTCCTTCCCTGAATATGGATGGACCAAGCTCGGATATGGTGGGGACCGGGGCGCAGGTTCTGGCGAGAAAACTACTAAAGCACTTCTCGCCTCCGCAATAGAAGTCATTGGCATTGGGGTGCAAGACCCGGACCTCTTTACCGCACTTTCAGTTTTTGAAGAGGGCATAGGTCCAGACCGAATTAGCGATATGACATGCCACATCATTTCTGGGCAGATTGTTAAATTCAACGAGGTGTTGGCCAATGATTTGGATGTCGCAACCAAGAGATATGACATCAGACTAAAGAACGGCGGAAACATTTCTGGCACATTAATACCAAATCCTTACCTCACAGAAGACGGCCCTATCTTGCTAGTTCCAAAGGACATTCTAAGGGACCTTCCTCTTGCGGCAGACTGGGCGGACGTAAGCAAGGCCATCAAGGACAACGACGATCACCGAGAAGTACTAAGTTACCACATCGCAAACCTTTGGCAACAAAAGTCAAAACAGCAGAAATCCGAAACCAAAGAGTACTATACTCAAGACAAAGAACACTTCCAAGAATTTCTAAGGCTTCTTCGCCTTGCAGCAGATGCGCCGTATGACTTTGGAACCGATCCCAAAGGAGAGTTGTTCTGGCGTCAACTGGCACACCAATTAATTGAGTTAGAACCGTTCGAGGAATGGGCGCCGAAGAAGACCGGTCCGGACAAACTGCGCGAATGTGCTGACACTTGCATCGAAAACGTTCGTTTCTTGTTTGAGAAGAGGCGCTACGCCTCAGAACTGTACGCAAAAGGGAAGCTTAGGGGTGAAAAAGCCGCACAGAAGCTATTCTTCTGCGTGGCCTATGCATTCTGTAAGGCGCAAAAGATCGACATTATCCCAGAGGCCGAGACAGACTACGGCCCCGTTGACTTTAAGTTTTCTACTGGATTTGATGAAAGGCTTCTGGTTGAGATCAAACTGTCGAACAACGACCTCAAGAAAGGCTATGAGAAGCAGTTGCGCCTTTATGCCGAGGCGGAAGAAACAGCGGCTGCAATTTTCTTGGTCTTCGACTTAGGCGGTCACGATGAAAAGATTAACGATCTTCTGGCTTTAAAGAACAAGCGAAGGGCAGATGGTCTTTTTGCGCCAGATATTGAAATTATCGATGCGCGGCTACAACGTTCTGCAAGCGTATGACCCCTCCGATTTGCACGCACCCACAAATTTGCACCTGATGTTGGCAATGCGGTTCACCTCTATTTTTCTGGCTTTAGCGGCTGCTACGAGTGACCAGTTAACCGGGTGCATCGAAACACCTTGCGGATGGAGCCGATGGCGAGTTTGGTCCGCTGGCTAAATCTTGCAAAATCCGCTTTCTGCGCATAGCAGCCCTTCGCGCGTAGCGCGGCTTCAAATAGTCTGGCCTCCAAGCCCCCCTTCCCTCTGGATGGATCGCGCGCGCCGTCGCCCGCCCAAGCTCCCCTCGCGCAAGGCGCCCGGGCCCGCCGGTCCTTGTCCGAGGCCGCGCCCGGTGCGCCGCGCCTGCCCTGTCGCCCCGTGGGCAACAGAGCGGCCAAGTTAGCGCCATCACGCCGCGCTGCACATTGCAAGCGCCGGCCCCCTCGCTTACCACTGCCAGACAGGGGGCGGTCACGCCCCGGTGATCAACTTTCGGGACGGACATTTCCATGAGCAACGACGCAATGGCCAAGCAGATGGCCAACAAGGACGGCTTTATCGCGGCACTCGACCAGTCGGGCGGCTCGACCCCCAAGGCGCTGCGTCTTTACGGCATCGAGGAAGACGCCTATTCCGGTGACGAAGAGATGTACGGCCTGATCCACGAGATGCGGGCCCGGATCATCAAATCCCCGGCCTTTTCCGGCGACAAGGTGATCGGCGCGATCCTGTTCGAACGCACCATGGACGGCGACATCGACGGCACGCCCACCGCCGAATACCTCTGGGACACATGCGGCGTCGTGCCCTTTCTCAAGGTCGACAAGGGGCTTTGCGAACCGACCGATGGCGTCAAGCTGATGAAGGCCATTCCCGGTCTCGACGCGCTCTGCGCCCGCGCCGTGGGCAAGGGCATCTACGGCACCAAGATGCGTTCGGTGATCGATGCGGCCAACCCGGCCGGCATCACCGCCATCGTCTCGCAACAGTTCGAGTTCGGCCGCGAGATCAAGGCCAACGGGCTGATGCCGATCCTCGAACCGGAGGTGACGATCACCATCGACGACAAGGCCGAAGCCGAGGCGATCCTGCGCGACGAGATCCTCAAGCACCTCGACAAACTGCCCGAAGGCGAGCAGATCATGCTCAAGCTGTCGCTGCCCAGCGAGGACAATTTCTACAAGCCGCTGATCGACCACCCCAAGGTGATGCGCGTCGTGGCGCTCTCGGGCGGCTATTCGCGCGACGAGGCCAACACGCTTCTGGCCAGAAACGAAGGGCTGATCGCCAGCTTCTCGCGCGGGCTGACCGAAGGCCTCTCGGCACAGCAGAGCGACGAGGATTTCAACGCCAAGCTGGGCGACGCGATCGACTCGATCTATCAGGCGTCGAAAGCGGGCTGAGCCCCGGCGCAATTCCAGAACGACACGGGGCGGCCCTGCGGGGCCGCCCTTTTCACGCGCCGCCGCCTCCTGTCGCCGGCGCCCCGACAGTGAGCGGCAACCGCAACCGCAAGAGCGCGCCATTCGGCACATCGCCGACTTCGATCTCGCCATCGTGAAGCGTGGCCACCGATTGCACGATGGAGAGGCCGAGGCCGCTGCCTTCGCCGGGCTCGACCTGACCGAAGCGCCGAAAGGCGATCTCGGAGTTGTCGGGGGACAGCCCGCGCCCGTCGTCAGTGACCTCGACCAATGCCCGATCCTCCTGCCGCAGGGTGCGGATCGCGATCCGGCCCAGCCCCGGCCCGCCATGGCGCAGCGCATTGTCGATCAGATTGCGGACGGCCTCGCCGATCAGCGTGGCATCGCCGCAGACCGGCAAGGGCTCGGGGCTGCGGTCGAAGGAAAAGCCGATATCCTGACCGAGCACCGCCGGCGCCAGATCGGCAGAGACTTCCTCGACCACGGCATTCAGGTCAAAGGGTTCCGGCGTGGCGGTGTTGCCATAGTGCAGCCGTTCCAGATGCAGCAGCTGCCCGGCCAGCCGCGCCGATTTGCGCGAGGCGGAAATCAGCTCCTGCTCGCGCTGGCGCCGGGCCTCGGGGTCGGTCACATCCGGCAGGGTCTCTGCCAGCGACAGGATCGCCGCCGCCGGATTGCGCAGCTGATGCGCGGCGTCGGAGATAAAGGCCTGGTGGGTCTGGATCGAATGATCGACCTGGCCGAGCAGACGATTCAGCGTCGCGACGATCCCTGTGACTTCGGCCGGCACCGGCCGCCGGATGCGGCTCAGGTCGTCCGGCGACCGCTGTTCGATGGCGTCCTGAAGATCGCGCAGCGGGCGCAGGCCGAATTGCACGCCGAACCAGACGACGATGGCCAGCGTCGCGATCAGCGCGGCCATCAGGGCCACCGCGCGGCGGGCCAGCGCGGCGGCAAAGGCGTTGCGGTCGCTGATCCGCTGCCAGGCGGTCACCACGGTCTCGCCGGTCAGATTGCCGATGGTGGTGGTTTCCGACATCCGCAGCACGCGCACCGCCTCGCCGCGATAGAGGGCGCGAAAATAATGCGGGCCGTCGCCCGCGCGCGGCTCGCTCTGGCGCGGCGGATAGGCGTAGCCGGTGACATAGATGCCGCCGGGACCGGTCACGTGATAGAATAATTCGCCGCCGCCCGCGTCCGAGATCAGCCCGCGGGTGCGCGGCGACAGCGCGTCACCCTCGGAAATCGCCACATCGCGGGAAATGGCCAGCGCGGCGGCCAGCAGGCCGCGGTCGAACAGGTCTTCGGCGGTGGCCCGCGCCGTCTCGATCCGCCAGAATCCCAGCAGGATCGCCACCAGGATCAACGGCGCCAGGATCATCAGAAAGAGCCGCGCACGCAGCGACAGGGCGGTGCGGGTCATGCGCCGTCGACATCCAGCATGTAGCCCAGCCCGCGCGCCGTCTTGATCCGCACGCCGTAGGATTCCAGGCGCTTACGCAGCCGCGAGACATGCGGCTCGATGGCGCTGTCCTCGACATCGGCGCCGGTGCCGTAGACATGCGCCATGAGCTGCGGCTTCGACACGATCCGCCCGCGCCGTTCGAACAGGCATTCCAGCGTCGCGATCTCCTTGCGCGGGATCTCGAGCGGCCGGTCGCCATCGAGGAGCTGCCGCGCGCTGCGGTCGAAGACCAGCCCGCCAAGCCTGTCACGGGCCGAGAACACAAGATCCTTGCGCCGTGCCAGCGCCCGGAGCCGCGCCTCGAGCTCGTCCATCTCGAAGGGTTTGGTCAGGTAATCGTCGGCCCCGGCATCCAGCCCGGCCACCCGCTCTTCGGTTTCGCTGCGCGCGGTCAGGAGGATCACCGGCGTGCCGTCCCCGCGCCGCCGCAGCGCACGCAGGATATCCAGCCCGGACATGCCCGGCAGGTTGATGTCGAGCACCACCAGATCGGCGCCTTCCTGGGCGAGAAACCGGTCGGCCTCTTCGCCGTCATGCAGCGCGTCCACGGCATGACCACGGTCGCGCAGCCGATAGGCAATGCCGTGGGCCAGCTCCACGTTGTCTTCGATGATGGCAATTCGCATGGCGTGAACTTTGTCATGTTGCGCAAGTTTCGCGCAAGGTTGGAACGTCATTGTGTCTCCATTGGAGAGGGGATTCGTTCCCTTAATGGAAGACCGATTGCGCCGGACGGGAGACCGTGAGGCAATCGAAACCGTCCAGGGAGGACACCAATGACCATACGTACACTCGCATCCACCGTGGCTGCGGCCGCGCTTGTCGCCGCCACCGCCGCCTCGGCCGAGGTCGATTTTTCCGGAGAGACCATCGAATGGGTTATCCCGTTCTCGGAAACCGGCGGTTCGGCCAAATGGGCCAATTTCTTTGCCCCGCTGCTCTCGGAAGAGCTGCCCGGCAACCCCACCGTCGTCGTCAAGTTCATGCCGGGCGCAGGCTCGACCAAGGGCGCCAACTGGTTCCAGGAACAGGAACACGAAGACGGCACGCTGATGTTCGGCACCTCCGGCTCGACCCAATTCCCCTATCTGCTCGGCGATCCCCGCGTGCGCTATGAATACAGCGACTGGGTGCCGGTCATGGCCTCGGGCACCGGCGGCGTGGCCTATCTCAACGCCGAAGACGGCAAGAAATTCGACGGCTCGGCCAACAACCTGAAAGACATCGATTTCATCTACGGCTCGCAAGGCGCCACCCGCCTCGATCTGGTGCCGCTGCTCGCCTGGCAGATGCTGGGCATGAACGTCGAGCCGGTGTTCGGCATCAAGGGCCGCGGCGATGGCCGGCTGATGTTCGAGCGCGGCGAAGCCACCATCGACTATCAGACCTCCTCGGCCTACCTCGGCGCCGCCAAGGATCTCGTCGATGCCGGCACCGCCGTGCCGATGATGACCTGGGGCGCGCTGGATGACGATGGCAACATCGTCCGCGACCCGACCTTCCCGGACATCCCGACCTTCAAGGAAGTCTGCGAAGCCACCGAGGGCTGCGAAACCTCCGGCGAGGCCTGGGACGCCTGGAAAGCCTTCTTCATCGCCGGCTTCCCGGTGCAGAAAATCGCCTTCCTGCCGGCCGGCACGCCGGATGACGTGCGCGAGACCTATGAAGCGGCTTTCGACGCAGTGCGCAACCGCGACGACTTTGTCGAAATCGCCGCCAAGCGGGTTGGCAAATATCCGGTCTTCGTGGGCGAAGGCGCGGCCCGGGCCACCAAGGAAGGCACCACCGTGTCCGCCGATGCCAAGGCCTTTGTCACCAACTGGCTGCAAGAGGCCTACGGCGTCTCGCTGAACTGATAATCGAGCAGAAGCGCGGTCCGGGGCACGATTGCCCCGGGCCGCACCTCCGACTCCCCCCTCACAATTCAAAAGGCCGGTGCGATGGATATTCTCGCAACAGCCCTGCCCGCCCTCGGCGATGCATGGGCCCTGATTCTGCAACCTGTTGTTCTCGGTTATCTTGTTCTGGGTGTGGTCATGGGCCTCGCCGTGGGGGTCTTTCCCGGCCTGGGCGGCATCGCCGGGCTGTCGCTGCTGCTGCCTTTCATGTTCGGCATGGAACCGGTGCTGGGCCTTGCGCTGATGATCGGCATGGTCGCCGTGGTGCCGACCTCGGACACCTTTGCCAGCGTGCTCATGGGCATCCCCGGCTCCTCGGCGTCACAGGCGACGGTGCTGGACGGCTTTCCGCTGGCCAAACGAGGCCAGGCCGCGCGGGCGCTGGCCGCTGCCTTTTCCTCGTCGCTCTTCGGCGGGCTGGTGGGCGCGCTGTTCCTGACGATCTTCATTCTGGTGGCCCGGCCCATCGTGCTGGCCTTTGGCCTGCCGGAAATGCTGATGATCACCATCCTCGGCCTGTCGATGGTGGCGGTTCTGGCCGGCCGCGTCGCGCTCAAGGGGCTGGCCGCCGCCGGACTGGGCCTGATGATCGGCACCATCGGCGAGGCCGACGCCGGCGGCTCGCTGCGCATGGCGACCTATGACATTCCCTATCTCACCGACGGGCTGAAGCTGGTGATCGTCGGTCTCGGCATCTTCGCGGTGCCGGAAATCGTCTCGCTGCTGCGCCAGGACCGCTCGATCGCCAAGGACGCCAAGCTGGGCGCCGGCTGGGGCGCGGGCGTACGTGATTGGTTCGCCAACAAGTGGCTCTCGGTCAGCTGCTCGCTGATCGGCGTGCTGGTGGGCATCATTCCGGGCCTTGGCGGCTCGGTCGTCGACTGGATCGCCTATGGCCATTCGGTGCAGACCACCAAGGACAAGTCGAACTTCGGCAAGGGCGAGATCCGCGGCGTCATCGGCCCGGAAAGCTCGAACAACGCCAAGGAAGGCGGCGGCCTGGTCCCCACCCTGCTGTTCGGCATTCCCGGCTCGGGCTCGATGGCGATCTTCATCGGTGCCATCGCGCTGCTGGGCTCGGGCGATATCGAGGTCGGCCCCTCGATGCTGCGCGACAACCTCGACATCACCTATTCCATCGTCTGGCTGCTGGCGCTGGCCAATGTGGTGGGCACGCTGCTCTGCATCGCGGCGTCCGGCGGCATCGCCCGGCTGACCACGATCCGTTTCACCTATCTCGCGCCGTTCCTCTTCATGCTGATCTCCTTTGCGGCCTTCCAGTCGGGGCAGAACTTCGAAGACCTTCTGGCGCTCTTCGTGATCGGGCTGATCGGCATCTTCCTGCGCCGCTTCGACTGGTCGCGCCCGGCCTTCCTGATCGGTTTCGTGCTGTCCAACCCGGTCGAGAAATTCTCGAACCAGGCGTTCCAGATCGCCTCGTTCCGCTTCCGCAAATCCTTCGAGGAGGGCATGGATTACGTGTTTTCGCCGATCGTGATCGTGCTGATCATCGTCACCGTGGTGTCGGTCGTGCTCGGTCTGCGGCAGGCCAAGTCGATCATGGCCGAAGGCGACGTCCAGTCCGGCTCGAAACGCGCGCCGCTGGTCTTCCTGCTGGTGATCTCGGCCTATCTCGTGACCGCGCTGATCAATGCCTCGCTGATCCCGAACTTCAACCTGACCGACAAGATCGTGCCGCTGGTGGTCGGAGGCATCGCCCTGACCTGCTGCTTGATCATGCTGGTGCAGATGATGCTGCGGCCAGAGACCGACGTGATCTTTGCCGACAAGGAAGTCTCGGGCGAGGACGCCGATGCGCCTTATGGTCTCTGGTCGACGCTGGCCTGGTTTGCTGCGCTGATCGGGCTGACCTTTGTCGTCGGCTTCATCCTTGCGCTCGTCGGCTTCATGACCGCTTTCCTGCGGGTCCGCGCCGGCGCCTCCTGGCAGAAGACCGCGATCCTCACCGCCGCCGGCGTCGCGCTGATGTGCGTCATGGCCGGGGCGCTCAATCGCGATTTTCCGCCGGGCCTGTTGCAGGACGCCGTCGACCTGCCCTGGCCGCTGAACTGAGAGGGATCGAGATGACACAGACCGGCATTCCTTTCGTCTTCATGCGCGGCGGCACGTCACGCGGCCCCTACTTCAACCGCGCCGACCTGCCCGAAGAACTCGACAGGCTGGCCGAGGTGCTGATCGCCGCGCTGGGCTCTGGCCATCCGATCAATATCGACGGCATCGGCGGCGGCGTTGCGGTGACCACCAAGGTCGCCATGCTCTCGCCCTCCGAGGATCCCTGGGCCGATGTCGATTACTTCTTTGCCCAGGTGTCCGTCAGCGACCGGCTGGTCGATTTCAAACCGACCTGCGGCAATATCCTCTCGGGGGTCGGGCCGGCCGCCATCGAACTGGGGCTGGTGACACCGACGACCGACAAGACCGAGATCCGGATCCGCGCGGTCAACACCGGCGCCAAGGTTGTGGCGAAACTCCAGACCCCGGGCGGCGTGCTGACCTATGACGGCGCGGCCGAGATTGCCGGCGTTCCGGGCAGCGCCGCGCCGATCGCGCTCAACTTCATGGGGGTTGTCGGCTCGTCGACCGGAAAGTTCCTGCCCACCGGGCAGCTGCGCGACGAGATCGACGGGATCGAGATCACCTGCATGGATGTCGCGATGCCGATGGTTCTTGCCCGCGCCGCCGATTTTGGCCTGAGCGGCCATGAAACCCTGGCGGAGCTGAACGAAAACAAGGCGTTCTTTGCCCGCATGGAGGCGGTGCGCATCAAGGCCGGGGCCCGGATGGGCATGGGCGACGTGGCGCAATCGGTCACCCCCAAGTTCGGGCTCTTCGCCCCGGCCCGCGACGGCGGCACCATTGCGGCGCGCTATTTCATGCCCTGGGACACCCACCCCAGCATGGCGGTCACCGGCGGACAATGCATGGCCTCCTGCGCTCTGACCCCGGGCACCATCGCCGACGGCCTGCTCGACCGGCCGACGGAAAGCCCGGCCAATGTGGTGCTGGAGCATCCATCCGGCACCATCGAGGTGCTGGTGGACTTTGACGCAAGCGAGGGCTTCGCACTGAATTCGGCCGGGCTTTTGCGCACCGCACGCAAGCTGGCGGATGGCCGTGTCTACGTGCCGGCGCACATCTGGCAAGGCCCTTGAGCCGGCCGTCTGCCCATCCGCATTTCCGTTCTTCTGTCGCATCGAGGGAAAAGGACCCATGTCAGAATACGATCAACTCCGCTCCGCTGTCGCCAATCTGGAAAGGCTTCGCTTCGACCTGGTCAAGAAGATCGAGGCGCGCGAAGGCGATACCCGCACCATGACCGAGTTGCACCAGCGGGTGAGCAAGGCTCTCACGGCGCTCTCGGGGCAAGGCTGACTGGCGGGATTGATCCGGCGGGGAAATTTGGTATACCTTGGTATACATAAATGACGGAGGCACCATGTCGGAGATTGCCAAGGCTCGGGCGCATCTGCATGCGGCGCTGCAAGAGGTGACCCGCGACCTTGCGGAGTACCCCGGCCCGATTGCCGGCTGCGACGCGCAATACACCCACCTTCTGGCCACGCGGACCCGCATCCGCAACGCCCTGACAGCCCTCGACGGCGAGGTGTTCGTCGCCACGCCGCGCAGCCTGCACCCCGGCGCGGGGGTGGAAAGCCGATGAAGGTCCACATCCTCGACGATTGGTTCGACACGCTGCGCGGCCTGCCCTGCTTTCGCCTGCTCGACGGGCACGAGGTGACGGTCTGGACCGATCACGCGCCCGGCGAAGCCGCCCTGCCAGACCGCCTGCACGACGCCGAGGCGCTGGTGCTCTTTCGCGAACGCACCAAGGTGACCCGCGGGCTGTTGCAACGCCTGCCGAACCTGCGGCTGATCTCGCAGCGCAGCGTCTATCCGCATGTGGATGTTCCGGCCTGCACCGACACCGGCGTGCTGCTGTGTTCCAACATGCATTCCGGCACGCCGTCTTATGCCGCGGCGGAGCTGACCTTTGGCCTGATCCTCGCGGCGATGCGGCAGATCCCGCAACAGATGGCCTCGGCCCGGGCCGGGCATTGGCAGATGGGCGTCGGCAAGACGCTGCGCGGCCGCACGCTGGGTCTTTACGGCTATGGCCGGATCGCCGGCGCCGTGGCGGACTACGCCCGCGCCTTCGGAATGAAGGTCGTCTGGTGGAGCTCCGAGGCCGGCCGGGCCCGCGCCCGGGCAGCGGGCGAAACCGTGGCCGAAAGTCGCGCGGCGTTTTTCGCCGAAAGCGACGTGGTCTCGATCCATGTCCGGCTGAAGCCCGACACCCGCGGTATCGTCACCGCAGCGGATTTCGCCGAAATGCAGGATGGGGCGCTCTTTGTGAACACCTCACGCGCGGGGTTGGTGGCACCGGGCGCGCTGCTTGACGCGCTGAACGCCGGGCGCCCCGGCATGGCGGCGGTCGATGTATTCGAGACCGAGCCGCTGACCGATCCCGACGATCCGCTGTTGTCGCACCCCCGGCTGATCTGCACGCCGCATATCGGCTTTGTCACCGAGGACGAATTCGATCTTCAGTTCAGCGATATCTTCGCGCAGGTGAACGCCTTTGCCGAAGGCCGGCCGATCCACATGATCAACCCCGAGGTCCGAATCTGACCCTCCCCCCGCCCCGGAGCCTTGCCAAAGACGGCCGCAGTCCTGCGCGCCGTCTTTTTCTTTGTGCAGCCGCGCTTTTGCCGGATGGGCGGCGGAAACAAAGGTTGACTATCTATGTATCCAACTGTATACATCCGGATACCAACACCGAGGAAATGAGATGAGCGACCAGGACGACGCGTCACAGCCCGGACCGCAAGGCAGTTCGACCTACACCCGCCTGTTGGACGAGATCCGCGAGGGGCAATTGCTCCCCGGTGATCGCCTGCGCGAGACCGAGCTGGCCGAGCGTCTGAACGTCTCGCGCACGCCGGTGCGCGAAGCGATCCGACAGCTCGAGGCCGACGGGCTGGTCGCCCATGTGCCGCGCCAGGGCGCGACCGTGCGCAGCCTCGATTATGCCGAGGTGATGGAGCTTTACGAGATGCGCGCCGTGCTTGAGGGCACCGCCGCGCGGCTGGCGGCGCGGGCCGCCTCGGATGTGGAACTGGACGAACTCGGCGCGCTGAACGACCAGCTGGCCGAAGCCGGAACCGGCCCCGAGGCGACGCGGATCAACCGCATTTTCCACGCCACGCTTCTCGATGCGGCCAAGAACCGCTTTCTTGCCCGGTCGATGCTGTCGCTGCAAAAGGCGCTGCTGATCCTCGGGCCGTCGCAGCTCCTGGACGGCCAGCGCGCCGACGAGGCGGTGAGCGAGCATCGCGACATCATGGCGGCACTTCAGGCCCGCGACGGCGCCGCCGCCGAGGCGCAGATGCGCGCCCATATCGAAGCCGCGCAGCGCATGCGCATCCGCGCCCTGCGCGAGCGCGACCGGGGCCACGACGACACCTAGAGGACAGCCATGACAGCCATTCCCGACAGCTACGACATCGCCGTGATCGGCGGTGGCAATGCCGCGCTTTGCGCCGCGATCACCGCCGCCGAAGCGGGCGCACGGGTTCTCATCCTGGAGACCGCGCCCAAGCCCTATCGCGGCGGCAATTCGCGCCACACCCGCAATTTTCGCTGCATGCACAGCGGCCCCCTGGGCCCGCTGGTCGAGAGCTATTCCGAAGAGGAATATTTTTCCGATCTGATGAAGGTGACCGGCGGCAAGACCGACGAACACCTGGCGCGCCTCGCCATCCGCACCTCCGAGGACTGCCTGCCCTGGATGGAAGCACATGGCGTGCGGTTTCAACCCTCGCTGTCGGGCACACTGTCACTGGCGCGGACGAATGCCTTTTTCCTCGGCGGCGGCAAGGGCCTGGTGAACGCCTATTACCGCACCGCCGAGGCGCTGGGGGTCGAGGTGCTCTACGAGGCGGCGGTGACACATCTGGACCTCGCGGATGACCGGATCGCCCAGGTGACCTTTACCCACGCCGGCGAAGAGAAGACCGTGACACCCAAATCTGTCGTCGTCGCCTCGGGCGGGTTTCAGGCCGATACCGATTGGCTCGCCCGCGCCTGGGGACCGGCGGCCCGGAATTTCCTGATCCGCGGCACCCCCTACAATCGTGGCGTCGTGCTGTCCGACCTGCTGGACCAGGGCGTCGAACAGGTGGGCGACCCGACGCAGTGCCACGCCGTCGCCATCGACGGCCGTGCGCCGAAATTCGATGGCGGCATCGTCACCCGGCTGGATTGCGTGCCGTTTTCCATCGTGGTCAACAAGGAGGCGCAGCGCTTTTACGACGAGGGCGAGGATGTCTGGCCCAAGCGCTATGCCATCTGGGGCCGGCTGGTGGCGGCGCAGCCCGATCAGGTGGGCTATGTCATCATCGACGCGAAATCGCTCAAGCTCTTCATGCCCTCGGTGTTTCCACCGATCGAGGCCGCGACGCTCCCGGAGCTGGCGGAAAAGATGGGCCTGCCGCCAGACAAGCTCTGCGCCACGGTCGACGAGTTCAACGCCGCCTGCGGCGATCTTTCGGGATTTCACCCGACCGAGCTTGACGGCGTCTCCACCAACGGCCTCACCCCGCCCAAGACCAACTGGGCCCGCCCGATCACCGAGCCACCGTTTTACGGCTATTCGCTGAGAACCGGTGTCACCTTCACCTATCTGGGGCTCAAAGTGGACGAAAACGCGCAATGCCGCATCGGCGACCGCCCCGTCACCAATCTCTGGGCCGCAGGCGAGACGATGGCCGGGTCGATCCTCGGCCAAGGTTATCTCGCCGGGTTCGGCATGACCATCGGCACCGTCTTTGGACGTATCGCAGGCAAGGAGGCCGCAGCCCATGCAAACTGACCTGATCCAGGAAGCCCGCCGCCAGGCCGAGATCTGCAACGCCTGCCGCTATTGCGAAGGCTATTGCTCGGTTTTCCCTGCCCTGCACCGCGAACGTGCTTTCAGCGACGGCGACATCACCCAGCTCGCCAATCTCTGCCACAACTGCCGCGGCTGCTACTACGCCTGCCAATACACCGCACCGCACGAGTTCGACCTCAACCTGCCCCGGGCGCTGGCCGAGGTGCGGCAGGCAAGCTGGAAGGATCACGCCTGGCCGCGCGGCTTTGCGCATCTGTTCGACCGGTCGGGCGTGCTGATGGCCGGCGGGCTGGTGCTGGGCTTTGCACTGATCTTCGCCCTGGCGCAGGCGCTGCGCCCCGACAGCGGCGCCGGTTTCTACGCCTATATGTCCCACGGGCTGATGGTGACGATCTTTACCCCGGCGTTCCTGCTGCCCCTGCTCGCCATCGCGGTGTCGCTGCGCGGCTATTGGCGCACCGTCGGCGGCGGCCCGGTCCGGCCCGGCGATATCTGGGGCGCGCTGCGTTCGGCCGGCCGGATGAAGAACCTCGACGGCGGCCATGGCGACGGCTGCAACTTCGAGGACGAGGACCGTTTCAGCCAGGCGCGGCGGCATTTTCATCAGGCTGTGCTTTACGGCTTCCTGCTGAGCTTTGCCTCGACCGCGAGCGGCACCGTGCTGCACTACGCCTTCGGACTAGAGGCGCCTTATGGATTCTTCAGCCTGCCCAAGCTGCTCGGGGTTCCCGGCGGCCTGCTGCTCAGCGTGGGGTGTGCCGGGCTCGCCTGGCTCAAGCTCAAGGCCGATCCCGAGCTGGGGGCCCCCGCCGCCTGGGGCGGCGAGATGGCCTTTGTCCTGCTGCTCTTTGCCGTCGCGGTCTCGGGCCTCGCGCTTTACGCCGCGACCGGCACCTCCGCCGTGGCCTGGCTGCTGCCGTTGCATCTCGGCGCGGTGCTGACCTTCTTTCTGCTTACGCCCTATTCCAAGATGGCGCATGGCTTCTATCGCATGGCCGCGCTGACCCGCGACGCGGCGCAGAACAGGGCCGCCTGAGCCGCCGCGTCGCGGCTCATTTCAGGCCATGGAAGTTCCGGAAATATTCGATGGCCCGGGGCGCCGCAAAGGCCGTGTCATGTCCGTTCTGGCCGGGATCGGCAAAATCGCTCAGGTCGATCACGGTCACCGGCAGCCCGCCCAGCTCGTCCGCCGTCGTGATCTCGCCCAGCCGCCGCGGTCGGCCGGCGATCCAGGCCGCCAGATCGAGGATCGAATCGCGGGTCGATGTCATCAGGATGAAGGGCTGCGGAAACGGCGTGATCCGGCCCGCCTGCACGACAAAGACTTCCGGGTCGATATCGGGCGAGATCAGCGTCACGCCGCTGATCTTGTGCAGAACGGCGGTGTTCCGGGCGATCGAGATCTGCCGCAGCGTCTCCATCACCAGTTGCGACCCCATGGAATGCGCCACCAGATAGACCTTGCGGTGCCGCGTCAGCGCCACGAGCAGCTCTTCCAGCGCGTCGCGGGAGTGGATCACGCTGTCACGGTCATAGACATAGCCGCGCGGATCGCCGCCGGACGGCCAGGAAAACGACACGACCGGAACCTCGGCATCGAAGTCATGCGCCATTTGGGCCAGCCGATAGGTCGCCTCGGCATTGTTGGTGTTGTAGCCGTGCACATAGACAAAGACCTCCTCCGCCCCGCCCGGCGCCTTGGCCACCCCGGCCAGGAAATCCGCCAACGTGGGAAAAGCATAGGCCCCCGAGAGCACGAAATGCCGGGCCGGATCGGGTGCGGCCTCCGGCGCCGGGCGCTCGATCCGACCATCGCGATGCACCGGCGGCACCGACACGTCGAGCCGCGAGAAATACAGCCGCGTGCCACGCCGCCCGGAAAACTGCACCCCGTTGTCATGTTTCAGCACCCGGTTCGAGGCGACGAAAATCTGCCGCACATCGCCTTCGTCGGCGCCCCGAACCAGATGCAGCACGCCGCGCGGCGCACAGGCGGCAAGCGCAAGCATCGCCACGAAAAGAAGCACCAGAACCCTCATGCCCAAGTGATACCCCGATGCCGGCGGCTGGCCAAGATTTCTGACGGCAACGGGCGAGAATCGCACATAATTCACGCAAGGATTCGCAATAGGGATTCACATGGCGAATCACCTGTGTCATAGTGGCCGTACAGCATCCGTCAGAGGTGCATTGAGGCAGACCATGAGCACACATCCGACCCGCCGGAACATCGTCCCGTTAAGCGTGTTCGCCATCGCGTTCACTCTGGGGGCCTATTTCACCTTTGCCGCCGTGCAGGGGGATTACGGCTTGTTCCGGCGGGCGGAAATCCTCGACAATGCCGCCCGCCTCGAGGCCGAGCGCGACGTGCTGCGCGCCGAACTGGCGGAAATGGAAAATCTCACCCGACGTCTGTCCGACGAATATCTCGATCTCGACCTGCTCGACCAGCAGGCGCGCGAGGTGCTGGGCCTGATCCGCAGCGACGAGATCGTCATTCGCTGACCCGCCCTTCGCAGGTGCAGCGGGAAAGCCCCCTTTCCACCCGGGGGCCGCTTGGGCTAGGCTATAGTTTAACACTAAACAATTCGCCTCCGGGAGGGCGCCGCAATGGCCGCGCGCAGAGCGACGAAAAAACCCAACATTTCCAAGGACGAGCTGACGCAATATTACCGCGACATGCTGTTGATCCGGCGGTTCGAGGAAAAGGCCGGCCAGCTTTACGGCATGGGGCTGATCGGCGGCTTCTGCCACCTCTACATCGGTCAGGAGGCGGTTGTCGTCGGCCTCGAGGCCGCCGCCGAAGAGGGCGACAAGCGCGTCACCTCGTATCGCGACCATGGCCATATGCTGGCCTGCGGCATGGACCCGGGCGGCGTGATGGCCGAGCTGACCGGCCGCGAGGGCGGCTATTCCAAGGGCAAGGGCGGCTCGATGCACATGTTCTCGAAAGAGAAGCATTTCTACGGCGGCCATGGCATCGTCGGCGCCCAGGTTCCGATTGGCGCAGGCCTGGCCTTTGCCGACCGCTACAAGGAAAACGGCCGCGTCACCTTCACCTATTTCGGCGATGGCGCCGCCAACCAGGGCCAGGTCTACGAGACATTCAACATGGCCGCGCTCTGGGCCCTGCCGGTGGTTTTTGTCATTGAAAATAACCAATACGCCATGGGCACCGCCCAACAGCGCTCGACCTCGACCCCCGATCTGCACACCCGCGGCGAGGCCTTCGGCATCCCCGGCGAGGTGGTCGACGGCATGGATGTGCTGGCGGTCAAGACGGCGGGCGAAAAGGCGGTGGGCCACTGCCGTGCCGGCAAGGGCCCCTATATCCTCGAGGTGAAAACCTACCGCTACCGCGGCCATTCGATGTCGGACCCGGCGAAATACCGCACCCGCGAAGAGGTGCAGAAAATGCGCGAGGAACGCGACCCGATCGAACATGTCCGCGCCATGTTGCTCGAGGGCAAACATGCCAGCGAAGAGGATCTTAAGGCGATCGACAAGGAGATCAAGAAGGTGGTCAACGACTCCGCCGAATTTGCCCGCGAGAGTCCGGAACCGGTGCTCGACGAACTCTGGACAGACATCTACGCGGAGGCCCGCTGATGCCCGCACATTTCGAAATTCACGTTGCCGATCCGGTGCGCGCCCGGACCTTCTACAGCGGCCTCTTCGGCTGGTCCTTCGAGCCGATGCCCGGCGGTGAAGAGGTGGCCTATCACCTGATTTCCGGCCCCGGGCTCGACGCCGGCCTCACCGGCGGCATGATGCAGCGCATGGGCGAGGCCCCGGCCTCCGGCACCCCGGTGCGCGGCTGCACGCTGACCTTCGAGGTTGCCGATTGCGACGACCGCTATTCATGGGCGCTGGCCAATGGCGGCGCCGAGGCGCTGCCGCCCACCGATTACCCCGGCATCGGCCGTGCCGC
This sequence comes from Marinovum sp. PR37, assembly GCF_028807375.1. NCBI lineage: Bacteria > Pseudomonadati > Pseudomonadota > Alphaproteobacteria > Rhodobacterales > Roseobacteraceae > Marinovum > Marinovum sp. PR37. Next base: position 48,051 of record NZ_JARAML010000001.1, on the reverse strand, counting down.
CTATGTCGAGGACGGCGAAGGCAACATCGTGGGCTTCCTCGCGCCCGAAAAAGGAGAGCCGTGAGCCATGGCCACCGAAATTCTCATGCCCGCCCTCTCGCCGACGATGGAAGAAGGCACGCTGGCCAAATGGCTGGTCAAGGAAGGCGACAGCGTCAGCTCGGGCGACATCATCGCCGAGATCGAGACCGACAAGGCGACGATGGAGTTCGAAGCGGTGGACGAAGGCACGCTGGGCCGGATCCTGATCTCCGAAGGCACCCAGGGCGTCAAGGTCAACACCCCCATCGCCGTGCTGGTGGAAGAGGGCGAAAGCGCCGAGGATATCAAGACCGAGGCCGCAACGACCACCGCCCCGGCCCCCGAGCCGGGGCCTCCGGCCCAGCCGCGCGACGCAGACGCAGACCAGGAAGCCGCCCCCCCCGGATCAGGTCCGGGGCAGGCAGGATCAGGTTCGGGACCATCCCAGGCCGAACCCGACTGGCCCGAAGGCACCGAAATGCGGCAGCAGACCGTGCGCGACGCGCTGCGCGACGCCATGGCCGAGGAAATGCGCGGTGACGACGACGTCTTTCTGATGGGCGAGGAGGTCGGCGAATACCAGGGCGCCTACAAGATCTCCCAGGGCCTGCTCGACGAGTTCGGCCCCAAGCGTGTCATCGACACCCCGATCACCGAACACGGCTTTACCGGTCTCGCCGTCGGCGCGGCCTTTGGCGGGCTGAAACCTATCGTCGAATTCATGACCTTCAACTTCGCCATGCAGGCGATGGACCAGATCGTCAATTCCGCCGCCAAGACGCTTTACATGTCCGGCGGCCAGATGGGCGCGCCCATGGTGTTTCGCGGTCCCAATGGCGCCGCCGCCCGGGTCGCCGCGCAGCACAGCCAGGATTTTGCCGCCTGGTTCAGCCATATCCCGGGGCTCAAGGTGGCGATGCCCTATTCCGCCTCGGACGCCAAGGGGCTGCTGAAGACCGCGATCCGCGATCCCAACCCGGTGATCTTCCTCGAAAACGAGATCCTCTACGGCAAGAGCTTCGACGTGCCGGTGCTCGAGGATTTCACCCTGCCCTTCGGCAAGGCCCGGATCTGGCGGACCGGCGCCGACGTCACCCTCGTCAGCTTCGGCATCGGCATGACCTATGCCCTCGAAGCGGCCGAGAAGCTGGCAGAGGACGGCATCGACGCCGAAGTGATCGACCTGCGCACCCTGCGGCCGATGGACAGCGCGGCGATCCTCGAAAGCGTGAAAAAGACCAACCGCTGCGTCACGGTCGAAGAGGGTTTCCCGCGCGGCTCGATCGGCAATCAGATCACCGCCCTCCTGATGGAACAGGCTTTCGACTGGCTCGACGCTCCGGTGATCAACTGCACCGGCAAGGACGTGCCCATGCCCTATGCTGCCAATCTGGAAAAACATGCGCTGACCTCGACCGCCGAGGTGATCGAGGCGGTGAGAAAGGTCACCTATCGCTGATGGAGGTGCACGGCCGCGATATCGAGACCGAATGTTACCGTGTCACCCATGAGGTGGACGGGCAGAAGGTCATGGCCCTGGTGCCCGAGCGGCTCGCCGCCGATCTGCGGCTGGCCGGGCGGCCCTCGCATCAGGACGCCTATGTCTGGATGGCCGGCCACAAACAAGAGATCGAGACCGCCATCACCAGGCTCGCCCGCGGCCAACGACCGAAACCGCCCTTTGACACCATCACCCTGATCCCTTCTTCTGTTTGAAAATACCGTGGGGAGCGTGAGGGGGCTGGCCCCTCGCTCCGCCCCTGGCCCCCAGCGCCCCCAGTGCCATGTCCGGAGACGACACCATGCCCACCGAAATCCTGATGCCCGCCCTCAGCCCGACGATGGAAGAAGGCACGCTGGCGAAATGGCTGGTCAAGGAAGGCGACAGCGTGGCCTCCGGCGACCTGCTGGCCGAGATCGAGACCGACAAGGCGACGATGGAATTCGAAGCGGTCGACGAGGGCGTGATCGGCAAGCTGCTGGTCGCCGAGGGCAGCGCCGGGGTCAAGGTCAACACCCCGATCGCGGTGCTTTTGGGTGAGGACGAAAGCGAAGACGACATTGCCGAGCCCGCCGCGCGCCCCGCGCCGGAGGCGGCCCGGCCGTCCGACGCGGATGCCGAGGCGGCGCCCGCAGGGCGCTCCGAGACAGCCGCCCCCCCGGCCGGAGAGCGCGGCGACGGCGCCCGCATCTTCGCCTCGCCGCTGGCCCGGCGCATCGCCGCCGACAGGGGCATCGATCTTGCGCAGATCACCGGCTCGGGCCCGCGCTGCCGCATCGTCAAGGCCGATGTCGAAGCCGCCGGCGCCCCGAAACCCGCCGCAGCCGAAGCCCCGGCGCAGGCCGCGCGCCCCGCGCCGGCCCCGGGCCCCGACGCAGGCCAGATCGCCGCGCTCTATGCCGACCGCGACCATCAGGAGATCACCCTCGACGGCATGCGCAAGACCATCGCCGCCCGGCTCACCGAGGCCAAGCAGCAGATCCCGCATTTCTACCTGCGCCGCGACATCCACCTTGATGCGCTGCTGTCGCTGCGCGCCGAGATCAACCGCCAGCTCGCCCCGCGCGAGATCAAGCTCTCGGTCAATGATTTCGTCATCAAGGCCTGCGCGGCCGCGCTGCAACGGGTGCCCGAGGCCAATGCGGTCTGGGCCGGCGACCGCATCCTCAGGCTCACGCCCTCTGACGTGGCGGTCGCGGTGGCGATCGAGGGCGGGCTGTTCACTCCGGTGCTACGCGACGCGCATCAGAAATCGCTTTCGGCGCTCTCCACCGAAATGAAGGATCTCGCCGCCCGCGCCCGCGACCGCAAGCTCAGCCCGCAGGAATATCAGGGCGGCAGTTTCGCGATTTCCAATCTCGGCATGTTCGGCATCGAGAACTTCGACGCCGTCATCAACCCGCCGCATGGCGCCATTCTCGCGGTTGGCGCCGGGGTGCAGAAACCGGTGGTTCAGGCGGATGGCACGCTGGGCGTGGCCACCGTCATGTCGGTCACCCTCTCGGTCGATCACCGGGTGATCGACGGCGCCCTCGGGGCGCAGCTGCTGGCGGCGATCAAGGACGGGCTGGAAAGCCCGCTGGCGCTGCTGGCCTGAGCCGACGTCGCAGCGGTCAGCTGGCCACGTCGATGGTGGCGCTGACCGCCTTGCGCCAGCCCGCATACCGTTTGTCGCGGATGTCTTCGGCCATCGCCGGGTCGAACCGCGCCTCGCATTCCCAGCTCGCGGCAAATTCCGCCATGTCCGGCAGGAGGCCCGCCCTGTGCCCGGCCAGCCAGGCCGCACCCATGGCGGTGGTTTCCAGCACCCGGGGCCGTTCCACCGGCGCGCCGATGATGTCGGCAAGGAACTGCATCGCAAACCCCGAGGCGCTCATCCCGCCATCGACGCGCAGCGCGGTGTCGCCGGCGCCGTCCCAGTCGGCGCACATCGCCTCGAGCAGGTCGCGGGTCTGAAAGCCCACGCTTTCAAGCGCCGCCCGGGCAAATTCCGCCGGGCCCGACCCGCGCGTCAGACCAAAGATCGCGCCCCGGCACTCCGGTTTCCAGTAAGGTGCGCCCAGCCCGGTGAAGGCCGGCACCAGGATCAGTTCCTGGCCGGCATCGGCGGCCTCGGCCAGCGTTTGCGTCTCGCCGGCGCTCTCGATCACCTTCAGCCCGTCGCGCAGCCATTGCACCACCGCGCCGGCAATAAAGATCGAGCCTTCGAGCGCATAGGTGGGCTTGCCGTCCAGCTGATAGGCAATGGTGGTCAGCAGACGGTTCTGCGAGGTCACCGGGGTGTCGCCGGTGTTCAACAGCGCAAAACAGCCGGTGCCATAGGTGGATTTCATCATGCCCGGCTGGAAACAGGCCTGCCCGACGGTGGCCGCCTGCTGGTCGCCGGCGATGCCGAGGATCGGGATCGTGCCGCCCAGAAGATCGGTTTCGCCGAAATCGGCGGCGCAATCCTTGACCTCGGGCAGCATCTCGCGCGGGATGCCCAGCTTGTCGCAGATGGTCTGCGACCAGCGGCCCTTGTGGATGTCATAAAGCATGGTGCGCGCCGCATTGGTGGCATCAGTCACATGCGCGCGCCCGCCGGTCAGGTTCCACACCAGCCAGCTGTCGACGGTGCCAAAGATCAGTTCGCCCGCCTCGGCCCGCGCCCGCGCGCCTTCGACATTGTCGAGAATCCAGGCCAGCTTGGTGCCGGAGAAATAGGGATCGAGCAACAGCCCGGTGCGCGCGGTCACCACCTCCTCGAAACCTTCCGCTCTGAGATCGGCACAGACTTCGGCGGTGCGCCGGTCCTGCCAGACGACGGCGTTATAGACCGGTTCGCCGGTCTCACGGTCCCAGACGACGGTGGTCTCGCGCTGGTTAGTGATGCCGATGGCGGCGATCTCGCCGGCGGTCTCGATCGCCTTGCGGCAGGTCGCCAGCGTGGTGTCCCAGAGGTCCTTCGGATCGTGTTCGACCCAGCCGCTCTGCGGAAAATGCTGGGTGAACTCCTCCTGCGCCGAGGCCACGAGCGCCAGGGCGTCATCAAACACCATGGCGCGGGTCGAGGTGGTGCCCTGATCGATGGCAAGGATATGGGTCATTCGGTGGCCTCCCTTTTCGGCGCGTTCCCGCGCGTCGTGCGTTCGTTTCCCTGGGTTCTTGCGCGCGGTTTCTTTCGTATTGCCGACATTCGGCCTTCGCTTTCGCCAGCCCCCGCTTTCGTTTCAGCACATTCCGGCGCGTCAGGCCAGCGCAATTCGGCGCGCCCCTCGCGGAGCGCGCCGTTTTTTTCAGCCCGGGCCCATGCTGTGATCAGCGCAGGCGCGCCTCGGTCTTGGCGTCAAAGAACATGGCGGTGGCCGGATCGAATTCGACCGCCACCCCGGTGCCTTCGGGAATCGCCTCGTCGCCGCGGGTCTCGACGATGATGCGCTCGCCATTGGCCGAGATCAGATAGTCATAGGCCACCCCGCCCAGCCGTTCGCGAATGTCGATGCGCACCGGGCTCTCGGCCTCGCGCACGGTGAGGTTCTGCGGCCGGATGCCGATGATCACCTCGCTGCCCTCGGCCGGCAGGGCGACATCGGTCGGCACCTGCATGTTGTCGAGCCCCGGCACGATCACGCCCTGCCCGTTCACCCGCGCCACGAGAAAGTTCATGCTGGGCGACCCGATGAAGCCCGCCACGAATTTGTTGTCGGGGTTCTGATACAGCTCCATCGGGCTGCCCACCTGCTCGATATGACCGGCGCGCAGCACCACGATCTTGTCGGCCAGGGTCATCGCCTCGACCTGATCGTGAGTGACATAGATCATCGTCGCGCCGATCTCTTTGTGCAGGCGCGCGATCTCGACCCGCATGTCGACACGCAGCTCGGCGTCGAGGTTCGACAGCGGTTCGTCAAACAGAAAGACCTCGGGGCCGCGCACGATGGCGCGGCCGATGGCCACGCGCTGGCGCTGGCCACCGGACAATGCCTTGGGCTTGCGGGCAAGGTAATCGTCGAGTTTCAGGATGCGGCTGGCCTCGGCGACCTTGGACTTGATCTCCTGTTTCGGATGGCCGTTCATCTTGAGCCCGAAGCCCATGTTTTCCTCGACCGTCATATGGGGATAGAGCGCATAGGTCTGAAACACCATCGCCACCCCGCGTTCGGCCGGATCGGCGCGGGTCACATCGCGACCGCCAATCGAGATATTGCCGTCCGAAGTCTCCTCCAGCCCGGCGATCATCCGCAGGAGCGTGGACTTGCCGCAGCCCGAGGGGCCGACAAAGACGCAGAACTCGCCGTCCTCGATCTGAAGATCCACTCCGTGGATGACCTGAACATCGCCATAACGTTTCACGGCACTGTTGAGTGCGACACCTGACATTCTCTTTCCTCTCCCTCGGGAATTAGGTGGTGATCATTGCGCGATCGGATACGGCCAGACGGCCGCCTCTCCCCCGATCTGCGCCGCCGTCCGCTGCAAGGCGGGCCGGAATTTCTCGATATCCTTGAGTGACATGCGAAAGGTCGACGTGACCACGGAGAGCGACCCAATCACCCGGTTCGATCCGCCGAGGATCGGGGCGGCAATCGAGATGATGCCCTCTTCGTGTTCTTCGCGGTCAAAGGCCACGCCCTCGGCCCGGATCTGCGCCAGTTCCGGCAGCAGCGTCTTCTCGCTCTTGTGGGTGTTGGGCGTGAAGGCCTCGTAGGTCTGGCATTCCAGCGCCGCGGCGCGGCGGGTGTCGTCCATGAAGGCCAGCATGACCTTGCCCACCCCGGTGCAATGCGCCGGCGAGCGGCGGCCGGGGGTGGCCATGGTCTTGAACCCCTCGTCGGGTGTGGTCTTTTCGACAAAGACCACCCGGCCATGTTCCATCTGCGCCAGATGCACCGTCTCTTTCACGTCGGCGGCCAGGGTCTGAAGGAACGGCAAGGCCAGCGGCCCCAGCGACGACTGGTTCCAGGCGTGTCGCGCGATCCGCACCAGACGCATGCCCGGCACATAGACATGCCGTTCGTCATCGAAAGCCAGCATGCCTTGATTCGTCAGGGTCTGTAACAGGCGATGGGTGGTCGCCTTGGGGTAAGGGCTGACCTCCAGCACCTCGGAAAACCGCACCGACCGGCCGAACGCCACAACCATATCCAGCAGTTCCAAGGCCTTGCCGACAGTTCCGTCCGATGTGACTTGCTTGTTCATCCCAATGCCTGCTCTCCTGAGCCCCGGAAGAGCCCGGGGAAGTAATTCTTGACTCTTCTAGCAGTATGGGACTAAAAGATCAACATGCAAAACATTTGTTCCACTATTCGGGACTTTGCAGCTGTGGAGGAGAAAGGGAGAGAGATGCTCTACACATCGTTGAAACTGACGGCGGCACTGGCCGCGTCCACGTTGATTTCTTCGGCGGCCTTGGCTGGCGAACTGGTGATCAACACAGATACGTCCGACCCGGCGCCGAAAGCCGCCTTCGAGGCGTTGATCAAAGGCTTCGAGGCGGAAAACCCCGATGTCACCGTCACCTGGAACCTGTTCGACCACGAAGGTTACAAGACCTCGATCCGCAACTTTCTGACCGCAGATTCGCCGGATCTGGCCAATTGGTACGCCGGCAACCGCATGCTGCCCTATGTCAACGCCGGGCTGTTCGAGCCGGTCGATGATGTCTGGGAAGAAAACGGCCTGAAGGACTCGCTCGCCTCCTCGGTCGGATCGATGACCATCGACGGCAAGATCTGGGGCGTGCCCTACACCTATTACCAATGGGGCGTGTACTACCGGAAAGACATCTTCGAAGAGCAGGGCATCGCCGTTCCCACCAACTGGGACGAGTTCAAGGCGGCCGGCGCCAAGCTGAGCGAAGCCGGCATCACCCCGATCACCATCGGCACCAAGTACCTCTGGACCGCCGGCGGGGTCTTTGACTACATCAACCTGCGCACCAACGGCTATGATTTCCACATGGCGCTGGGCAAGGGCGAGGTGTCCTGGACCGACGACCGGGTGAAAGCCACGATGAACAACTGGAAAGAGCTGATCGACGCCGGCTTCTTCCTGGAAAACCACGCCGCCTATTCCTGGCAGGAGGCGCTGGCGCCGATGGTCCAGGGCGATGCGGCAATGTATGTGATGGGCAACTTCGCGGTGGCGCCGCTGCGCGAGGCCGGCCTGTCGGACGATCAGCTGGGCTTTTTCCAGTTCCCGGTGATCAACCCCGATGTGCCGCTGGCCGAAGAGGCGCCGACCGACACGATCCACATCCCGGCCAATGCCAAGAACAAGGAAGACGCCAAGAAATTCCTGGCCTACCTGGCCCGGCCCGAGGTGCAGACCGAGATCAACAAGACGCTCGGACAGCTTCCGATCAACAAGAACTCGGAAGTGGGCGAGGACAAGTTCCTGCAAGCCGGCTACGAGATGCTCTCGACCACCGACGGCGGCATCGCGCAGTTCTTTGACCGCGACTACCCGGCCGAGATGGCCAAGGCGGGCATGGAAGGCTTCCAGGAGTTCATGGTCAAGCCCGAGCGCATGGACGCGATCCTCGAGCGGCTCGAAAAGGTCCGCGCCCGGGTCTACAAGTAACACCCCCGCCGGGTGACACCGCGGCGCCCCGGGCCTGCCCCGGGGCCTCGCCCTTCATCCACCCCCAAATCCGACCATGAGGTCCCGGGCCAGGCCCGGGACAGGCTTCCTGTTGTCCGGAGGTATTGCCATGACCGCCCCCGCCCTTCCCGATACCCACCCGCCCGCACAAAAGACGTGGTGGCAGCAGAACCAGCAGCGGCTTGCGCCATGGCTGTTCCTGGCACCGGGGATTTTCATGTTCATGATGTACGTGATCATCCCGATTTTCCAATCGGTGAACATTTCCTTCTACGAATGGGATGGTCTGGGCGAGGCCACCTGGGTCGGGGCCGACAACTACATCGAACTGATGGACGACGAGGCCTTCTATACCTCGCTCAAGAACAACGTGATCTGGCTGGTGCTCTACATGCTGGCCATTCCCGGCGGGCTGCTGGTGGCGCTGTTCCTCAACCAGACGGTGCGCGGCATCCGCATCTACAAATCGCTGTTCTTCTTCCCCTTCGTGATCTCGCAGGTCGTGGTCGGCCTGGTCTTTGCCTGGTTCTACGATCCCAACTTCGGGTTGATGAACATCGCCCTGGGCTGGTTCGGGATCGAGCCCATCGCGGTGCTGGCCAACGAGGATTACGTCACCTACGGCATCATCGCCGCCGGCCTCTGGCCACAGACCGCCTATTGCATGATCCTCTATCTCACCGGGTTGAACGCCGTCGACCCCGAGCAGATCGAGGCCGCACGGCTGGACAATGCCAAGGGCGTCAAGATGCTCTGGTACGTGATCCTGCCGCAGCTGCGCCCGGCCACCTTCATCGCCGTGGTGGTCACCGTGATCGGCGCGCTGCGCTCCTTCGACCTGATCTCGATCATGACCGATGGCGGGCCCTGGGGCAGCTCGCGGGTGCTGGCCTTCTACATGTATGAACAGGCGTTCAGCGAATACGGCTTCCGCATGGGCTACGGCGCGGCCATCGCCGTCGTGCTCTTTCTGATCATGATGATCTATATCACCGGCTTCCTTTACAAAATGTACCGCGACGAGAGAGGGCGCTAAGATGTTTCCGACCCCTATCGAAAAGACCTCATCCGGCGCGCAGATCGCCTACAAGATCGCCCTGCCCGTCGCGCTCATCGTCTGGCTGCTGCCGCTGATCGCCGTGGCGCTGACCTCGGTGCGCTCGGCCGGTGACATAACCGCCGGCAACTACTGGGGCTGGCCCACCAGCTTCAACCTGATCGAGAACTACACCGCGATCTTCGAGCAGACGCCGATCGGCAAATACATCCTGAACTCGTTCAAGGTGACGATCCCGACGGTGATCGGCGCGGTGGCGATCTCCTGCATGACCGGCTTTGCGCTGGCGGTCTACAAATTCAAGGGCAACCTGCTGTTGTTCTTCATGTTCGTCGCCGGCAACTTCGTGCCGTTCCAGATCCTGATGGTGCCGGTGCGCGATCTGACGCTCGATCTCGGAATGTACAACACCTGGTATGGCCTTGCGCTTTTCCACATCGCCTTTCAGGCCGGGTTCTGCACGCTTTTCATGCGCAACTTCATCAAGGCCCTGCCCTACGAGCTGATCGAGGCCGCGCGCGTCGAGGGCATCAGCGAAATCCGCATCTTCTGGTATGTGGTCATGCCGCTGATGAAACCGGCGCTGGCGGCGCTCTCGGTGCTGATCTTCACCTTCATCTGGAACGACTATTTCTGGGCCACCGTGCTGACCCAGGGCGCCGATCAACAACCGATCACCGCCGGGCTCTATTCGCTCAACGGCCAATGGGTCGCCGCCTGGCACCTGGTCTCGGCCGGGTCGATCGTGGCCGCCCTGCCGCCGGTGCTGATGTTCTTCCTGATGCAGCGCCACTTCATTGCTGGTCTCACCCTCGGAGCCGTAAAATGATCCAAAGCTGGCGTTTGGATGACTCCCGTCAAACGCTGGTGCTGGCCTCCCGGAAAGACCACCTCGCCGAGGTGGTCTACTGGGGGCCGCGCCTGCCCGACGACGAAGACCTGGAGACCCTGGCCCGGGCCCATGCCATCGACGTGACCGGCGGCATGCTCGATGCCAACCCGGAGCTGTCGCTCTGCCCCGAGGCGACGCGCAGCTTTCCCGGCCAACCCGGGCTGGTGATCCGCGATGCCTCCGGCCAGCCCTTCCTGCCCAAGTTCTGTTTCGACAGCGCCGAGGAAGACGATACGCGGCTGACCCTGAGCTTTCGCGATCAATCCGGTGTGCTGCGCTATCGCGCGCTGTTCTCGATCGATCCGCAGACCCATGTGATCGAGGCAAGGGCCGAGATCGAGGCGACCGCGCCGATGCACCTGCACTGGCTCTCGGCCCCGGTCTTTCCGGCGCCCCAGGCCAGCGACGAGATGATCGATTTCGCCGGCCGCTGGTGCGGCGAGTTCCAGATGAACCGCACCGCCTGGTCTGCCGGCATCCGCTACCGCGAGAACCGCACCGGCCGCACTGGCCACGAACATTTCCCCGGGCTGATCGTGCCCTGCCGGGGCGCCACCAATGCCACCGGCCATGCCTACGGGTTTCACTACGGCTGGTCCGGCGGCCACCGGATGATTGCCGAAGAGCTGCCCGACGGCCGCCGTCAGGTGCAGTTCGGCCACGCCTCCCGGATCGAGACCGAGGCGGCCACCCGCTTTGCCACCGCGCCGCTTTACGCGATGTTCTCCGATGATGGCCTGAACGGCTGCGCAGTGGCCTTTCAGCGGCATCTGCGCGACCGGATCGTCACCTTCCCCGATCCCGCCCGCGCCCGTCCGGTGCATTACAATTGCTGGGAAGCAGTCTATTTCGATCACAACCTGCCCGAGCTGAAAGAGATCGCCGACCGCGCCGCAGACCTCGGCGCCGAGCGCTTCGTGCTGGATGACGGCTGGTTCGGCGACCGCGACGACGACACCACCTCGCTCTCGGACTGGGAGGTCGATCCGCGCAAGTACCCCGAGGGGCTGACGCCGCTGATCGACCATGTGCACGGGCTGGGCATGTCCTTCGGTATCTGGTTCGAGCCCGAGATGATCAACGAGGATTCCAACGTCTTCCGCGCCCACCCGGACTGGGCGCTTGGCGGCGAAGACCAGATCCTCGGCCGCCAGCAGATGGCGCTGAACATGGCGCTGCCCGAGGTGCGCGATTTTCTGTTCGACCGCATCGGCAAGGTGCTGGGCGACAATGACATCGACTACATCAAGTGGGATCACAACCGCGTCCTGCCGATGCCCGATGCGGCCCAGACCCGCGGATCCTATGCGCTGATCGACCGGCTGCGCGCGGCCTTTCCCAAGGTCGAGATCGAGAGCTGCGCCTCTGGCGGCGGGCGGATCGATTTCGGCATCCTCAAGCGCACCCACCGGGTCTGGCTGTCCGACAGCAACGACGCCATCGAGCGGCTGAGGATGCAGCACAACGCCGCGCTTTTCCTGCCGATGGTGGTGACCGGCAGCCATGTCGGGCCGCGCACCTGCCACACCTCGGGGCGCACCATCGACATCCGGATGCGGGCCTGGGTCGCGGCACAGCGGCACATGGGCTTCGAGATGGACCCTCGCGAGCTGACCGAGGACGAGGTGAAGGTGCTGACCGAGGTCACCGCCTGGTGGAAGGACAACCGCCACTGGATGGCCGGCGCCGATATCCTGCGGCTCGACAGCTCCGACCCGGCGGTGATCGCCGAGCAGCAGCTGGAACAGGGCGGCAGGCAATTCGTGGTCTTTGCCGGCAAGGCCGAGACCTCGGCGCAGATCGCCCCCCGGCCGCTGCGCCTGACCCGGCTGTCGCCCGACCGGTATTACCGAATCGAGCTGCTCAACCGGGGTGATGCGCCCGCCCTGTCGCGCGGCGATCAGGCGATCAAGTCCGAGCCGCTCACCCTGAGCGGCGCCTATCTGATGAGCCACGGGCTGACCCTGCCCTGGAGCTTTCCCGAAACCATGTGGGTCGTGAAAGGAACGCTGGTATGAGCGACGAACGCCGCAACCGCGCCTGGTATGGCAAATTGGACAAGGACGGGTTCATTCACCGCTCCTGGATGAAGAACCAGGGGTTCCCGGATCACGCCTTCGACGGCCGGCCGGTGATCGGCATCTGCAACACCTGGTCGGAACTCACGCCCTGCAACTCGGGCCTGCGCGAGCTGGCCGAAGGGGTCAAGCGCGGTGTCTGGGAGGCCGGCGGCTTTCCGGTGGAATTCCCGGTGATGTCGCTGGGCGAGACCCAGATGAAACCCACCGCCATGCTGTTTCGCAACCTGCTGGCGATGGATGTCGAGGAATCGATCCGCGCCTATGGCATCGATGGTGTCGTGCTCTTGGGCGGCTGCGACAAGACCACTCCGGGCCAGCTGATGGGCGCGGCCTCGGTCGATCTGCCGACCATCGTGGTCAGCTCGGGGCCGATGCTGAACGGCAAGTGGCAGGGCAAGGACATCGGCTCCGGCACCGACGTCTGGAAGTTCTCCGAGGCGGTGCGCGCCGGCGACATGACGCTGGCCGATTTCATGGCCGCCGAGTCGGGCATGAGCCGGTCGAAAGGCGTCTGCATGACCATGGGCACCGCGTCGACCATGGCCAGCGTGGTCGAGGCGATGGGCATGAGCCTGCCCACCAACGCCGCCCTGCCCGCCGTCGACGCCCGCCGCATGGCGCTGGCGCATATGACCGGCAAACGCATTGTCGGCATGGTGGAAGAAGGCTTGAAGCTGTCTGACATCATGACCCGCGAGGCCTTTGAAAACGCGATCCTCGCCAATGCTGCTGTCGGCGGCTCGACCAATGCGGTGGTGCATCTGCTGGCCATGGCCGGCCGTGTCGGCGTCGACCTGACGCTGGACGATTTCGAGATCGGCAGCGAAATCCCCCTGCTCGTCAATTGCATGCCCTCGGGCAAGTACCTGATGGAGGATTTCTGTTACGCCGGCGGCATGCCGGTGATCCTGAAGGAATTGCAGCACCTGCTGCGGCCCGCCAAGACCGTGCTCGACTGCGATATCAGCACCTATGCCGAAGGCGCCGAATGCTGGAACCGCGACGTGATCCGCAGCTTCGACGAGCCGCTGAAACCCGCCGCCGGCCTGCGGGTGCTCAAGGGCAACCTTGCGCCGCGCGGCGCCATCGTGAAGCCCTCGGCCGCGACCGATGCGCTGCTGGAACACGAGGGCGAGGCCTATGTCTTCGAGAACATCGAAGAGCTGAAGGCCACGATCAACTCCGACGACCTGCCGGTGACCAAGGACAGCATTCTGGTACTCAAGGGCTGCGGCCCCAAGGGCTATCCGGGCATGGCCGAGGTCGGCAACATGCCGATCCCGTCCAAGCTGGTGAAACAGGGGGTGCGCGACATGGTGCGGATCTCGGATGCGCGGATGTCGGGCACCGCCTTTGGCACCGTCATCCTGCATGTCTCGCCCGAGGCCAACGAGGGCGGCACCCTGGCCCTGGTGAAAACCGGCGACCGCATCCGCGTCTCGGCCAGCTCCGGCGCGCTCGAGTTGCTGGTCTCTGACGCCGAGCTGGCCGAGCGCCGCGCCACCTGGCAGCCCGACGCGCCGCGCTACACCCGCGGCTATGCCAAGATGTACGTCGACCATGTACTTCAGGCCGATCAGGGCGCCGATCTGGATTTTCTGGTGGGCAAGGACACCCGCCCCGTGACACGAGAGAGCCATTGAATGACCAAGACTGCAACATTTCACGACCTTGAGGGCAAAAGCGTTTTCATCACCGGCGGCGGCGCCGGCATCGGTGCCTCGATCACCGATGGCTTCATGACGCAGGGCGCACAGGTGGCCTTTGTCCAGCGCTCCGACGCCAGCGGCTTTTGCGACGAGATGGAGGCCAAGCACGGCCGCCGGCCGCTGTTCCTGCAATGCGACATCACCGACATCGACCGGCTGAAATCCTGTATCGCCGAGGCGGCCGAGGCACATGGCCCGATCACCGCGCTGATCAACAATGCCGCCAATGACAAGCGCCACAGCGCGGAAGAGGTGGACGAGGAATTCTGGGACTGGTCGCAGGCGGTCAACCTCAAGGCCTATTTCTTTGCCTGTCAGGCAGTGATGGCGGGAATGCGCGCGGCTGGCGGCGGCTCGATCATCAATTTCACCTCGATCAGCTACATGATGGGCAATGCCGGTTACGTCAGCTACACCACCGCCAATTCCGGCATCAATGGCATGACCCGGTCGCTCGCGCGCGAGTTCGGGCCAGATAAAATTCGGGTAAACGCCCTTGCCCCCGGCTGGGTTCTGACCGAAAAACAGCTCGACATGTGGGCCACGCCGGAGGCGCTGGCCGAACATCTCTCGCGGCAGTGCCTCAAGGATCATCTGGCGCCCCAGGACATCGTCGATGCGGTGCTTTTCCTGGCGTCGGAGACCAGCCGGATGATGACCGGCCAGGCCATGGTCGTGGATGGCGGAGTTGTTGTAACAGGCTGATATTATGAATGAAATTGCGGATTGGATCGCGGTCGACTGGGGCACGTCGAACCTGAGGGCTTGGCTGATGGGCAAGGACGGGGTGATCGGCATGGTCACCTCTGACAAGGGCATGGGCGCTCTGGAACGGGACGGCTTCGAGCCGGAACTGCTGCGGCTGGTGGGCGATTACCTGCCCGAGAGCGGCACGGTGCAGGTGATCGCCTGCGGCATGGTGGGCGCGCGTCAGGGCTGGCACGAGGCGCCTTATGTCACCACCCCCTGCGCCGCGCCCGGCGTGGGTCAGGCCGTGACGCCGGAGGTCCGCGACCCGCGGCTCAAGGTCCGTATCCTGCCCGGCGTGTCGCAGGCCAGCCCGGCGGACGTGATGCGCGGCGAGGAAACCCAGATCGCCGGCTTTCTGGCCGCGCACCCGGAGTTCGACGGCGTGCTCTGCCTGCCCGGCACCCATACCAAATGGGTGCATATCAGCGCGCGCGAGATCGTCAGCTTCCGCACTTTCATGACCGGCGAGATTTTCGCCCTGCTTTCGGGCCAATCGGTGCTGCGCCATTCCGTAGCAGGCGACGGCTGGGATCAGGCGGCTTTCGACGAAGCGGTCACCGACGCCATGAGCGCGCCACAGAAATTCACCGCGCGGCTGTTTTCGCTGCGCGCCGGATCGCTGCTTGACGGCACCGAGGCTGCAACCTCGCGGGCGCGGCTCTCGGGGTTGTTGATGGGGCTCGAGATCGCCGGGGCCAAGGAATACTGGCTCGGCCGCGAGATCGTGCTGATCGGCGCGCCGAAACTCAACGCATTGTACAAGGCGGCGCTGGCGCCGCAGGGGGCCTCCGTCAGTGAAACAGACGGGGCCGAAATCGTATTGGCGGGCCTCAGGGCTGCCCATGAGGAGAGCATGACATGAGCCGCGAAATCATTGCCATTCTGCGAGGCGTGACGCCCGATGAAGTTCTAGAGATCGGCGAGACACTGGTTGCCGCCGGTATCGACCGGATCGAGGTGCCGCTGAATTCGCCCGAGCCGTTCAAGTCGATCGGCATCCTCGCCGAGGGGTTGAAAGGCCGCGCCACCATCGGCGCCGGCACCGTGCTGACCCCCGAGCAGGTGGACGAGCTCAAATCCGTCGGCGGCACGCTGGTGGTCTCGCCCGACTGCAACCCGGCCGTCATCGACCGCTCGAAGGAGCTGGGCATGCTGTCCTTTCCCGGCGTGGCCAGCCCGACCGAATGTTTCACCGCCCTGCGCCACGGCGCCGACGGGCTGAAGTTCTTCCCTGGCTTCCTGGTGGGCGCCAAGGGCCTCGCCGCGATCTCGGCAGTGCTGCCGAAAGGCACCAAGACATATGCGGTCGGCGGCGCCGGGCCCGAGAATTTCACCGAATGGTTCGACGCCGGGGTGACCGGTTTCGGCATCGGCTCGGCGCTTTACAAGCCCGGCATGACGGCGGGTGAGGTCGGTGAAAAGGCGCGGGCCATCGTCGCCGCTTATGACGCCGGCCAACCGGCATGAAACGCACCCTCGGCACCTGCTATTACCCCGAACACTGGCCGCGCGCGATCTGGGAAGAGGACGCGCGGCGCATGGCCGAGGCCGGGCTGACCTGGGTTCGGATCGGCGAATTTGCCTGGTCGCGGCTCGAGCCGCAGCCGGGGCAGTATGACTTTGACTGGCTCGATGACGCCATCGACGTGCTGGGAACCGCCGGGCTGAAGGTCGTGCTGGGCACCCCCACCGCCACCCCGCCGCGCTGGATGGTCGACCGTCACCCCGACATGCTGGCCGTGGATGCCGAGGGCCGGCCCCGCAAGTTCGGCTCGCGGCGGCATTATTGCTTTTCCCACCGGGGTTACCGCGAGGAATGCGCGGTGATCACCGGCAAGCTGGCCGAACGTTATGGCCGCAATCCCCATGTCGCCGCCTGGCAGACCGACAACGAATACGCCTGCCACGATACCGTGCTCTCCTATTCCGAAGCCGCGCGGCAGGGCTTTCGCGGCTGGCTCCGGGCGCAATATCCCGGAAAGGGCAACGACGGCGATATCGACGCGCTGAACCGGGCCTGGGGCAATGTCTTCTGGTCGATGGAATATGACAGCTTCGATCAGATCGACCTGCCCAACCTCACGGTGACCGAGCCGAACCCGAGCCATGTGCTCGATTTCCGCCGCTTCGCCTCGGATGAGGTGGTCAGCTTCAACCGCCTCCAGGTCGAAATCATCCGCCGCCATTCCGACGCGCCGATTTCCCATAACTACATGGGAAAGATTACGGATTTCGATCACTACAAGGTCGGCGACGATCTCGATATCGCTGCCTGGGACAGCTATCCTCTGGGCTTTCTCGAAGATCGGCTGACCGCCACCGAGGCCCACCGCCGGACATATGCGCGCCAGGGCGACCCGGATTTCCAGGCCTTTCACCACGATCTCTACCGCGCCGTGGGACGTGGCCGGATGTGGGTGATGGAGCAACAGCCCGGCCCGGTGAACTGGGCGCCCTACAACCCCGCCCCCCTGCCCGGCATGGTCCGGCTCTGGACCTGGGAGGCCTTTGCCCATGGCGCCGAGGCGGTCTGTTATTTCCGCTGGCGGCAGGCGCCTATGGCGCAGGAACTGATGCACGCCGGCATGTTGCGGCCCGACAGCGCCGACGCTCCGGCGATCGTCGAGGCGCGCGAAGTGGCGGCAGAGCTGGCCGATGCGCCCGATGTTGCCAGGGCGCAGGCGCCCGTGGCGCTGCTGTTTGACTACGAGGCCGATTGGGCCTGGCAGATCCAGCCGCATGGCCGGGGGCTGAGCTATTTCGATCTGGTGTTCGAGACCTATCGCGGGCTGCGCAAGCTCGGCCTGTCGGTCGACATCCTGCGACCCGGTGGCGATCTCTCGGGCTATCGCCTGATCGTGGCGCCGGGGGCAATGTACCTGCCCGAGACGGTGAAGACCGCCCTGGCCGAGAGCGGCGCCGTGGTGCTGCTCGGCCCGCGCAGCGGCGCCCGCACCGAGAACATGGCCATCCCGGTGCCGCTGCCGCCGGCGATGCCGGGGCTCGATGCGCTGGTGTCACGGGTCGAAAGCCTGCGGCCCGACATGCCGGTGGCGCTGAAGACCGCCGGCGCGGTGACACTGTATCGCGAATTTGTCGAAGGCTCGGCCGAGGTCATCGAGGAAAGCGTCGATGGCGCGCCGGTGCTGATCGCCCAGGGCCCGCTGGCCTATGTCAGCGGCTGGCTGGATGCGGCGGCGCTGGCCCGGGTGCTGAACTGGGCCTGCGACAAAGCCGGGCTGGAGACCTGCGAGATGCCCGAAGGCGTGCGCCGGCGCGAGACCGGAGCGGAATGCTTCTGGTTCAACTACAGCGAAAGCGCCGCAGAAGTGGCCGGGCAGACTCTGCCGCCGATCTCGGTAACACGTGTGTAATCAAGAGTTTCCGGGGCGGCCTTCACGCCCCGGACTTGAGGATCTGATCCATCGACATCGACGGCTGATCACAGCCCGCCTCACCCACGATCCGGGCCGGCACGCCGGCAACGGTCTTGCAGGGCGGCACTTCCGAGAGCACCACCGACCCGGCGGCGATGCGCGAGCAATTGCCGATGCGGATATTCCCCAGCACCTTGGCCCCGGCACCGATCAGCACGCCATCGCCGATCTTGGGATGGCGGTCCTGCTCTTCCTTGCCGGTACCGCCAAGGGTCACCGAATGCAGCATCGAGACATTGTCGCCCACCACCGCCGTCTCGCCGATGACAATCGAATGGGCGTGGTCGATCATGATGCCCTTGCCGATGCGCGCGGCCGGATGGATGTCGATGCCAAAGACCTCCGACACCCGCATCTGGATGAAATAAGACATGTCGCGGCGGCCCTGATGCCAGAGCCAGTGACCGATGCGGTAGGATTGGATCGCCTGAAATCCCTTGAAGAACAGCAGAGGCTGCAAGAACCTGTGGCAGGCGGGATCGCGGTCATAAACGGCGGAGATATCGGCCCGCGCCGACTGCCCGATCGCAGGATCGGCGGCATAGGCCTCGTCGCAGATCTCGCGCAGGATTTGCTCTGACATCTCGCCGGAGGCCAGTTTGAGCGAAATCCGATAGCTCAGAGCCCGTTCGAGCGAAGGATGGTGCAGCACGCTTTGGTGGATCAACCCGCCGAGCAGCGGCTCATCGCCCACCGCGGCCTCTGCCTCGTCGAGGATCCGCGCCCAGATCGGGTCGACCTCTGCAATATGCGTCTGTGTCCGGGCCATGGCATCCTCGTCTCCGGTGTCCGTGCCCTGTGATATAACACGCCTGCGGCCGAGGCCAAACGCAAACCTGTGATAAGGTGTATTCCAGCCGGTGAACGCCGGCAAGAAAGCCAGCGCCGCCAAGGCGATACCCCGATCGCGTAGCGCGACCTGCGTTATGTCCGCGCAGCGGGACGCCGTACCGCCCGCCACTCCAGCAGCATGCGAAACACCGTCTCGAGGCAGCGGCAATAGCGCTCTTCGCCCAGCGCAGGCTCGGCCGCCAACGGCCGCGCTCGGGCGGCGGCCATCAACGTGCCGTTGCCCCAGAGCCGATGCGGCCGCCCGAGGCGCTTGGCATAGCGGTCGGCGAAATCCGCCTCTTCGATCATCCGGCGGCAGAGCCCGTCCCGCGCCTCTGCCGGCACCATCAGCAGCGCCCGCGCCGCCGCCGTCACATCGCCATGCAGAACCGGCCGCATCGCCTCAGCCCGCCCAGCGCGCGAAAAGGCCCGGGCCGAAGATATCCGACACCTGCGCCACCTCGACCGCCAGCCCCGTGCCGGCCCCGTCTTGCGCCTGCATCGCCGCACCATAGGTAAAGCCCGGCGTGTCCACCATCGCCTCGCGCAACACACCGCTCTGGTCCAGCACCCGCACCAGATAGCTCTCGCGCGCTTCGGCCAGGGGCACATCGGCCAGGTCCCAGCTGTCGCCATCCACCCGTGTGCGACGGATCCAGCTCAGTTCAAGATCGCCGCCGGCCCAGCGTCCCCGCAGATGTGCCGGGCTGTAGGGCCGAAGGCCATTGCCGTCAAAAGCGTGTTCCTCATGGGTGTAAGACGGATCGCCCACCGGGCGCCGCGCCGGCCCGACCCGGTAGTGCCGCGTCACCCGGCGTTGCGACGAGGCCAGGCTGATCTGTTGCGGCGCGCCGTCAAGCAGCACTACATATGACCCCGTGGGCCAGGTCTGCGGCATCAGCGCATCGGTGCCGAGCTGCCCGCGCAGCCGGTGGCTCAGCACCCAGGTGTCGGTGTCGATGAGCTGGGCATCGCGAAACTGGAACAGCTCCCAGCCGTCGGGCGTGCCATCGCCAATGGCGCAGAGATTGGCGCCGGAGAGAAGCTGCGCCTCGGTGACGGAAGAGAACATCCCGCTGGTCAGTCGCACCTGAAGCCCCGCCCCGCGGTCGATCAGCCCCGCCGCCGCCGCGGTCATCGCGGTCTCGGTCACGCCAAAGGTGGCCCGGGCGGCAAAGGTGTCGGACAGCACGTAATCGGCATCCTGCGCCGAAGCATAGAGCGCCACGGTGCCCGGCCAGGGCTTGGCCACCAGCGCCAGATGCGGCGCATGCGGCACCTCGTCGCCGGACATCAGCGGCAGGTCCATGAACAGCGGCAGCACCGGCACCGGGGCCACAAAGGGCGTGACCGTTCCCGGATCCTCCGGCACATCCACCGGGTCGTAAACCTCGGGCTCGATCCGCACCGCCTCGATGATCTGTTCGCGACCGGTCTCCATCCGGTCGACGCGATAGAGCGCACGGCCCGCCTCCTCGGGCAACGAGACAATATCGCCCGGCCCGATATCGAGCCGCGAGGGCGGTAGCGCAAAACGCGCCTGTTCGCGCGCCACCCGCGCCTCGGCCAGCCAACGCTCGACCGTCTGCCGCCCCTCGGCGCGGGTCATTACCAGCGGCATCTCGCTGCGCGAGACCGCATGGGTCGCGTCGTCCGGCAGCACCGCCTCTTCTGCAATGGTCTCGTAATCGCCGTCCGAGCGGATGAACTCGAGCCGCACCCGCCCCGCCATCTCGGCCTCCGAGGCGCGGCTCTGCATCAGTATGCCGTCGAGATCGGGGCTTTCGGCGAGCCGCTCGGCATCGATCACCTTGGCGGTCTGGCCGTCACGCATCCGGAAATGCAGCACCCCGTCGCGTTCCACTGCATCAAAGCCAAAGCGCAGCATCAGCGGCTGCAACAGCCGCCGCATGTCGCCACTGTCGGCCGCGGTATAGCCCCGCACGAAGCCATGAAGGTGCGAGACGTCATACGCCAGCACCCCGGCCTCTTCGCAGATCTCCGCCACCAGCCGGGCCAGCGACAGCCCCGAGACCCGCCCGTTGAGCCAATGCCCCCGCATGTAATTGCCGCTGTCGCTCCAGAGCGTCTCATTGCCGGGAAAGGCCGGAAAGGGCCGCGCGTCCCAGGCCCAGGCAAAGGCGCGGGCCATGTCGATCATGGTGCCGCCATATTCTTCGGAAATCGGGTTGTTGGCCGGATCGCCCCAGAATTCGGTGACCGCCCTCAGGTATTGCCGCTGGATCAGTTCGTCCCGCCGGCCATTGGAAAACCGCGGCAGGCTGCTTTCGCTGGACTTCGGGTCGAGGAACTTGTTGGGCTGGTTGCTGCCCTTGTCGACGGCGGCGCAGCCGAATTCGGTGAACCACACCGGCTTGCTCTGTGGCACCCAGGCGGTTGAACCCGCCTGGCGCACGCCGCCGATGCGGTCATGGTGCTTGTGCTCCCACCAATTGCGGATGTCCTTGTAGCGAAACACCCAAGGCTCGTCATGGGCGCCATCGCTGATCGGTTCGCGGCGCTGCGCCGCACGCGCCTCGGGCGTGTCGTAATACCAGTCATAGCCTTCGCCGCCCGCGACATTGCCGCGCAGATAGTCGAGGTTGTAGATCGCACCGAAAGCGGAATCGGCGTGGTCATCGCCGGCGCGCCAGTCCGACAGCGGCATGTAATTGTCGATCCCCACGAAATCGATATTGGCATCGCTCCACAGCGGATCGAGATGGAAATAGGCGTCGCCCGATCCGTCCTGCGGGTGATAGCCGAAATACTCCGACCAATCGGCGGCATAGCCGATCTTCACCCCCGGCCCGAGGATCTCGCGCACATCCGCCGCAAGCTGCACCATCGCCGCCACCGCCGGAAAACTGCCACCCGCGCCCCGGATCTGCGTCAGCCCGCGCATCTCGGATCCGATGCAGAAGGCATCCACCCCGCCAGCCGCCGCACAAAGCGCGGCATAGTGCAGGATGAAACGGCGATAACTCCATTCCTCGGGCCCGTTATAGGTGACCGTCTTGCCGATCACCTCATCCGTGCCGCCCAGCGCAGCGATCACCCCGCCCGAGGTCGCACTTTGTCCGTCGATGGCAAAATCCCCGACCTGCGCCGTACCAAAGAAGGTCGCAACCTCGGCCTCAGCCGCCGCTGTGCCATCCGGGCTGCCGGGCAGCCCCGGCGCGGCCGAAGTGGTGATCCGCCCGCGCCACGGCAACACCGGCTGATCCATCGCTGCGCCGTAGGGGTCGGGCAGGCCGTTGGCCGACATCTGCTCCATTAGGATGAACGGATAGAACATCACCGCCTGCCCGCGCGCCTGAAGCGCCCTGATCCCCTCGAGCACCGCGCCGTCGGACGGGGTGCCACCATAGACCGGCGTGGCATCGCTCTCCTGCACCACGGTTTCGGCCGCGCTCCGCGCCAGTCCGCTGACCCGCCATTTGGCGCCGCGCCCGTCAAACTCGGTCTGCTCGACCTTGGGCCGCAGGCTGCACGCTCCGCAGCGCAGGTCATCGCCGAACCAGCTCACCACCAGCGAGGTTGCGCCCATGTCGGGGCATTCCGCGACCAGCTGGTCGAGCGAGGTGTCGAGATCGCTGCGCCCCGAGGGCGTGTTGACATTGGCCATCCGAGACTGGCCCGCGCCATAGCGATAGGCCACCGGCGTGGTGGCCAGGGCATATTCGCCGGTGCCGGGAATCAGCGCCACGCCGCGCAGGTTGTGCGGCACCTCTGCCGGCCCCTCGGGCGTGTCGGTCTGCACCGGCTTGGTCACCTCGAAGCTGAACTGCGGCACCCGGTTGCCAAAGGGCGAGAGGTCAAGCTCTTCCAGCACCACATAGGCGGTGCCGCGATAGGCCGGCACCGCGCCGCTGCCTTCGATCGCCTCGATCTTGGGATCAGGCAATTGATCGGCGCCTCCGGGATAGACCCTGAGGTTCAGATCCTCGGGCGAGATTTCCTCGCCATCGGCCCAGATCCGGCCAATCCCGCTGATCTCGCCCTCGCAGATCGCAATCGCCAGGCTGACCGAATAGGAATAGGTGTTTGTTGTCACCTCGGGCTGCGCGGGCGCGCCCTTGCCACCGCCGCCGCCACTGGTCTCGGTATCCACATGTTCGGTAAAGGCGCTGGCCCAGATCACATGCCCCGACATCCGCGTGCGGCCATAGCTGCGCGCCACCGGCGCGCCCTCACCGGCGCGATTGACCCGAAACCGGTCGATGCGGTTGCCCTCGACCACCACCTCCGATCCCTGCCCCATCAGCCGCTGGTCGATGGCGCGCCCGATCGAGGCGCCGACGAACCGGCCGACAGCGGTCATCGACAAGCCCAGGAACGTGCCGCCGACGGCGCTGCCAAGCGCGGCACCGGCGGCGGAAAGAACGATTGTCGCCATCAGGTCGTCTCCTCTGGAAAGGCAAATCGGGCCGCGATGCGCCGCGCCCAGGGGCCGCTCAACGGGCTCTCGATCACCCCGTGACCGCTGTAGGAATGGATGAAACTGGCCGCCGCACCGGTGCGCGCCTGAAGGCCTAGATGTTTGGCCACCGCTCCCTCGCGCATACGAAACAACAGAACGTCGCCCGGCGCCTCGGCGGTGCGCGACTTGGCGCGCAGATGCCGGCGGGCGGCCTGCCACAGCCGCTCTTCGCCCTGCGGCTCGGACCAGTCGCGCGAATAGGCCGGGGCCGCTTCGGGCTCGGCTCCGATTACCTCGCGCCACACCCCGCGCAACAGCCCGAGACAGTCGCAGCCTGCCCCCCGGACCGACGCCTGGTGCAGATAGGGCGTGCCGATCCAACGCCGCGCCGCGGCCACCGCCCTCTCGCCGCCGCTCATCTCCGGCTCCCGCCGGATTTCGCCCCGGCCCGCGCCGGGTTGACGATCAGCCAGTCGTCCTCGGGCACATCCGGGAACCCCCGGAAATTCAGCAGATTGTTGAACTTGAATCGACAGGTTTCGAGCCGCTTGTCGCAGCCCGCCGTCAGCCGCACCAGATCGCCCGCAGCCATCTGCGCCCGAAGCGGTGCCCAAAGCTCGATCCTGCGCCCGGCCCCCTCCGTGCTGTCGCGCTTGATCGGCCCCGAGAGCCCCTTGGCCGAGCCGGAAAGCACCTCCATCCGCCCGCGCTGAAACCACTCCGGTTCAAAACCATTGTCGGTAAACACCGCCACGCTCGAGGTCTCGTCGACCTCCTGAACCGCGCCTTGCCAGTGATAGCCGGGCGTCGTCAGGTCAAAGCCGCAGGCCCGATCCCCCAGCACGGCGGTGCAGGGCGACTGGTAGACCCGCCCGAACGGCCGGTTCAGCGCCTCCGCCAGCCCACGCAGCTCGGCCTCGAAGGCACCGTCCACCCGCCGCATCTCGCCGATGGTACCGCGAAACAGCATGTGCCGCTGGGCCACGTTCTTCCAGTTCACCAGCCAGGCTCGCACCGTTGCCCCATCATAGCGCCCGGCGAGGATATCCGCCTCGGTGATCGCCGCATCTGACAGCGCCCCCACCGCCTCGGAATTGTCGACCGAAAGCCCGGTGCCCTGCTGAAACGCCATGGCCGACAGCCCGGTATCGGCGCGAAAGCTCAGCCCCTCGAAATCCAGCGTGCGGTCATGATCGGTAAAGCCGAACGCCACGCCATCGGTGCGGTCGATCGCCCAGGCCCGGCACAGCGTCGTCAGACCGCTTTCCAGATGCGCAGCCAGGGCCTCGGAAAGCGCCTTCACAGCCGCACCTCCACCACCGGCACCGAGGGCACCTCGCCCGCCTGGAACGAGGCCACAGAGGTGGCAATCCGGTCGGTGTCAAAGCGCACCGGCACGTCAAATTCGAAGCCCGCGGTGATCTCCACGTCCTGCAAGGGCGGCGTGGCAAAGGTGACCAAGCCGCTGGACACGTCCACCTCGTAATGCACGCCTTCCTGCAATTCGTCGCCCTGCACCCCCATCCGCACCGTGCCCTGCACCGGCTTGGTGATCCGCCGGGCGTATGCGGCAGCGCCGGATCGATAGGTCTTGAACAGCGGATAGGTGACCGAGGCGCCATCGCCCAGGGCGATCACCTGGTCGCGATAGGCGACCTCCTTGCTCGGCGGCGCCGATTTGTAATCCGACCAGTCCTTCCAGCGAAAGCCGTACATCTGGCCCTGACGCGCCTCGAAAAACCCGATCAGCCGTTCGATATCGTCAAGCGAGCGCAGCCCGACCCCCGCGTCATACCGCCGGCGCGATTGCGCCCAGGGCGTGTTGCGCTCTTCGAAGCCATTCGCCAGCGTGACGATATCGGTCCGCCGCTCCGGCCCGCCGACCGAGCCAAAGCTCAGGTTGGCGGGAAACCGTACCTCGTGAAATGCCATCGTCTCCCCTCCCCGGTTACCTGTTGCGCGTGCCGCGTGCGAGCACCCGGCTCATCTGCGCCGCGATCTGGCTCTGGCTGCGCTGGAAGCCCTGCGCATCCGGCGTCTGGATGTTCATCACCACGTTGATCGGGCCGGCGCCGCCCTGGGCCTGCACCCCGAGCTTGCCGTTCGCCCCCCGGGCCAGCGGCATGATCGCTTCCGGCCCCGCCTCGCCCATCAGCCCCATGCCGCCGCGCATCGGAAAGGCCACCGGGCCGCTGACGATCCCGCCATTGGCAAAGGGCGTCACCCGCCCCTGACTAAAGGCACCGCCTTTCTCGAAAGGCACAAGAGGCGTCAGCGCACCGCCCAGAAGCGCGCCGAAGTGATCGGTCACCGGTTTCACCGCCGCGTTGAAGGCGGCGTTGATCATCGACTTTCCGACGATCCCCAGCGCATCCGACAGGTTCATCCCATCGAGGATCACGCCGTCGATCGCCTTGCGCAGACCGCCCGAAAGTGTCGTGCCCAGCGAACGTGCCTGATTGCCAGTCGCGGCAAACGTCTGGTGTATCCGCTTGAGTTCGCTGTCGAACCCGGCCGCCAACGCGCCCGCCGAGCCCAGCGATTGCGCCAGTGCGTCGACTTGCAAATCGAGATCGTCCAATCCGTCCAGTTCCGCCATCACTCCGTTCCTTTCTCATCGTCCGGGAAGGCCGCGATCAGCTGATCCAGCCGGTCCCGGGTCAGCGCGCCACCGCCGCCGCCCACACCCAGCATCAGCATCAACTCGGCCGGGGTTAGCGCCCAGAATGCCGCCGGTGTCAGCCCCAGCCCGCGCAGGCCCGCGGCCATCAGTTTGGGCCAGTTGATCCGGCTCACCTCTCCTGTGCCTCCGGCAGCATGAAGGCCCGCGCCAGAAGCTCGGCCGCCGCGCGCGCCGCGCCCATCGGCCCGCCGGCAATCTCGGCCCGTACCAGATCGCGCGGCCCGCCCTGCCAGCCGCCGCCCCGCAGCCCGGCCACGATCAGCGCCAGCACGTCGCGGCTTGAAAACCGCCCCGCCTCGAACCGCGCCACCAGATCGACCAGCGCTCCTTCCTCCAGCGCCTCTTCCAGCTCGGCCAAGGCGCCCAGTGTCAGCTTGAGCACCTGCGCCTCGCCATCGATCACCAGCGTGACCTCGCCCCGCCACGGATTGCCCATGGCTCAGAGCGCCACGAAGGTCAGCGCGCCAGCCGAGGCAAGCGAAAGTTCATATGTGGCCTCGCCGTCATGGCTGCCGGCATATTCCAGGCTGGTCACCTGAAAGGGCCCTTCGACGGTGCCGAAATCCGGGATGATGACCTGAAAATTCGGCACCTCGCCGTCAAAGAAGATCTGCCGCGCGCGTTCGTCGGTGCTGTCGTCCTTGAAGATGCCGGCGCCCGAGATCGCCGCGCTTTTCACCCCCGCACCGCCCAGCAGCTCGCGCCAGCCCCCGGCGCTTTCCAGCGAGGTCACATCGACCGGTTCCGCATTGAAGCTGATCCGCGAGGCACGCAGGCCCACCATGGTTTCGAATTGCCCAGCGCCGCTGAGATCGACCTTGATCAAAAGGTCCTTGCCGTTTTGAGCCGCCATATCGCGTCCTCCGATAAAGAATGTCAGTTGTCTTCCACCCGGGCGCGAAAGATCATGTCGATCCGCCGCGTGCCGTCGCTTCGGTCCAGCGTCGCCTTGGCCTGTCGGAACCAGAGGCCGACAAGACGCCCGCGGCTCAACGCCGGCGGCACAGCGTCCAGCGCATCGCTCACCGCCGCCGCCGCCTCCTTGGCCTGCTGAAAGCCCTGGGCGTCAGAGATCACCGAAATCCGCAGATCATGCGCCGCCCCCCGGCCGGTCATGTCCGACCGGTCGCGCGCCGTTTCGGCGCCCAGCGTCACATAGATCGCGGGCAGCGTCCCCGCCGGCACCGCATCATAGACCGCCGTCCCGACGATCGCGCCCAGCGCCGTATCGCCAGAGAGCTGGCTGTACACCGCCGCCTGCAAGGCGGCCGCCACCGCATAGCTCATGCCGCCACCTCCTCTTCGGCAAAACACGTGAGATACCGGGCATCGGCGCCCTTCTCTGCCACCGCCTCGATCCGCCAGCTCCGCGTTCCCTCGCGAAACCGCTGGCCTGCCACCGGCCGTTGCGGATCGCCCACCGGCGCGGCCCGCACCACGATGCGATAGCCGGTCAGAGAGCTGGGCCCCGCCTCACCCCGGGCAAACCGTCCGCTGCGGGCGGTGATTTCCGCCCAGAGCGTGCCCTGCGGCAGCCAAAGCCGGTCAAACCCGCCGGCGCCGTCCGGCACATCCTGCGGCGCCTCGAGCACCAGCGCCCGGTTGATCCGCGGCGCGCTCATCCCAGGCCCCCTGCGACGAAACCGGCCCGCATCATCCGGTAGCGTTCGATCAGCGTGGTCACTCCAAACGGCATGCAGCCCTGCCCCAGCGCCGTCTCGTCGCGGTATTCGTAGTAATGCGCCGCCAGCAGCATCACCGCCTGCCCCAGATCGGCCGGAAGCCCGGCCCAGTCCGGCGCATATCCCGCGCTGAAGGCAACGGCCGCGCTGCCCCCTGCCGGGATCACCGGCAGACAGCTCCCGGTGGCGCGCAGCTGCGGCGCCTGGGCATCGGGGCGCAGCCGGTAATCGCCGGGGTCTACCACCTCCGCCGTGCCCGCCGCATCGGTGATCGTGACCGAACTCACCGCCGTCACCGGCGCCACCGGAAGGCGCTGGGCCGCCGTTTCTCGCCATCGCTCCACCGTATAGGTGAACGGCCGCAGGATCAGCGCCTTGCCGGTGCGCGCCTCGATCGCCGCGATAGCCGCGCGCAGAAAGCTTGCCAGCACCGCATCCTGCACGCCTGCCCCGGCAAAGCCGCTGCCCAGCCGCAGATGCGCCTTGAATTCCTCGACCGGAAGCGCCGCCAGGGGCACATTGGTCTCTTCTACCAACATCATTTCGGTAACTCCGTCTTCGGCCCCCACGGCCCCATGCTTTCCCGCCGTCCGGTTTCAGGCGCGCGCCACCCACGTTGCTCGAACGGAGGGGAGCAGCCAGACAACGCCGGTCAACCGACGCGCGCCCGCCGAAGGGCCTCGCCCCCCGGCCTCACCGCCCCGGATTACGAGACGGCGAAGCGCAGCACCTTGATCGCGGCAAAGTCGCTCACGTCCCCACCCACGCGTTTGGTGGCGTAGAACAGCACGTTCGGCTTGGCGCTGAAGGGGTCGCGCAGCACCCGCAGATCGGGACGCTCGGCCACGGTATAGCCCGCCGCAAAATCACCAAAGGCGATGGAATCGGAGCCGCTGGCAATGTCCGGCATGTCCTCGGCGATCAGCACCGGATAGCCCAGCAGCCGCGCCGGCTCGCCCGCCGCAAGACCGTCCGACCACAGGAAGCGCCCGTCACCATCCTTGAGCTTGCGCACCTCGCCGGCGGTTTTCGAGTTCATCACGAAGGTGCCATTGGCGCGGTACTCCGCCCCCAGCGCATAAACCAGGTCGATGATCGCATCGCCATTGCCCAGCGCGCTGTCGAGACCGGTCGGCACATAGCCGATATTGCCCCAGGCCCAGATGTCATTGTCCACCACCGGATGGGTCAGAAAGCCGGTCGGCTTGTCGATGCCGTCACCGCTGACAAAGGCCGCCGCCTCGGCGCGGGCAAATTTCTCGGCGATGCGCCCGGCCAGCCAGCTCTCGATGTCAAAGGCCGCATCGTCCAACAGCCGCTGAGACGCCTTGGGCAGTGCCGAGAGCTCATGCAGCGGAATGGTGATCCGGTCGATGGTCGGCGTACCGGTCTCGGCGCTCGCCGCGGTCTCGCTGGCCCAGCCGGCGCCCAGATCGGTGGTATCGACCAGCACGTCATAAGAGGTCGCTTCGACATTCACCACGCTGGCCACCGCCCGGATCGACGCGCCGGAATGCAGCACCGACTTGATGGTCTCCGACATTTGCGGACCGACCAGATAGCCGCCATCAGAATTCACCGCGGTCGACATGCTCTTCTGGTCCAGCTCCAGCCCGCGCAGCCCGTCGTCATCACCCGAGCGCAGATAGGCGTCAAAAGCCTTCTGATGCGGTGCGTCGTAATCGGTCGCGGCAAGCGCCGGGCGGGCCGCAGCAAGGGTCTTGCGTTCAAACATGGTCATTTTCTCTTCCTGCTTCTGAACTCTGGTTTCGATCTCGGCCCGAAAGGCCTTCAACTCGGTGACAAAGCCGCCAACCGCGGTCTTCATCTCCTGCGCCGGGGACAAAGGATCCCCGCCCGCTGCCTCTGCATCGGTCATTTCCATCCGCTTCTCCTGTTGTCCCGCGCTAGCCGTTGCGCGCGATCTCCTGGCGCGCCGCCTCGAAAACCGCGGCCAATTCCCGCAAGGTGTCGTCCGGGCGCTCGCCCTTGGCCGCCACCCGCGCACTGGGCAGCATCGGAAAGGTCACCAGCGACACCTCCCAAAGCTCCAGTTCCTGCAAGAGCCTCTTGCCCTTGTTGGGGCCCCTGTCCGATGTCACCGCTTTCCGGGTGCGATAGCCGATCGACAGCCCGTCGATCGCCCCCGCCGCCAAAAGCGCTGCCGCCTCGCGTCCCTTCGCAACCGCCTCTAGAATGCGCCCCTTGACGAAAAGCCCGCGCCCATCCTCGCGCACCTCGTCCCAGACGCCGATCGGCTGCGCCGGGTCATGCTGCCAGAGCATCCGCACCTGCCGCCGCTCCGCCGTCAGCCGCTTCAAAGAGGCCGCATAAGCCCCTTCGGCCACCACATCTCCGCCCTGATCGCAGGCCCCGAACAGGCTCGCATAGCCCTCGATCACCTGCCCGTCGGTCACGCTCAACCCGGTGTCGAACCGCGCAAATTTCGTCTCTAGATCCATATTCGTCTCCACATGTGCCGCCGTCGCAAGCCGCGCTCTGGTGGCCGGGCTTTCGTCCGGCGCCCCGCCTACCTCACTGCACCACCAACAGGCTCTGAAACGCCTGCCCGACAATCGCCGCCGCCACCCCGTAGACCGCCAGCCACAGCCGCCGTTCCAACCGCTCCAGCAGCGCCTCCATCCGGTCGAGCCGTTTGGTCATCGCCGCAAACTGCAACTCCGCCACCCGCTCATGTGCCTCCAGACGCAGCGCCGGCGCGCAATCGAAAGCCTCGAACCCCGGACGCTCACCCATCCTCGGGCTCCGCCGGCAGCCCAAGCAGCCGCCGCTTTTCCGCATTGCTCAGGAACTCCGCGGTGCTCACCCGCGCCCATTGCGCCTCGCGCTCCGCCGCCAGGGCCGGCACCTGGTCGAGATCGGGCTTCAGCGCCACCGCCTCGCCGCCAAATTGCACCAGCCAGGCCGAAATCGCCGCCGTCACCCGCGCCGCCAGCGGCAGCACCGTCAGGCGATAAAACGCCCGGTGCGCCTCCTGGTAATTGGCATAGGTCGCCTCCCCCGGAATGCCGAGCAGCATCGGCGGGACACCATAAGCCAGCGCAATATCGCGCGCCGCCGCATCCTTGGTCTTGTGAAACTCCATGTCTGCGGGCGAAAACCCCATCGGCTTCCAGTCCAGCCCGCCTTCCAGCAGCATCGGCCGCCCGGCATTGCGCGCGCCCTGATGGTTTGTCTCGATCTCATGGCTGAGCCGGTCGAACTGCTCGGCGCTCATCGTGCCGGAGCCATCGGCACCGCGATAGACAATCGCCCCCGAGGGCCGCGCGGCGTTGTCCAGCAGCGCCTTCGACCACCGCGAAGCCGAATTATGCACATCCAGCGCCTGCGCTGCGGCCTGCATCGGCGCCATGCCGTAATGGTCGTCCTGCGGATGAAAGCTCTTGATATGACAGATCGGCGAAACCGGCCCGCTCACGTCGAACCGATGCTTGCGCCCGCCCACGGCATAATCATAGGCCACCGGCCAGCCATCCCGCCCCGGCACCAGCGACATCCGGTCAGAGCGCAGCACATGCAGCTCCAGCGGCAGCCCGTCATCACCGGCCACGGCCTCGACATAGCCATTTCCCGACAGCAAGAGATGGCCGTAAAGCGTCTCGAGCAACTCCGCCCGCCCCTGCGCCGGGTTGGGCCGGGTGATCAGGTCCAGCAGCGGATGCACCTCATAACGCCGGTCGGCGTCCTGCAATACCAGCGGCAGGGCCGCCGCCGCCTCGGAAATCAGCTTTACCGCGCGAAAGCCCACCGGATTGCCGGCAAAACCCGCCTTGGTCAGCGACACCGTATCGCGCGGGCTCCAGGCCACCCGGCCCGCGCCCTGCCAGGCCACAACCCGCCCCGTGGCGCTGGCCTTGGTCTCGCCCGCGCTCTCCGCCTTGTTGTCCCGCCGCAGAAAATCAAACATCGCGTCCCGTGCTCCTTCATCGCCCTTCGGGCATGGCGCGGCCTGCGCCGGGGCCACATCCGGCCCGGCTGGCATCGCCGTGTCGTCTTCGGAATTCAGCGCAGCCGCGCCATTTCATCTTGCCCCGCAAACGCCCGCCGGAGGCTCCCCGGCCTGACGAGACCACTCTGCTACGAAAAGGTTAAACCCGCTTGATCACAGCGTACGCACCTGCGGCCGCTGTCTTTCCTGCGCCGCGACAACCAGCTCCGTCAGCGCCCAGACAAGCGCGTCCACCCGGTCCGGGCTGCCCTTGCCCTCGAAGCCGCGCAGCGCCATCAGGCACATCTGCTCTTCCAGCGCCGCCAGCCCCGCGCCGTGAAACACCCGGCCCTGCTCATAAAGCGCCGCCACCGGTTCCGCCCGCGCCACCTTGCCGCGACTGGCATGCACTGCGGTATAGGCCACCGCGCCATCCTCCTGCCGGATCACGCTCTCGACCAGCGCGCCGCCCTGGTTGACCTCGGCGACGATGCGATCGGCCCGATGCTCGCGATAGGCCCGCACCGCGCGCTCGGCCCAGGTCTTCGGGCTCGCCGCCGCGACGCTGGCATCCTCCAGCACATGCACCTCCCACTCCTGCACCGGGCCGCACATCCTCACCCCCGCCACGACGATGCCGCAGGCGTCAGAGCCGGAATGCCCGCTCACCGGCGGATCGACGGCCACCACGATGCGATCAAGCTCCGGCACCTTGCGCCCGCGACAGCCATCCAGCATCTCATGCGTCCAGAGCGCGCCCTCGAGATCTGTCAGCATCTCGCCATCGAGCTCCTGCCGCGCCAGCCGTGTGTCGCGATAGCGGTCGCGGACTTCGCGCAGGAAGGATTCCGCCAGATGCGCCCGGTTCGCCTCGGTCGGCGCCCGCGTCACCACCGTCGACGGCGAATCCAGCAGCGTCTTCAACACCTCCGCATTGCGCGGCGTCGTGGTCACGCAGACCCGCGGATCGTCGCCCAGCCGCAGGGCAAACTGCAACATGTCCCAGGTGCTCTCGCCATTGGGCCATTTCGCCAGTTCGTCCACCCAGGCCGCATCAAACTGCGGGCCCCGCAGCGCCTCGGGGTCATTGGCCGAAAACGCCTTGGCCTCCGCTCCATTGGGCCAGACCAGGCGGCGCTTGCTGGCCTCCCATTTCGGCACCCGGTCGGGCGGCGAACAGGCAAGAATGCCGCTGTCGCCAAAGATCATCACGTCGCGCACCTGGTCATAGGTCTCGCCCACCAGAGCCACCCGCGCGGCGCGCCCCGCATCCCTCGGTCGCGCCCCTTCCACCATGTCGCGCACCCATTCCGCACCGGCCCGGGTCTTGCCCGCACCGCGCCCGCCAAGGACCACCCAGGACCGCCAATCGCCCTCGGGGGGCAATTGGTGCGGATGGGCCCAGAACTCGAACAGGAAAGGGAGAGCCAGAAGCTCTCCCTCGCTGAGGCTATCGAGGAACTCGTCCTGCACCGCAGCACTTGCGCAGCTTAGCAAGACGGCACCCGATCTCAGATCGTGCCCTTTCAAGGTCGATCCCATATGCGCCTTCGATAGCGGCTTCTCTTCGTGCATATTCAGCAAGTTGCGCCTCCGTTTCCATCGCCAGCTTCATCCAGCCGCGAATTTCCGCGAGCGTCTTGCTGACATCCTTGAGTGCTGTGACCTCCCCGCTCCGCACCTGTTGCTTCAGGTCTCTGAGCGCCGCCTCGAAGTCTTCGAGACTTTCCCGAACGACCAGAAGTTTTCCTTCCAGGCGGTCGACGTCCTGTTTCGCGGTGATGAGTGTCATTGATACGTCACCTTCCATGCTGGGATTGCCCCCGCACGAGCGACACAAAAAAACGGCCGCCCGGGTTTCCCCGGGGGCCGTTTGCCCATGTCTTCCAGCATGTCACAACTTATAGGAGAAACCGTTCGCCAAGTCAAGGCAAAGTGAGTTAACGCTTTGTTACCGAACCGTTTTCCGCATCGACAGACACCAGTCCCAGACCGCTTCCACCTCCGGCCTCAGCGCCACGTCGTTGCGGGCCAGCAGATAGAAATGCCGCGCGCCCAGGTAGTCACCCGGCCAGACCTGAACCAGCCGTCGCTCGGCAATGTGCCGTTCCACCAGCACCTCCGGCGCCAGCACAACGCCCTGGCCCATGGCCGCTGCATCGATGGCAAGCGCGGTCTGACTGAACTTTGCGCCGCGCTGCGCGCGCTCTCCCGGCAGTCCGAGCACCTGGTCGAAAAACTCCGGCCAGCGTCCATGCGGCTCATGCAGCAAAGTGGCACGCTCCGGCGCCGCACGCGCCAG
The DNA here is from genome assembly GCF_028807375.1 of Marinovum sp. PR37. NCBI lineage: Bacteria > Pseudomonadati > Pseudomonadota > Alphaproteobacteria > Rhodobacterales > Roseobacteraceae > Marinovum > Marinovum sp. PR37. The sequence continues at coordinate 14,151 of NZ_JARAML010000001.1, read as the reverse complement.
CCCGGCCACCTCCGGCGCCGCCACGGCAATCTGCCGGTTTTCGAACAACAGCTCCGCCCGCAACGCGGCGCCAAAAGGCGCGCGCCCCTGCCGGACCGACAGATCCACAGGATCTGAGTAAAAACTCGCGAGCCGCTCGGTCGCACGGATCTGAAGCTCCACATCCGGATGCGCCTCGGTCAGCGACCGCATGTTGGGGATCAGCCAACAGGCGGCAAAACTCGGAGTGACGCTGATCGTCACCTCGGCGGTCGCCGGCTGCAACCGCGCCGTTGCGGTCTCGATGCTGGAAAACGCGCGTTCCACTGCCTCGTGATAGGCGCGGCCGGCCGCGGTAAAGGCCAGATCGCGGTGGCGGCGCTCGAACAATTGCACCTGCAACCGCGCTTCCAATGCCCGCACATGCTGCGCCACCGCGCCCTGGGTCACGCCCAGTTCCTCCGCCGCGGCGCGAAAGGTCATGGCCCGGCCCGCCGCTTCAAAGGCCCGCAATGCATTCAATGGCGGTAGATTTCTCATGCCAATAGTTTTCCTACAGTCACGCAGGCCATCATCTGGCTTCACGACACGCCTTGCCTGCCGCATATCTACCACATCCAAGCCGCAGGAAACAGGAATTCTACAATGAGCCGATCCCTTACCGCCCAGGACCTCACCCATTCCGCCCGGCGCGGCATTACCCGGGCCGCGCCCGTCACCGTGATCAAATGGCTCGCCTCGATCTTTCAGATCATGGGATATGCCGCCACCGGCTTCGGCCTCGTGCCGTGGAACATCTACCTGTTCCTGCTCGGTCTGATCGGCTGGTTCGTTGTCGGATTGCTATGGAAAGATCGTGCCGTGATCCTGATCCACGTCATCGCCTTCGGCTCAATGGTGGCCGGAATCTTCGCCGCCTGAAACGCAAAAGGCAGGCCACAAGGGCCTGCCTTCCGGTCCAGCGCCACGCCACTCAGTTGCCGCTGCGCTCGGCCTCGATCTGCCGCCACTTGGCGACATTGGCGTTGTGTTCTGCCAGGGTCTCGGCAAAGGCGTGCCCGCCGGTGCCATCGGCCACAAAGAACAGGAAATCGGTGTCTTCCGGCGCCACCGCCGCCTGAATCGCAGCCGCCCCGGGGTTGGCGATCGGCGTCGGCGGCAAGCCATTGATGACATAGGTGTTATAAGGCGTCGCGCCACGCAGCTCGCTCTGCCGCAGCCCGCGGCCCAGCACACCCTTGCCCTCGGTGATGCCATAGATCACCGTCGGGTCGGTCTGAAGCCGCATGCCCTGGTTCAGACGGTTGACAAAGACGCTCGCCACCATCCCGCGCTCGCCGGCCACCCCGGTTTCCTTTTCGATGATCGAGGCCAGGGTCAGCATCTCTTCCGGCGTGTCGAAGGGAAGTCCCTCGCTCCGGTCGGCCCAGGCCTCGGCCACGATGGCCGTCTGCCGCCGCTGCATTTCTTCGACAATCGAGGCCCGCGTCTGGCCGACCCGAAGCTCGTAGCTGTCCGGCGCCAGGGAACCTTCCGGCGGCAGCTCCGCTACCGCACCTTCCAGCACGTCGAGCGCCGTGAGTTCCTCGACAACCTGCCAGCTGGTCACCCCCTCGGCCAGCGCGATCCGGTAGCGGGTATCGGCAGCTCCGCGGACGCGGCTGTAGTCTTCCGGCACCTCGTCTTCGCCCGGCACGAACTTCGCCAGCTCGACAAAGCGCTGGGTCTCGGGGTCAAGCTCGCGCACTTCGGCGGTAACCCGGTTGACGCCGATCCGATAAACAACCTCGGTGCCGCAGGTGCTGGCCCCGCCCCGGGTCACGGTATCGACGATCTCGGCCATGCTCGCGCCCTCGGGCACAAGGAAAGACCCGGCCTTCAGCGCGTCGGTCTTGTCGGCATAGTCGGCACCGACGCGAAACAGAAAGCCGCTGGAAATCGCACCCTGACCGGCCAGATCGCGAGAGACACGCGAAAAGTTCGACCCCCGCGCCACCTCGAGGCAGATCGGCGCCTCCAGCGGCCCTTCCGCCGAATATTCCCCCTGCGCCCAGAGCAAGGCGCCGCCAGCCAGAAAGATGGCGACGACGAAAAAGCTCAGGGCATTCGAGGCGATACTGCGCCACATGTATTTCAGACCTTCTTGAAGATGACCGAAGCGTTGGTGCCGCCAAAGCCAAAGGAGTTCGACAGCGCGTAGTTGATTTCGCGCTCGCGTTTTGCATTCGGCGCCAGGTCAACCTTGGTCTCTACCGCCGGATTGTCGAGGTTGATGGTGGGCGGCGCCACCTGGTCGCGGATCGCCAGTATCGAGAAAATCGCCTCGATCGCGCCGGCGGCGCCCAGAAGGTGCCCGGTGGCCGATTTGGTCGAGGACATGGTCACCTTCGACGCCGCCTCACCCATCAGCCGCTCGACCGCGCCAAGCTCGATGGTGTCGGCCATGGTCGAGGTGCCATGCGCATTGATGTAATCGATCATCGACGGGCCAACGCCGGCCTTTTTCAGCGCCATCTTCATGCAACGCTCGGCGCCTTCGCCATCCTCCGACGGGGCGGTGATGTGATAGGCGTCGCCCGACATGCCGTATCCCACGACCTCGGCGTAGATTTTCGCGCCACGTGCCTTGGCGTGCTCGTATTCCTCCAGCACGACAACACCGGCGCCCTCGCCCATGACAAAGCCGTCGCGGTCGGCATCATACGGCCGGCTGGCGGTTTCCGGCGCGTCGCCGCGCTTTGTACTCAGCGCCTTGCAGGCGTTGAAGCCGGCAATGCCGATCTCGGAAATCGCCGCCTCGGCACCACCGGCGATCATCACCTCGGCATCGCCGTCCTTGATGATCCGGGCCGCATCGCCGATCGCATGGGCACCGGTCGAACAGGCGGTCACCACCGAATGGTTCGGCCCCTTGAAGCCATAGCGGATCGACACCTGGCCCGAAATCAGGTTGATCAGCGCGCCTGGAATAAAGAACGGCGACACCCTGCGCGGCCCGCGTTCCTTGATCAGCACGGCGGTCTCGGCGATCGAGTTCAGCCCGCCAATGCCCGACCCGATCAGCACACCGGTGGTCTCGAGGCTTTCCTTGTCCTCCGGCGTCCAGCCGGCATCCTTCACCGCCTGCTCGGCGGCGGCAACGCCGTACAGGATGAAATCGTCGACCTTGCGGCGTTCTTTCGGCGCCATCCAGTCATCGGCGTTGAAGGTGCCGTCGGTGCCGTCGCCATGCGGCACTTCGCACGCATAGGTGGTGGCCAGTTGGCTGGCATCGAACCGGGTGATCGTGCCTGCGCCCGATTTGCCTTCCAGAATCGCCTTCCAGCTCTCCTCGACGCCGCAAGCCAGCGGTGTCACCAGACCAAGCCCTGTCACAACTACTCTGCGCATGGTGTTGCCCCTTTGAAACAAGTTGCACGCTCTTACCCCGACAGGGGGAAGAGGGGCAAGGGAAAGCGATGCCGGATGGGCAAGCCCCCGCGTATCGAAACCCTATGCCGGAAGCCGGCTCTGCGGCAACTGACAAGCCCTGTCACGGCCGCTTGCCGCGCCGTGCCTCACGACGGAAAACGGCGCACCCGAAAAGGCACGCCGTTCCCACAAAATCCTGACGGATCAAAGCGTTCTTACGCTTCTTTCGCGTCGTTGATGAATTTGACCGCATCGCCGAAGGTCTGGATGTTCTCGGCGGCGTCATCGGGGATCTCGATGCCGAATTCTTCTTCGAACGCCATCACCAGTTCCACGGTGTCAAGGCTGTCTGCGCCGAGGTCGTCGATGAACGACGCGCCTTCGACAACTTTGCCTTCTTCGACACCGAGGTGTTCCACAACGATTTTCTTCACGCGATCTGCGACGTCGCTCATATCTTTAATCCTCATCGTCTTGGGCCTTTGGCCCTGTTTTGCCCGTGCCCCGAGGGGTTCGAACTTTACTTGCCCCTCCCGAGGCGGCGGTTGGCCTTTGGCCTGTTCCCCGCATAAGCAGGTCGATCCAGGCCAGCACGAGCCCCCCCGGATTTCCACGCGCCTATAGCATAAGAGCAGCGATTGGCAAACGCTTTCCGGGAGAACCGGTCATGGCGTCAGATCATGGCCATTCCGCCGTTCACATGCAGCGTCGCACCCGTCACATACCCGGCTTCCGGGCTCGACAGATAGAGGACTGCGGCGGCGATTTCCTCGGGCGTTCCCATGCGCGCGGCGGGAATCTGCACGTTGATCTTTTCCTTCTGGTCGTCGGTCAGCTTGTCGGTCATCGCGGTGGCAATGAAACCGGGCGCAATGGCGTTCACCGTGATGCCGCGGCTCGCCACCTCATAGGCCAGCGATTTGCCCATGCCGATCATCCCGGCCTTCGACGCGGCATAGTTCGCCTGCCCGGGGTTGCCGGTGGCGCCAACAATCGACGAGATATTCACGATCCGCCCCCAACGCGCCTTCATCATTCCGCGCATCACCCCCTTGCAGAGCTTCATTGACGAGGTGAGATTGACGGAAAGCACCGAATTCCATTCGTCATCCGACATCCGCATGAACAGGTTGTCCCGGGTGATGCCGGCATTGTTCACCAGGATATCGACCGCGCCCATCGCCTCGGCGGCCTGTTTCGGCAGCGCTTCGACGGCTTCCAGATCGCTCAGGTTGCAGGGCAGCACATGCGCCCGCTCGCCCAGTTCCGCCGCCAGTTCCTGCAAAGGCGCCTCGCGCGTGCCGCTCAGGCCGACGGTCGCCCCCGCCCCGTGCAGCGCCTTGGCGATCGCGCCGCCGATGCCGCCCGATGCCCCGGTCACCAGCGCAGATTTCCCGCTCAGATCAAACATCCGCTCTTCCTCTTGTCTTGCTTGTGGCGCCGGCGCTCAGGCCAGCGCATCCTTTGCCGCCGCCACGTCTTCGGGCGTGCCGATGTTGCGGGTGGCGATATCCCGATCGATCCGCCGCACCATGCCGATCAGCGCCTTGCCGGCGCCGATTTCCCAAAGATCGGTGACGCCGTGACGGGCCATCCACTGCACGCTCTCGCGCCAGCGCACGGCACCGGTGATCTGATTGACCAGAAGCGAGCGGATTGTCGCCGGATCGCTCACCGCCTCGGCCACCACATTGGCCACCAGCGGCACCTTGGGCCGGTGGATCTGCACATCGTCCAACGCGTCGGCCATCACATGCGAGGCCGGCTCCATCAGCTTGCAATGGAACGGCGCGCTCACCGGCAGCAGCACCGCGCGCCGCGCGCCGGCCGCCTTGGCCAGCTCGACCGCGCGTTCCACCGCCGCCTTGTGGCCTGAGACGACCACCTGACCGGGGTCATTGTCATTTGCCGCCGCACAGATCTCGCCCTGTGCTGCCTCGGCCGCGACCTTGCGCGCGCGTTCGAGGTCAAGCCCCAGCAGCGCCGCCATCGCGCCCTCGCCGACCGGCACCGCCGCCTGCATTGCCTTGCCCCGGGTGCGCAGAAGACGTGCACAATCGCCGATGCTCAAAGAACCCGCGGCGGCCAGCGCCGAATATTCCCCCAGCGAATGCCCTGCGACATAGTTGGCCGCCGTCACATCGATGCCCTCGGCCTCGAGCGCGCGCATCGCCGCCAGCGAGGTCGCCATAAGCGCCGGCTGGGCATTCTGCGTCAGGGTCAGATCGGCCGCATCGCCTTCCCAGATCAGGTCAGAGAGCTTTTCGCCGAGCGCCTCGTCGACCTCTTCAAAAACGGCTTTCGCCGCCGGATAGGCATCAGCGAGGGCCTTGCCCATACCGATCGCCTGTGCCCCCTGTCCCGGAAAAACAAATGCGCGGCCCATACCATCCCTCTGTTGCAGCGTCGTTTTGCCATGGATACGCGCCACGAAACCCGACTGCAATGTCTATGCCACGCCGCAGTGCGGAGAAATTCAAAAGAAAAACCGGCCGCGCCAGTCAGGCGGACAGCCGGTCGAATCGGTTCGGCGGTGCGACCCAGCCGCCCCGCTCAGCCGCGCGAAGACTTTGGCGTTCGGGCGAAATACAGCAGATAGCCACCAGTCAACGCAAAGAAGAAGGAGGCGCAGAGCTTTATCATCATCAGTTCCGGCAGCGTCGCGGCATTGGGCGCGACCCACATGCCCAGGCTTGCGACCACCAGCGACAGGCCAACCAGTCGGACAAACCACCGTGCAATCATGTCCGCGTTCATTTCGGTCTCTCTCTCGGGGTCGGCGCGCATCAAGAGGCTGGCTACGGTCATCTGGCTTCTCCCATTGGCATATTGGAGAGGTTCCGCGCGAATTCCGGCAGGAATGCGGCACAAACAGGGAAAAGAGGCGGAACGATCCGCCCCCGGGGCGTCAACGGGCCGTCAACGGGCCGCAGCCGCCCCCAGCCCCCTTGCCATTTGTGCCCGAGGCTGTATATCGGGCCATCCTTTCGCAAGACGTATGAACCGCGCAGTCTCTCGTGGGTTGGGGGCGAAAGGACATGGCCCCGCCCTTTGAAATGCGCCTTGATATAAATGGAGTGCACATGCCCCTTTATGAGCATGTCTTTATCTCGCGCCAGGATCTCTCCGGCGCGCAGGCCGAAAGCCTCGTCGAGCATTTCGGCACTGTCCTGTCCGACAACGGCGGCAAGGTCGTCGACACCGAGTACTGGGGTGTCAAGACCATGGCCTACAAGATCAACAAGAACCGCAAGGGCCACTATGCCTACATGCGCACCGACGCCCCGTCGGACGCCGTGCAGGAAATGGAACGCCTGATGCGCCTGCATGACGACGTGATGCGCGTGCTGACCATCAAGGTCGACGAGCACCAGGAAGGTCCGTCGATCCAGATGCAGAAACGTGACGAGCGCGAAGACCGCCGTCGTGAACGCCGCTAAGTCGAAGGAGAGCTAACCCATGGCCGCAAAACCGTTTTTCCGCCGCCGCAAGGTCTGCCCCTTCTCGGGCGACAATGCACCCAAGATCGACTACAAGGACACCCGCCTTCTTCAGCGCTACATTTCCGAGCGCGGCAAGATCGTGCCGTCCCGGATCACCGCCGTCTCGGCCAAGAAGCAACGTGAACTGGCCCGCGCCATCAAACGCGCCCGCTTCCTCGCGCTGCTGCCCTACGCTGTGAAGTAAGGAGTTAAGCACATGCAAGTCATCCTTCTCGAACGCGTGGCCAAGCTCGGCCAGATGGGCGACGTCGTCGACGTCAAGCCCGGCTTCGCCCGCAACTACCTGCTGCTGCAAGGCAAGGCGCTGACCGCGTCGAAAGCCAACATCGAGGCATTCGAGGCGCAGAAAGCCCAGCTCGAAGCGCGCAACCTGGAAACCAAGAAAGAAGCCGAAGCTCTGGCATCGCGTCTCGACGGCCAGCAGTTCGTCGTGATTCGCCAGGCCTCCGACGGCGGTTCGCTCTATGGCTCGGTCACCACCCGTGACGCGGCCAACGTGGCCACCGAAGAGGGCTTCTCGATCGACCGCAAGCAGATCCTGATCCGTCAGCCGATCAAGGAACTGGGCCTGCACGAGATCGAGGTGCACCTGCACCCCGAGGTGATGGCCACCGTCAACCTCAACGTCGCACGTTCGCCTGAAGAGGCCGAACTGCAAGCCTCGGGCAAGTCGATCCAGGAACTGGCCGCGGAAGAAGAAGCCGCCGCCGAATTCGAGATCGCGGAACTGTTCGACGATATCGGCTCGGCCGCTTCGGACGACGACGACCTGGCCGAAGTGGTCCAGGACGACTCCGGCGAAGAACAACCGGAAGAAGACCGCGGCTGATTTCCCGGTCCATCCCTATACTTTCGAAGGCCGTGCGTCCCCGACGCACGGCCTTTTGTCATTTGGCATACCTGAAAGGATAGCCCGCGTATCCGCCAGCAGCTTTGCCGTGTATCGCCCAGACGAGGTACAACACCAAGGAAGGCAAACGGGCCGATGCTTCGACATAAAGAGTACCGGTAAAAGTATACAGTAACGATTACGGAAGATTGCAGCCATGGCACAGAAAGGACTGGTCCAGAACGTCGCCCCGGCACCCGACGCGGTCTTCTATTCGCTTGCATCGGCCCGTGTCCTTCGATTGATCGACGCCCCGCTCTCCGCGGCAGAGCGCAGCCACGCAGACATTCTGGCTGCCCGCAACGCCGCGCTGGCGGAGGCCAGCACCACCCGCCGCGTGGCGGAAGCGATCGCGCGCATGAAAACGCGGTTCGGAAACGACGGCCGGTAAATTCCTTGTCCCCGGATGCCTCCGGCCTATGGAAAGGTCGCCTCTCCCTCCCGAGGCGGCCTTTTCAAGTCTGACACGGCGGCGCGAGAAATCCCGAAACGGTGTAGACTGCCCTTGCGTGTGACAGGGAGCGACTGACATGACCGATCCGTTTCAGAACGTCGATGCCGCGGGGCCCGAATTCATCAAGATCTTTGCCGATACCATGGAAATCCGTCAAAGCGACCCGACAATGGAGGCGCTCGTTGCCGGCTATCTCTCGCGGCTGGATTTCGCCAAGGACAGCCTGACCGTCGAAATCGGCGCCGGGGCCGGCGCGGTGACCCGCCGTATCGCCAAACATGCCGCGCCGGCGCAGGTGATCGGCTACGAACCCTCGGCAGGCTTTGTCAAAGAGGCAAGGGCCCGCGCGCCCAACTTCGACAATCTGAGATTTGAACAGGCCGACGGCGCCACCCTGCCTGTCGCCGACAACAGCGTCGACAATGCCATCCTGCACACCGTGCTGACCCACGTCGTTGCGCCGGAGACCCTCTTGGCCGAAGCCGCGCGCGCGCTCCGCACCGGCGGCTGGCTGGTCGTGGCAGATGTCGATTTTTCCAAGGCCGCGCTTGCCAGCGCCGCCAATGATCCGCTTGATTGCTGTGCCAAGGAATTCGTCCGCACCTATGTGACCGACCCGCACCTCGTCGGCCGGCTGCGCGGGCTGATTGCCGACGCCGGCCTGAGACTCGACCATTTCGATGTGCAAAGCCGCGTCATCATCACTGAAGCCCAGATGCTGCCCTGGGTAGAGATCACCACCCGCGACATGGTGACCCGGGGGCTGATCGGTCAGGGGCTGGCCGATGCGCTGATCGCCGAACATGCTCAGCGCGCCGCCGATGGCCGGCTCTACGGATATCAGGCCATTGCCACCGCCATCGCGCAAAAGATCTGATAGTACCCAAGAAAAAAGGCCGCCCCCCGAGGGGGAACGGCCCGAATTCAGCACATGAGGTGTGCTGATTATTCTTCGTCGAGCTCTTCGACAGCCTTCTGAAGCTCTTCCTTGGAGACCTCTTTCTCGGTCACCTCGGCCAGCTCGAGAATGTAGTCGACGACCTTGTCTTCAAAGATCGGCGCGCGCATCTGCTGCTGCATCTGCTGGTTCTGCTGCACGAACTCAAAGAACTGACGTTCCTGACCGGGGTACTGGCGCGCCTGGTTCATGATCGCCTGGGTCATCTCGGCGTCCGACACCTGCACTTCGGCCTTCTGGCCCAGTTCGGCCAGCAGAAGCCCCAGGCGCACGCGGCGCTCGGCCAGCTTGTTGTGCTCGTCCGTGGGCTCGATCTCGGGGTGATCGTGGCCTTCCACGTCCGGGTTTTCCTCGTGCCACAGTTGGTGCGCGATCTGTTTGGCCTCGGCCTCCACCAGCGTCGGCGGCAGGTCGAATTTCACCATCTCGTCCAGCTTGTCGAGCAGCGCCCGCTTGGTCACCTGGCGGGCGGCACCGGCGTATTCTGCTTCCAGACGCTCCCGGATCTGCTCTTTCAGCGCATCCAGCGACTCGGCGCCGAATTTCTTTGCCAGTTCGTCATCGAGCTCCGCCGCAACCGGCTCCTTCACCTCTTTGATGGTGCAAGAGAAAACCGCTTCCTTGCCGGCCAGATGCTCGGCCTGGTATTCCTCGGGGAAAGTGACGGTGACGTCCTTTTCCTCGCCGGCCTTGGCGCCGACCAGCTGTTCCTCGAAACCCGGGATGAACGAACCGGAGCCCAGCACCAGCGGGTAATCCTCGGCCGAGCCACCTTCGAAGGCTTCGCCGTCGACCTTGCCGACGAAATCAAAGACCACCTGATCACCGTCTTCGGCGGCCGCACCTTCGTCGCGGGCCTTGAAGTCCTGCGCGGTCTCGGCGAGGTTCTTCAGCGCCTCGTCCACCTCGTCGTCACCGGCCTTGGCGGTCATCTTCTCGAGCGAGATGGATTTCAGATCGACCTCGGGGATTTCGGGCAGCTTTTCATAGGACATCTCGACATTGACGTCGTCGCCCTCTTTCCAGTCCTCGTTGGTCATCTTGACCTCGGGCTGAAGCGCCGGCTTGTCGCCGCTGGCTTCGAAATGCTGGTTCATCGCGCCGTCGATGGTTTCCTGCATCGCTTCGCCCAGCAGACGCTGGCCGAACTGCTTCTTCAGCAGCGGCATCGGCACCTTGCCCTTGCGAAAGCCCTTCATCTCGATCTCGGGCTGGGCTTCGGCCAGCTTTTCGTTGACCTTTTCTTCCAGCTCGGCGGCGCTGACGGTGATCGCGTATTCGCGCTTCAGACCTTCGTTCAGAGTCTCGGTGACCTGCATCCCATTCCCCATAAGTTCGAGGGCGAGTCCCAGCCCGCCTATTTCAAATCTGGGGTCTTCTAAGCGCCCCCGCCCAAGCGTGCAAGGCGGATCTGCACGTCCGGGCGGCTACCGGGCAGAGTTTCGCCCCGCCACGGCCCAGAGCACCGCAAGCCCGGCCAGAATGCTGAGACCGGCCTTGCTCACCGGCTCCATCGTGCCCTGAATCAGAAGCGCATGCGCCACCGTCCCGGCAACGATCACCAGCGCCAGCCCGCGATGCGCCCGGCGCCAGAGCCGAGAGGCCAGGCGGCGGCGCAGCACGGCCAGCGTGGCGCTGGCAAACAGCGCCCACATCGCCAGCACGCCCCAGATCGAAAACGGCGTCGGCGACCGCAGGAGCAGCACGTCGATCACATCCGGCGGGCTGGTGATCCAGAGCCCCACCACATGTCCGATCACCGCCAGCACCAACGCCGCACCCGCAAACCGGTGCAGCCGCCGGCTCTGCCTCGGCGACAGCCCCGGGAGCAGGCCTGCCGCCAGCAGGGGCTGCACCGCCAGCAGCATCAGCCCGACCACCCCGGCAAAGCCGGCCGCGATATAGACCGGTCGGCGATAGGCCAGCAAGGGGCTGTCCGCCGCCGCGACCAAGGGAAGGCCCAGCGCCAGCCCGAGCCCCGCCCAGATCAGCGCCGCAGGCAGCCGGCCCGGCCCCCTCACGCCGGTTGCAGGACGAAATGCGCCTCCAGGCTGGTGTCGCGCGCGCTGCCCATCACCGGGCGCAGAAACACCGTCTCATAATCGCCGCTGTCATAGGCCAAATGGCCATGCGGCTGGCCAAAGGCCGGCACGATCTGCGGCATCTCCAGCCGGAACATGCCGTTCTCGTCGGTCAGCGTCGCGCCGTGGCTCTGCGGGTCGCGTTCGTGGCCTTCGGTGGTATGCGCCCAGATCTGGATGCGCTGGCCGGCAAGCGGCGCGCCGTCACCGGCGCGGCGCACCGTGCCGCTCATCCAGAAGCCGCCGCCGCCGATGCGGTCGACGATCGGCGCGCCGGGGCGGTAATTGTTGGCACCGCCCCGCATCGTGCGCGTCGGCGTGACCGACTGCGCGACCAGGGGTGATATCAGTCCCAGAGCCAGAGCCGCGCCACCGGCGGCAATCAGGTGTCGGCGTCGGATTGGAAGTTGAGGCATGGAAACTCTCCTGTCGGACAGGCCCGCAGCCGGGCGCTGTCGGCAACCGTTACAATTACCTGACCGAGTTTACCGTCTTTGGGCGCAGCCCCCAAGAACCGGAGCCGCCTGCACCAAACACATTGCGCCCACGATTGCGTGAGCCGGGGCGGCGCGGCCCCTGCCCGCCTGCTTTCGGGGCCGGTTATTCAAAGTAATCCGCATGCGCCGAATGGATCTGGGTGACGGTCTCGTCCAACCGTCGCAGATGGCGCCGCATGACATCGCGCACCGCCTGTTCGTCGCGCGCCGCCAGCGCCTGCGCGATATCGCAATGATCGCCAAAAACATCGCTCAGGGCCCGTTCCTGGCCAAAGCTCAGCACGCAGAGCCGATCGACCGTCTGCTTGCAGCGTTCGATCGTCTCGAAGGCCAGCGGCCGGCCGCCGAGTTCGCAGATCAGTCGGTGGAAATCATAGTCCATCGCGTGAAATCGGTCATTCTGGCCAGCGTCGATCACCGCCCGCTGCTCGGCCAGGCTGGCCTCGAGCAGCCCGGCCTTTTCGGCGTCCCAGACCGCGCAGGCCTCCCGGATGACCTCGAGCTCGACCGCCAGCCGGATGAACCGCGAATTCTGGATCTCGTCCATCGAGAAACCGCGTACCACCGTGGCGCGCTGCGGCCGGATCAGCAGCAGCCCCATGTTGCCCAGCCGGTTGAAGGCATCGCGCACCGGCTGCCGCGACACGCCCATGCGGTTCGCCACCTCGGCCTCGGACATTTTGGTCCCCGGCAGGAGCTTCAACGTCGAGATCTCTTCGTAGAGCGCATTGAAGACCATGTCGGTCGATGTCCGTGCCACCGGCGTATCCAGAGTTTTCAGCATGCCGTCGCTCCCCGTCGTCTATATGTCAAATTCCCTTACGAAAGCGCTGCTGCTAAGCCGGCGCCTCGGAATGTCGCGTTTCACGTCGGAAACGCGCGGAATTCTGCCATTATAGACCAGTCTCACCTTGTCATGCCGTTAAATAATGACTTGTGCGGCGGAATCAATTCAAACGTGGCGGTTGGCCCGCGCCAGCGGGCGCCGCCGTTGCCGCCGGCCTGCGCGCGCCGGCGAGCGGCGGAAAGGCAAGCCTTCCCGCCGGAGGCCTCATCGCTCGAGGGTCATGAAATAATCGAAGATCTCCGGAACATTGCCCTCGCCCAGGCCGGCGTCGACCGCAGCCTGAAGATTGTGCGAGGTGCCCTCGGCAATCTCGGCCCGCGTGCCCAGATCCTTGGCCATCTCGAGGAAATAGCCCAGATCCTTGTTGGCATTGTTGATCGAAAAGCCCAGGTCGCTGACGCCATCCACGGCATAGTTCTTGCAGAAGCCCATGAACGGCGAATTCGACGGGCCGGTCGACATGATGTGGTAGAGCTGCTGGCGATCGACACCGGCCCTGTCGGCCACGGCAAAGGCCTGGCTCATGGTGCAGACCGTGGTCATGCCCATGAAATTGTTGATCAGCTTGGTGGTGTGACCGGCCCCGAGCGCGCCGAGGTAGAAGACATTCTCGCCCTGCTCTTCCAGCACCGGCTTGACCTTGTCAAAGGTCGCCTTCTCGCCGGCGGCCATGATATTGAGCAGCCCGTCGGTGGCATGGGCCGGGGTGCGGCCCAGCGGCGCGTCGATCATGCCGGCGCCCTTTTTGGCCAGGTCGGCGCCGATCTTGCGGGTCGAGGCCGGGATCGAAGTGCCGAAATCGATCAGCACCGCGCCTTCGCGAATGCCGGCAAGGATGCCGTCCTCGGCATAGACGATCTTTTCGACCACGTCCGACTTGGTCAGACAGAGCATCACGATGTCGCTGGCCTCCGCCAGTTCCCTGGCCGAGGCCGCCTCGCGCGCCTTGCCACGCGCGAGGCATTTTGCCACGGCCTCGGTATTGAGATCCATCACGATGAGCTCGTAGCCCCGCTTCTGAAGGTTCTCCACCATATTGCCGCCCATGAGGCCGAGGCCGATGAACCCGATGACAGGTTTGGTCATGCCATGTACTCCGTTAAGTTGGTCTTGAGGATTGTCTTTCATAGGAAATCTTCCCGATGCGGCGTGAAGATATCCAGCAGCGTACCGGCCTCGAGACAGGTGGCGCCGTGTTCGATATTGGGCTGCTTGTAGAGCGAGTCGCCGGCGGCAACGATGTAGGTCTCGTCGCCCACCGTGAATTCGAATTTGCCCGAGATCACATAGGTGATCTGCTCGTGTGGATGGTGGTGGCGCGCTGCCACCGTGCCGGTGTCGAAATGCACCTCGACCACCATCGCATTGTCATTATAGGCGCCGACCTTCCGGGTCAGCCCGCCACCGGCGTCGAAGAGCTGGTTTTCGCTCCCCGGGAAGTAGTTCTTTACTGTCATGTCTCATCTCCGTGTCGTTGGGGTCCCTCGTGCTCGGCTCATGATTTTGCGAGTTTTTTGAGGGTAATTTTGAAT